>NZ_JAQGKZ010000082.1 GCF_028289855.1 Sphingomonas bacterium | reverse complement strand
CGAGCGGCTGCATCTTGAGCAGGACGCCGGCAAGTCGGTGCACGACCAGCACCCGTCGCATTCCTATGTCGACATCAACCGCTCAGGCGTCGCGCTGATGGAGATCGTCTCCAAGCCCGACATGCGCTCGCCCGCCGAAGCCGGGGCCTATGTGCGCAAGCTGCGCGCGATCCTTCGCTATGTCGGATCGTGCGACGGCAACATGGAAGAAGGATCGATGCGCGCCGACGTCAACGTCTCCGTGCGGCGGCTCGGCGAGGATTTCGGCACGCGGACCGAGACCAAGAACGTCAATTCGGTGCGCTTCGTGATGGCCGTGGTCGAACAGGAAGCGCGCCGCCAGGTCGAAGTGCTGGAGGAGGGCGGCAAGATCGTCCAGGAAACCCGCCTCTACGATCCCGACCGCAACGAGACTCGCTCGATGCGGTCGAAGGAGGATGCGCACGATTACCGTTACTTCCCCGATCCCGACCTGCTCCCGCTCGAATTGGACGACGCGTTCCTTGCTGATTGCCTCGCCAGCCTGCCCGAACTGCCCGACGCCAAGCGCGCGCGGTATGAGGCGCAGGGGGTCACGCCCTATCAGGCGAACGTCCTGACCGCCGAGGTCGAGACTGCGCGCTGGTTCGATGCGTTGCTGGAAGCGGGCGCCAAGCCGGTCGCGGCGGCGAACTGGGTTTCGTCCGAACTGTTCGGCGCACTCAACCGGCTGGGCAAGGATATCACCGACTCACCGGTTACGCCGGGCCAGGCCGCCGAGCTGCTCGCGCTCGTCGGCGACGGTACGCTGTCGGGGAGTCTGGCCAAGCAGGTATTCGAGGTGATGCTCGAAACCGGCGACGCGCCCGGCACAATCGTCGAGGAACGCGGACTCAAGCAGACCAGCGACACCGGCGCGATCGAAGACGTGATCGCCGGCGTACTCGCCGCCAATCCCGGCCAGCTCGAACAATATCGCGGCGGCAAGGAAGCGTTGTTCGGCTTCTTTGTCGGTCAGACGATGAAGGCGATGCAGGGCAAGGCCAATCCGGCGGTGGTCAACGAATTGCTCAAGAAGGCGCTGTCCTGAGCGATATCGTCGTCCGGCCGGCGACACCGGCGGATTACGATGCGATCGTGCGCGTTTGGCTCGACGGTTGGCTGTCGACCGGGTTGGAACGGGGTGTTCCGCCGACCCCCGCCGAGATGCGTGCGCGGCTCGATGCGGATCTGGCGAAGGGCGACTGGATGTTGACCGTCGCCGAGGCTGATGGCGTGGTAGTCGGTATGCTGGCAACCTATCCGGAAAAGGTCGATCAATTGTTCCTCGACCCCGATTGGAAGGGCAGGGGCGTAGGCAAGGCGCTGTTCGCCGAGGCCAAGCGCCTGATGCCCGAAGGCTTCACGCTGTGGTCCAACACCGCCAACGATCGCGCCCGCGCATTTTACGAGCGGCACGGCATGACGCTCCGATCGCTCGGCCCGCGTCCCGACAAGCCCGACCAGATCGTCGCGCATTACCGTTGGTCGCCCGGCTGACGGTTGCGATGCGCGCAGCCGCGCCATAGGCTGCGGGCCGAAGGAGAGTGCGATGCGCAAGTTGCTGACGATCGTCCTCGGGTTGCTGGCGATCCCCGCGCTCGCCCAGACCGCGCCGGCGCCGTCACCCGCGCCCGCGGGGCCGCCGCTCCCCCGCGTCGCGATCGAAACCACCGCCGGGCGCTTCGTCGTCGAAGCCGATACCGTCCGCGCCCCGGTCAGCGCGGGCAATTTCCTGCGTTACGTCGATCAGAAACGGCTCGACGGCATCACCTTCTATCGCGTGGTCAAGGTCGCCGACCGGTTCGGCTTCGTCCAGTTCGGCGTCAACGGTGACCCGAAGCGCGTCCTGCCGCCGATCAAGCACGAGCCGACCACGCTGACCGGCATCCGGCATCTCGACGGCGTGCTGTCGACGCCGCGGCTCGCGCCCGGTACCGCGCGCGGCGACTTCACCATCATGCTCGGCGATCAACCGTCGATGGACGCCGACCCGGCCAAGCCAGGCGACAACCTGGGTTATGCCGCGTTCGGCCGCGTGGTCGAGGGGATGGATGTGGTGCTCAAGATCTTCGACGCCCCCGTTTCGCCCACCGCGTCGCTGCGCGGCTCGTTCCAGGGCGAGCTTCCGGTGGCGGCGGTCCGCGTCGTGTCTGCGCGGCGGGTGAAAAGCTGACACGTTGACAATGCCGTAGCAAAAAATGTTGCGTTTCGGGGGTTTGCCCGTCGCACTATCTTGCCACCGCTCTACTTGGCCGATAGCTTCAGCCCCGAATCAAATGGGGGATTCTTAGCAATGCGTACCTTGTGGGCGGCGATTATCGCCGCGTTTGTCGTGCTGTGTCCGGTTGGCGCGCTCGCGCAGGAACGGTCGGCGATCAAGCCGGGTTTCACTTTCCCGACCGACAAGCCCGTTACCGTAGTGGTGTTCCGGCCCGACGTGAGCGTCGGCACGATGACCACCGGTGGGGTGAACGAGCCCAATGCCGACTGGACGGCAACCGCGCGCAAGGAGATCGCCGAATCGCTACGCCGCAACGACCGGGTCGCCGGTGCGAAGCTGGTGTTCCAGGACGAAGACCCGACCGGCGACGACGGCGCCTATCTGGCGGAATATAAGGCGCTGTTCACCGCAGTGGCGCAGGCGATCCAGGTCAACCGCCTGTTCGTCGGCGCCCGCTTGCCGACCAAGAAGGGCGAATTCGACTGGACGCTGGGCGACGGCACGCAGCGGATCGGCAAGATGACCGGCGCCGATTATGCGTTGTTCTTCTACACATTCGACAGTTACGGCTCGGCCGGCCGCAAGGCGGCGCAGATCTTCGGCGCGATGTTCGGGGTCGCCATTCAGCCGGGCATTCATATCGGCTATGCCGGGCTGGTCGATTTGAAAACCGGTGAAGTGATCTGGCTCAACGCCGATCCGCAGATGGGCGGCGACGTCCGGACTTCGCCGGGTGCCGACAAGCGCGTCGGTCAACTGCTCGGCGGCTTCCCGGGACGCATCGAACCCACCGCCGCCGATAAGCCCGCAAAATGATCGCGCGTCGCGTTGCGCTCGGCGTGGCGGCGGCGGCGATGGCGCTGACCCAGCTCGCCGCTGCCCAGCCCTATCCGTCGGGGCAGGCCGTCCCGCCGCAAACCCAGACGCCGCCGCCGGCGGACGTGTCGGCGACGGTCGAGGTCGCCCCGGCGGTTTATCAGCCGCAGGACAAAGACGAGCGCGGCCTGTGGATGCAGATGGCGGAGCAGGAGCGCGATCTCAAAAATTCCAACTTCGTGATCCGCGACGCGGCGCTCAATGACTATGTCCGCCGCGTGTTCTGCCGCACGGTCGGGCCGCGGTGCAGCGAGGTGCGCATTTATGTGACGCGCACGGCCTATTTCAACGCCAATATCGCACCGAACGGCATGATGCAGGTCTGGTCCGGCCTATTGCTGCGAACGCGTAACGAGGCACAATTGGCCGCCGTGCTGGCGCACGAATACGTCCATTACGAGAATCGCCATTCGCTGTTGCTGTTTCGCGAAGTGCGCGCCCGCGCGGCCGGGGCGGCGTGGCTGTCGATGTTCGGGCTGGTCGGAGCCTTGATCGCCTTGGGCGAGGTGTCGGCGATCTTCCGTTTTTCGCGCGAACAGGAAGCCGCGGCCGATGCCGGATCGGTGGAGATGATCGCGCGCGCCGGATACGATCCCAACGAAGCGCCCAAAATCTGGGAGCAGTTTCGCGAGGAGGCCGACGCAACCGCCGCCGCGCGCGGGACGAAGAGCCGCAAGGACAAAAATGGCGGCCTGTTCGCCAGCCATCCGCCATCCGCGGAACGCGTCACGGCGATGACGGCCGAGGCGAAAAAGATTGCGCCGTCGCCGGGCTGGACGTCCGGCCGGCGCGAATATGTCGCGTCGATAAGCCCGTTCTGGACGATGCTGGTGGACGATCAGATCAAGCTCAATGATTTCGGAGCGACCGATTTTCTGCTCGCGCACTTGGCGAACGAAGGCTGGACGCCGACGCTCAACTACGCACGGGGCGAACTGTATCGGTCACGCGGGCGGCCCGATGATTTGACCGCGGCCGTTGGTTTCTACCGCCAGGCCAGCACGGCGCCCGACGCGCCAGTCGAAACCTGGCGCGGGCTCGGCCTGGCGCTGCTGCGCTCGGGCGACCAGCCCGCCGGTCAGACCGCGCTGAAATCTTATCTCGAACGCAAACCCGATGCTCCCGACAAATCGATGATCGCCATGCTGGCAGGAGGAACCCAATGACACGCTTTTCCCGATTGGCCGTTGCGGCTTGTGCAGTTGCCGCCGTCGTCACGCCCGCCATTGCCGGCTACAAGCTGGTGCCGAAGGGCGTGCCGATCGCGGTCGCCAAGTCGGCTTTGACGGTGACGCCGTCGGTCGACTGGAACCGGCTCGGGGCACGTCCCGGGCGCAATGCGGAAAGCTGGACGCTCGACGGGCTGACGCTCGACGACGTGACCTTTTATGGCGGAATCCCCGACGACACGACGCTGTTCCGCGATTCCAAGAAGAAGACCGCGCCCTTGCCGCGCTTTTCGAAGACCATGCTGGTGCCGGACATCGCCCAGCTGTTCGAAAGCAGCTATCGCGTCTCCATCGGCACATCGCTGATGAACATCGATTCGATCGAACCGGCGACCTTTGCCGGCCGGCCGGGCTTTCACTTTACCTATACGTTCGTCGTCCAGGGCGAAGAGGTGCGCCGCAAGGGCGTGGCCGACGGTGCGGTGGTCGACGGGAAGCTGTACCTGATCACCTTCGAAGCGCCGGTGATCCACTATTTCGACGCCTATAAGGATGAGGCGCATTATCTGGTCTCGACCGCGCGCCTCTGAGAGACGCGCGGCCGGATTTACCGCGCGTCGTCGTCCTCGTTCCTAACCTCGTCGCGCTTGGCGTCGTCGTTGTTCTCGCTCGCCTGTTCGACGTCTTCGCGTTTGTCGTTGTCGGCGTCGGGCGGGCTGTCGGGATGGGGGTCTCGTTCGGTCATCTCGGTTATCC
Organism: Sphingomonas bacterium; assembly: GCF_028289855.1. Classification (GTDB taxonomy): domain Bacteria; phylum Pseudomonadota; class Alphaproteobacteria; order Sphingomonadales; family Sphingomonadaceae; genus Sphingomonas. The sequence continues at coordinate 367 of NZ_JAQGKZ010000082.1, read as the reverse complement.
TTGCGGGTCGGCCGGTCCGGTCGGATGTTCGCCGGGGGAGGGGACGTCGATATCGGGCGCCGGTGGGCTGACCTCCGGCGGGGCGATATCGGGCGCGCCGGGCTGGGTCGTGTCGGGAAATTCGGGTGGGGGCTGGGTGGCCATGTTCGGTTCCTCTCAGTCGTCCAACGCATCGACGCTGCAACGGGTTGCTCCGGCATCCTATTACTAAGAATTGTCGGGTTGCCCCGATGGGGACAGTTGCTATAGACGCCGCCGACCGGCGGTGTCCCAAGCGGGCGTGGCGGAACTGGTAGACGCGCTTGGTTTAGGTCCAAGTATCGCAAGATGTGGGGGTTCGAGTCCCTTCGCCCGCACCAGTCCCCGT
>NZ_JAQGKZ010000041.1 GCF_028289855.1 Sphingomonas bacterium | reverse complement strand
CCTTGATCTCCGAGTCCGACCCGAAGATCACGACGCCGACATTGTCGGCCTCGAGGTTGAGCGCCATGCCCTGCACGCCGTTCGAGAATTCGACCATCTCGCCCGCCTGGACGTTGTCGAGCCCGTGAATGCGCGCGATGCCGTCGCCGACCGACAGCACCTGGCCGGTTTCCGAGACTTCCGCCTCGGTGCCGAAATTGGCGATCTGGTCCTTGATGACCCGGGAAATTTCTGCGGCACGGATGTCCATTGTGTAAGCCTTTAGCCTTTCACACCGACGGCGAGTTCGCCGTCGGACGATTTCATTTTGTGGGCGAGAGTGTTCAAACGGGTGCGGATCGACGAATCGATCATTTGCGAGCCGATGCGGACGACGAGCCCGCCCAGCAACGTCTTATCGACGGCAAGTTCCACCGCGACGTCGCGGCCGACGCGCTGGCGAAGCTGCTGCTTGAGCTCGGTCACCTGCGCGTCGCTGAGCGGATGCGCCGAGGTGACTTCCGCGGTGGTCTCGCCACGGAAGGTCGAGGCGAGGCCGCGGAACGATCGCATGATCGCGGGCAGCTGGTTGAGCCGGCGGTTGTGCGCCAGCACGCCGAGGAACTTCGTCGTGATCGGGTCGAGCTTCATCGCCGCCGATGTCGCGGCGATCGCCTTTTCGGCGTCCGCGCGGCGGACCAGCGGGCTCATCGTCAGCGCGCGGAAGTCGCCCGATTCGGCCAACGCCGCCTTGACCGTCGCGAGGCTCGCTTCGACCGCGTCGATCGCTTTCGATTCGCGCGCGAGGCCGAACAACGCAGTCGCGTACCGGCCGCCTAAGCTCGCTTGAATACCGCCGGATTGCTCCACGCGATCAGGATCCTTTTAATAAGGTAATGTGGCCCCATGCGAAAAGAGGGCAGCCAGAGGCGCCCTCGGATGGGTTGGCGCGCGACTAGCAAAGGGGGGCGGGGAGCGCAACCCCGGCGGATGGTCGGAAGCGCGCTCGCGCGATCCTCGTTTGCGTGACGGTAAGCCGCTGGCATAACCCGCCCGCATGAACGCTTCCACCCTCCGCAACCTGCGCCGCTGGCACCACTATATCGGTGTGTTCCTGGCGCCATCTGTCCTGTTTTTCGCGCTTACCGGTTTCGTCCAGGTGATCGGCTGGCAGGACCAGCGCAACCCTCCGCCGCCGGCCTGGGTGTCGTGGATGGCCGGCATCCACAAGCATCAGGCAGCGCCCAAGCCGCGTCCGCCCGCATCGTCGCGGCCCGCCGGAGCGCCCGCTGCCAAGCCCGACGACGATCACGAACACGAGGCCAAGTTCGTTCCGCTCAAAATCTTCGCGCTGCTGACCGCACTGGGATTGTTCCTGACGACGTTGATCGGTCTCGCGGTCGCGCTCGGCACGCGTTCGATGCGGCGGACGTCGGCGATCATGTTCGCGGCGGGCGTTGCGGTGCCGCTGCTGCTGCTGGCGCTGTAACGACCGAGTCCGGGCTGGTGCCGCAACCCGCTTGACCCGCTGCGCCGGGCGGTGTGGATTGCGCGTGCAACAGCGGAGTGCCCGATGGACGTCGAACTCGCCGAAGAACGGATGCTGATCCTCGCCGACCGGTTCAACATGGACCATGCCGAGGGGCGCGCCTGGACCAGGCGGACCGACGCATTCGGGACAATGGCGAAGATCGCCGGTTTTCTGTCGCGTCCGAAGGACGATGAGTACGAGACCGTCTATCGCGAGCGGCGGTTGCAGCCGTTCTTCCATATCGGCTGCACCGCAACGATGACGTACGAGCGCGCGAAGGAGTATCGCGTCGGCGTCGACGCCAATGTCGTGTCGGTCGAGATCGACGGCAAAAGCCACGCGGCAAGCGAGGCGGGCTTCACGCTGAGCGGCACCGAGCGCTGCCATGACGAAATCAGCCGCGACACCTATTACGACGCGATCACCGGCGATTCCGCGCCCGATGCCGCGCAATATCTCGAGAACCCTGCCAACCTGGCCGACGCCGCCGCGCTGGCCCGCGCCGTCACCGAGGGCGCGGTGGTGGTACCGCCCCAGGCCAAGGCATCGATGCTGGTGCGCGACGTGCTGGCCAGTTCAATCGAACGGATCGAGGCCGACCGCGTGATCGAGGAGAAGCTCTCGCTCCACCACATCGACCTCTATTACCGCCCGGTCTACGCGTTCCGCTACCGCTGGCAGGGCAAGGAAGCGGTGGTCGAGTTCGACGGCGTGACCGGCGAGACCAGGGTCGGCGGCAACACGTTCGAGCAGTTCATGGGCCGCACGATCGACGCCGAATTCCTGATCAACGCCGGGGTCGAGGCGGCGGGCATCCTGATCCCCGGCGTGCGGCTGGCGGAGATCGTCATTTCGAAGAGCCTCAAGGCGTCGAAAGCGAAGAAGAAAAAGTGAGGCTGCGCCGGTTCGCGATCGACCGCACCTTCCCGGCGGCGGAGAGCGTCGTGCTGAAATCGATCCGCCCCGATGCGACTCGGATCGTCTTTCCCGGCGTCGGGCACGAGGTTATATTCACCGCATTGGCCAAGCGACGTATCGCCGGCTGGTTGCAGGAGCAGGCATTGTGAGCCGAGATCCGCTGGAGGGCGTCAGGCCGCAGAATGCGTATGAGCCGGGCATGCGGCCGCACGATGCGCTCGATCGGCCGAGCGTCAAACCGCCGGACCTGATTGCGCCGCCGGGCCGCCGGTCCGGGGTCAGGGTGGTTGTCCTGATCGTCGTCATCGCGTTCGCGATCCTCGGGGGCGCCTTCGCGTTTTACCTGACGGCGAATCCTTCCCGGCCGATACCGCAATCGACGCCGACGCTGACGGCGGCGCCGACATCGACGCCCACCCCCACACCCACAGCGACATCGAACGGAGAGACGGTGGTGCAGCAAGGCCAAGAGCCGTCCGCCGATCCGTCCTCATCGCCAGTGGCGAAATGATGGACCGGCAACCCCGTTTGACCGGCGAGCTCATCGCGCTTCGCCCGGCCACGCCCGACGATTTCGACGCGCTCTATGCCGTGGCGAGCGATCCGCTGATCTGGGAAGTCCACCCGGCGCACGATCGCTGGCGGGAGCCGGTATTCCGGCGCTTCTTCGACGACGGGCTGACGTCCGGCGGGATGCTGATCGCGATCGACCGGGCGAGCGGCGCGGTGATCGGCAGCTCGCGCTACGATTTCGGCCGCGCCGAGGCGGGCGAGGTCGAGATCGGCTGGACCTTTCTCGCGCGGTCGCATTGGGGCGGGCGCTACAATGCCGAGATGAAAGCACTCATGCTCGGCCACGCTTTCGCCGCGGTCGATCGCGTCATCTTCCTGGTCGGCGACACCAATATCCGTTCACGCAAGGCGGTCGAAAAGATCGGCGGCTACCTGACTTCGCGCGAGCACCATGCCGAAATGGCGGGCAAGCCGGTTGTGCACGTCGTCTATGCGATCGACCGGCCGCTTTGATCGCAAGCGGCGGGAAGCGGATCGCGGCGACACCGCCTAGATAGGTCGCATGATGACCGACACATCGATCGACCGAGACGCCGCCTGGGCTGCCTTCGAGCGCCGCGACCGTGGCTGCGACGGGCGCTTCGTCGGCGCGGTTAAGACCACTGGCATCTATTGCAAGCCCAGCTGCCCGGCGCGACACCCCAAGCGCGAGCATGTCAGTTTTTTTCGCGACGGCGAGGAGGCGCGCGCCGCCGGATATCGCGCGTGCCTGCGTTGCAAGCCCGATGAGGTCGGGCGCGATCGGATCGCCGTCGCCAACGCCGTCGCGTTGATCGAGGCGGCCGAGGACTCGATCCCGCTGGACGAACTCGCTGGGCGGGTCGGCTATGCGCCGCACCATTTCCACCGGCTGTTCAAGCGCGCGACCGGCGTCACGCCCGCAGCCTATGCACGCGGCCTGCGCGCCACGCGCGTCGCTGAGGCGTTGAAGTCCGAGGATAGCGTGACCGGCGCGATCTACGAAGCGGGCTATTCGGCGCCGAGCCGGTTCTACGAAGGCGGCGCGCGGCGGCTTGGGATGACGCCCAGTGCTTGGCGCAAGGGCGGCGCGGGCGTGACCGTTCGCTGGACGATTGCCGACACCAGCCTGGGCAAGTTGCTGATCGCCGCAACCGACAAGGGGCTGTGCCGCGTCGCGTTCGATGAGGATGCGCTGAGCCTCGCGACGCATTTCCCCAAGGCCGAGATCGTCCAGGGCGGCGCGGCACTGGCGACATTGGCTGCGCGCGTCGTCGAGAGTGTGGAGTCGCCCGACCGCGACCAGGACCTGCCACTCGACGTCCAGGGCACGGCGTTTCAGGAGGCAGTGTGGCAAGCGCTGCGCGAGACGCCCGCCGGCGAAACGCGGACCTATGCCGAGCTGGCAGCCGCCGCCGGCAATCCCAGGGCGGTGCGCGCCGCCGGGACCGCATGCGGCAAGAACCACGTCGCGGTGGTCGTCCCGTGCCACCGCGCCCAGCGCAGCGACGGGTCGATCGGCGGCTATGCCTATGGCATCGACCGCAAGGTCGCGCTGCGCTCGCGTGAAGGAGTGAAATGATGGCGTATGTGATCCGCGGGATCGACCCCGCACCGTTTCAGCCGCTCTACGGCATGAGCGACGCCGACCTCGCGGAGCATGGCGCGATCCGTCGGCGCGCCGATGCCAAGCCGGGTTTTCCATGCCGCATCACGCTGACCGACGCCGAGCCGGGCGAAGACCTGCTGCTGGTCAATTTCGAACATTTGCCGGTCGGCAATCCCTATCGCTCGCGCTACGCGGTCTATGTCCGCGAGGGCGCGACGGCACCGGCCGAATATCGCGACGAAGTGCCCGGCCAGCTCGCCTCGCGGCTGCTGTCGGTCCGCCGGTTCGGCACCGACGACATGCTGATGGCGGGCGAGGTGATCGAGGGGACCGACCTCGACCCGCTGTTGCGCGCCTGGCTGGCCGATCCGGCGACCGGCTTCGTCCACGTCCACAATGCCAAGCCCGGCTGCTTCGCTGCCGAGGTGCGGCGCGATTAGTTCGGCCGCGTCGATCCCGGCCGCGCGACCGCGTACATTTCCCAGGCGATGTCCTCGAGCAGCGCATTCTTGTCGTCGCCGCGCTGGTAGAGATCGAAATGCGTCTTGCCGGGGAGGTAGCGGAAGTCGGTCTTCGCCCCCAACGCGGTCATCACTGCCTCCAGCCGATGCGCCGGGCCGTCGAGATAGAAAGTGTCGGCGGTGCCCACGGTCAGGTGGATCTTGCCGTCGAGGTCGGGTTTGAGCGCTGGCCAGTCGCGCCGGATGATATTGGCGATGTCGTAGTTGTCGCGCCAATATGCGACGACCGCCGGATCGATCCGCCCCGTCGCGCGATCGAACAATGGTACCGGGCGACCGTCGATACCGCGGGGTGAGAACACCCATTCGAACGAGGCGATCTGGCCGCCATAGGGACCCATCACCGCTTCGCTGCGCGCGAAATCGGCGAGCGAGGCGATGACCTTCCCTTTTTCGCGGATCAGCGGATACGGCTTGCCCCCCGCATCGGCGTAGAAGTTCGCGCCCGGCGCGTAGAGATCGACATTGGTGAAGTCGTGAAAATCGCTCGGGTCGGGCGAGGTCGGCCAGCTGCCGCCAAAGATTTTGGGGTAGCGGACCTGCAGCCACAAGGTCGACCAGCCGCCCGAGCTATGCCCGGTCAGGAACCGGCCCGACGGCCGCGCATCCATCCGGTATTCGCGTTCGAGCGCCGGGATCAGCTCGCTCGTCAGCGCGGTGCCCCACGGGCCGTTATTGGCCGAATCGGCGAATTCGTGCGTGCCGGTGCCGCCGTTATGATCGAGATAGACCCAGATCATCGGCGGGGCTTTGCCGTCGGCCATCATCGCCATCATGCTTGCGGCGCTGCGCTTCGCCGAGCCCACCGAACTGCCGAAGCCGCCGTCCGAATAGACCGTGGGGAAGCGCGCCTTGCCGTCATAGCCCGGCGGCAGCGCGACCCAGCCGCGGATGAAGGTCGGGGTCCCGCGAAACGCGGTCATCGCGTTGCTTTGGAACGCCACCGGGCGGACCAGCGGATAATATTTCGCGAGTTCGGGCCGCGGCGCGGCGTCGGTCGCCGGCACGACGGTGCTGAGCGTCACCGTCGGAATCGGACCGGGCAGCGTCACCGTGATGACCGGCGAGACGAGATCGCCCGGCCCGCGCCCGTCATAGGCGTAATCGTGGTTGCGATCGAGCACCGCCTGGATGCGATACCGGCTAGGGGCAAGCTTTGAGAGCGGCGCCGGGAACGCATCGGTTTCCGCATCGATCGTCGCGGTGCGCGCCGGGCGCAGGTCCGCCACCTCGCGTGCGGCGATGGTCGCGCCGGTCGGCGCGAAGGCGTTGAAATCGACCGCGCCGGACGGCTTGGCGCGAGGGTCCACGCGCTCGACGAACACGATCAGCCGGCCCGATTGGTGATCGCCCAACGATGCGGCAATGGAGACGGGAATCGCGACGGATTTGGGCGAAGGCCCCGCCGCCCCGAGCAACAACGCGCTACCCAATAGCGCCAGCGTCCTGATCATCGCCCGTTCCCTTATTAGCGGCGGGTTTCATCGCCGATGCCGGCCCGCAGGACAAGCTGCTTTGCTTGCATGACACACCGGTTCGACTAGGCTAGATCGGCAATCGTGGGAGAAAGCGGGATGGACGACCAGGGATCGGCGGGGACGTTGCGCAGGATCATGCGCTATCCGGCGACCTTGCTCGTGCTGTCGATCTTCGCGGCGTTCGTCGCGGGGATGCTTGCCACCTTGGTCAACTCGGCGTTCGGTCCGCACAAGGGCGATGTCGTGGCGGTGCTCATCGCGATCATCGCCGCCGCGATTTTCGTGGCGGTCTATGCCGCGTTCTGCCTCGTGGTTGAAGGGCGTCCCGTGCGCGAGTTCGCATTGAACGGCGCCGTGGCCGAGCTTGGCGCGGGGCTGGGTATCGGGCTGGTGCTTTTCTCCAGCGTGGTGGCGGTAATCGCTTTGTTCGGTGGATATCGGGTGATCGGATATCACGATGCCAGCGTGCTGATCCCGGTCCTTGGCATTTCGATCGTATCGGGGTTCACCGAAGAGATCATGCTGCGCGGCTGGTTCTTTCGCCTGACCGAGAAGTGGCTTGGCAGCTGGGCGGCGCTGGCGCTGTCGGCGGCGTTGTTCGGGGCACTTCATCTCGGCAATCCCAATGCGACATTGCTCGCCGGTGCTGCGATCGCGCTGGAGGCGGGGATCATGCTCGCGGCGATTTACATGATCACACGACGGTTATGGGCGGCGATCGGCCTCCATGCCGCGTGGAATTTCGCGCAGGGCGGGATTTATGGAATTCCGGTGTCTGGCGGCGCGATGGATGGGATATTGCGGTCCGATATCCGGGGCAGCGACCTGCTGACCGGCGGGGCGTTCGGGGCTGAAGCGTCCTTGCCGGCCATGGTGATCGCGACGGCGTTCGGCATCGTGCTGCTGATCATCGCCTATCGTCGCGGACGCTTCATGGCGCCGATCTGGCGGCGTCAACGCGCTGAGGCCGAGCGCGACCTGACCGAAACGTTCGGCTAGGGCGCCGCCGCCGAACAGGCATAAACCAGCTTCTCGCTATACGCCGGCGGCAACGCGGCGCGGACCGATTGCTGTTGCGTGCCGAGCTGCGTGCGCGCCTCGGCGTCGGCGGAACATTGCTTGAGCGGGATTTGCGCGCGGATCTTGCGCGCGGCGTCCATCTGCGTCGCGCTCAGGAAATAGCGGTAATTGGTATAGGTCCGCGTCGCCGGGTCGAATTCGAGCACAGACACCGTCTGTTCGTCGCCGGGCACCAGCACGCGAGTCCATTTGCCGTTGTCGTCGGCATATTGCGTACGGTCGTTCATGCACCCGTCCTGACCCCAGTCGAGGTTGACGTCGGCCGCGCTCGACACCGTCACGCGGCTGCGCTCCGGGACGAATTTGCACACCATCTTGCCGAGCGGTCGCTCGCTGGCGGCCGCGCTCGGCGTTGCGAGCGGTACCTCATAACCCTTGGGCAGCATCGGCTTGTCACCGGGCCGCAGCACGAACACGACGATCGCCGCGAGCATCAGCACACCGCCGCCCGACGCCGCCCAGATCGCCTCGCGCTGCTTGCCGCGTTGATACAGCATCCCGCCGCCGCCAACCGCCAGCGCGCCTAGGACGAGCAACAACGCAGCGATCGCGATGACGTTTTCCGCATTGCGCTGGGCATCGGCCCGCGCCTGTTCGATCGCCTGTTCGCGGCTCGTCTGATCCTTCGACGCAGCTTCGCGGCGCGCTGCATCGGCCGCTTCGGCGGCGGCGCGGTCGGCCGCCTGATCGGCGCTCATCCGCGCCTCGACGCTCATGCACGGATTGCCGATCGCCGCGAACGGCTGCTTGGCCTGGTTGAGGAACGCCGCGACTTCGCTCTCGCTGATCGCGAAGGCGAAAAAGGCGTCGCCTTCCTCGCCGCGCGTGATCGCCGAATTGACCCCGAGCACGCGCCCGCAATGGTCGAGCACCGGTCCGCCCGAATTGCCGCGCGAGATGCTGGCGGTGTGGAGCAGCACGTTGACGCCGGAGACGGAGCGCGTCGCGGACAGCGATCCTTCGGAGCGGACGGGCGATAGCGGCTTGATGTAATCCGCCGCCGACTGCGCGCTGGCGACGTCGACATTGCCCGGATAGCCCAGCGAGACCAGCCCGACGCTGTCGTCGAGCGATCCCGAATACAGTGTCGCCGGTGGAATTCGCGCGCCGACAATCTCGAGCAGCGCCAGGTCGCGCTTGCTGTCGATCGCAATGACGCGCGCCTGATACGACTTGCTGCCCTCCGATGGAACCACGCCGATCACGACATTGTCGGGATATTGCTGCGCCAGCTCGACAACATGCGCGTTGGTGACGATCCGGTTCGGCCCGACCGCGAAACCGGACCCGTGGCCGAACCCGACCACTTCCTGATCGACGATCGCGATCGTGACGACGCGCACGACGCTGCGCGACGTCGCGGCAACGTCGTCGGCTGCGACCGGCGTCGCGACCATCGCGTTGCCCAGCACGAACAGCGCCATCATTACCCATCGCCGGATCATCGTCATGCGCCGCGCCATGGCAGATTCGGCGCAGCAGTTACAGGGGCGATGCGCGATCGCGCGTCAGGACTTCTTCTTGTCGTCCTTCTTGTCGGTCTTGACATCGTAAGGCAGCACGAGCGCTTTGAGCGCCGCCGCCTTGTCGCCTGCATCGAGCGCCTTGAGAACCTTCTGCCCAACCAAGGCGGCGGCCGGCTCCTCGATATTGTACGCCACCGGATAGAGCGCGATCCGCGCCGCTTTCTCCTGATCGCGGCCGATAAATATGTTCGCCGCCTGCAGCCGCAGCCAGGGATCGTAGGGGGCCAATTGATAGGCGTAGAGCAGCCCGTTGGCGGCGTTGTCGGTCGGTTTTTCCTTCGCCTCCAGGAAGCTGTTGTAGAACAGCACCAGCGGCTGGGGCGCCTCGGTATCGATCTTGTTGGCGGAAAGGTACCAGCGGCGCACCACGGCCCAGCGATCCTTGTCGGTAATCTTGTCGCGGACCAGCACCGCCTGTTGCGCCATCCCTTCGTACATCAACGCATGGACCGATTTCGGATCGGCGGCGAGCGCCCGGTCGGCGGCGGCCCGCGCGGCGTCGTAATGCTTGGCGTCGAACTCGGCCTCGGCCAGTTCGTTCTGCGCGGCGGGATCAGTGGCGAACGGTGCCGCGAGCCGCCGCGCGAGATCGGCGACGGCCGGCGCGGTCTTGTCATCGACACCGCGGTTCGACGCGATGAGCGCGGGCATCATGGCCGACTCGGCAGGCGTCAGGGGACGGACGTCGATCGGTCCGATCTTCAATTCGGAGCCGTAGATCACGTTAAACGGCATGCTTTTGCGTGTCGCCCACGCATTCATCTTGCCATCGAGTTCGCTGAGCTTGCCGAATGCCTTGGCCGCTTCCTCCGGTGATTTTCCGGCATTGAATGCGATGATGTAGGCGCCGAGTTGCTTGCGCCGCTCGGGGTCGAAGGTGAGGTAATGAGTCAGCAGCCAGCCGCGCGCATAGAGCGCATCGTGGCTCTCTTCGTCGAGGTTGGCGGGGTAGGGCTGGAGCAGTTCGGCCGCAGGCAACAGGCTCACTTTCGCCACCGTCCACTGGCGATAAACGGGCACCGCGCCGAATTGCACGCTGCCGTCGGCCTTGATCAACGCGGTCGCGTGCAGTTCCGCAAACCCTTCGGTGAGCCAGGCCGGAAATGCGGCGTCGGTCCAGTTGGTAAGCATGAAATGGTGGGTGTATTCGTGGAACAGCACCGCCTGCGCGCTGAGGCCATAATCCGCATTCTGGCCCGTGTTGCGCGGGGTAAACGCGACCGACCCACTGGCGCGGGGATCGTAAAAGCCGGCGACGTCCGCCCCGCCCTTGCCGAATACCTTCGCAACCTCGTCGGTGTCGCTGAGTACGTAGATCGTGACGCGCGCCGAAGGACCGCGCGTATCCTCGGGCGTATGGTGCCAATATCGGATCGCCTGGTCGAATCGTTCGAGCCGCTCGGTATAGGCTTTGACCTTGTCTGGCCCTTCATTGTCGTAAACGACAAAATGTTTCGAACTTGCCTGATACCAGGCGGCGTTGGCGGCGCCCGGTACGATCGCCAGCGCGGCGGCGGACAGTAACAGCTTGCGGATCATCGGTCCCCCGAAAGATTCTGGAATTGCCCGACTTTATCCTAGGTTTCAGACAAAGCTATAGGGATCGATATCGACCACCACCCGCACCTTGCTGGGCCAGTCGAGCGCGCCGAGCCAGTCGCGGATGACGTCCTGCACGTCGAGCGCGCGGCGGGCGTGGACGAGCAGGCGATAACGATGCCGCCCGCGCAGCATCGCCAGCGGCGCGGGGGCGGGACCGTATACCTCCATGCCGTCGATCCGCGGTGCGCTGCGCCCGACCAACTGCGCGATTTCGTGCGCGGCGGTCTGATCCTCCGAAGAGACGACGATCGCGGCATAGCGGCCGAACGGCGGCGCGCCCGCTTCGCGCCGCGCCTCAGTCTCGGCGGCGGTGAATGCCTCGGCATCGCCTGAAACCAGTGCGGCCATCACCGATGCGCTCGGGTCGTGCGTCTGGATATAGACGTGCCCCGGCTTCGCGCCGCGCCCGGCGCGTCCGGCGACTTGCATGATCTGCTGGAACGTCCGCTCCGCCGCGCGCAAATCGCCGCCGCCGAGGCCGAGATCGGCGTCGATCACCCCGACCAGCGTCAGATTGGGGAAATGGTAGCCCTTGGTCACCAATTGGGTACCGATGACGATATCGATCTCTTGCGCCTCCATGCGGTGGACGAACTCGGCGGCCTTGGCCGGAGACCAGATCGTGTCGCTGGTAACGATTGCAGTCTTGGCGTCCGGCCATAGCACAGCCGCTTCGTCGGCAATGCGCTCGACCCCTGGACCGCATGCGACGAGCGAATCCTCGGCCTTGCATTCGGGGCAAGCATGTGGAGTCGGCTCGATATGCCCGCAGTGATGGCACGACAGCCGGCAGACGAGCCGGTGCTCGACCATCCACGCGGTGCAATTGGGGCACTGGAAACGGTGCCCGCACGCGCGGCACAAGGTCAGCGGGGCATAACCGCGGCGGTTGAGGAACAGCAGTGCCTGCTCGCCGCGCTCGAGCGTTTGGTCGATCGCGGTGACGAGCTTCGGGGCGATCCAGCGGCCGCGGTCGGGCGGGTCCTTGAGCAGGTCGATCGCCTCGATCTCGGGCATTTCGGCGAGGCCGTAGCGGCCGGGCAGCTTGAGTTCGGCGTAATTGCCGATCTCGACCTGTTGCCGAGTCTCGATCGCCGGGGTGGCGGTGGCGAGGATCACGGGTACGCCTTCGAACTTGCCGCGCATCACCGCGACATCGCGCGCGTGATAGTGGACGCCCTCTTCCTGCTTGAAGCTGGTCTCGTGCGCTTCATCGACCACGATCAGACCGAGATTGCTGTACGGCAAGAACAGCGCCGACCGCGCGCCGACGGTGACCAGCGCTTGCCCGGTGGCGATGGCGCGCCATGCGCGGCGGCGCTGCGACTGGCGCAGCCCCGAATGCCATGCCACCGGCTCGCAGCCGAAGCGCGCGGTGAAGCGCTGGAGGAAAGGTTCGGTCAGCGCGATTTCGGGGAGCAGGACGAGCGTCTGGCGTCCGGCGCGGATCGCCGCCGCGATCGCCTCGAAATAGACTTCGGTCTTGCCCGATCCGGTGACGCCGTCGAGCAAGGTGGGTTGGAAATCGTGCGCTGTGACCCCCGCGACCAGCGCATCCGCGGCAGCCTGCTGCTCGGCCGACAGCACGGGCACGTCATGCTCGGGATCGGGCAGCGGGAACGGGCTGTCGATATCGACCTCGACCGCTTCAATCGCCCCGGCCTTGACCAGCCCGCGGATCACGCCGTCGCTGACATCGGCGATCAGCGCGAGCTCACGCACCAGCCCCTGGCGTTCACCGATGCGCTCGAGCGCCTGCGCACGTTGCGGGGTCAGCCGGTCGGGGACGTGCCCCGTCGCGCGATATTCGGTGACCGTCCGCGCGCCTTCCAGCGCCGAACTTGATGGTAAGGCCATCCGCGCGACCGACGCCGGGGCTGCGAGATAGTAATTCGATGTCCACTCGATCAACCGCCGCATCGCCGCGGTTAGCGGCGGCACCGGGAGGACGCCCATCAAATTGCGCAATCGGTTGTCGCCGACCTCCGCATCGGATTTCATCCGCTCGGGCTCCCACACCACGCCGAGCAACTGGCGCGGGCCGAGCGGGGCGATCACCAGCGACCCCGGCTCGACCTCCATCCCGTGCGGGACGCGGTAATCGAGCGGGCCGAGCGCGGAATTCATGACGAGGACGCGGGCGCGGGACATGACGCCTCATATGGGTATTTCGGCGCGAACGGGAATCCCGTATCTCGGAAAACGGGAGGGCGAGACCGATGATCATTGCGGCGTTTTTGTTGGGTGATGTGCCGTGCGCCGGAATCGACCAGAACCTGCCGCGCGAGATCGCCGGCTGGACCAGCGAAGCGGGCGGCGCGATGGTGCCCGGGCGCCCGGTGGTCCTGACGACGTTCGACAAGCCGGTGCCGCCGGAGAAGCTCGGTTTCCCCCTCAGCGTACGCTTCGCCCGCACAGCCTTCGAGATCTCAAAAACTGGCCGCTACCGCATCGCGCTGCCGCATTGGGCACGGATCGATCTGATCTCGCCAAACGGGATGTTGATGACGGCAATCGAGAATGAAAAGGATTGGGGATATGGCTGTTCGACGATCGAGCAGATGCAGAGCTTCGATCTGAAGCCCGGCCGCTACGACCTGACGCTCAGCAGCTTGGTGGGTCCGACGATCACGGTCATGCTGGTGGCGGCGCGGTCATGCCATTTGCCGCGTACGCAAGATGAAGGGGTGCCGGGAGAAGACGCGATCACCACCTGCACTGCCGGCCAATGACCCCGCAGGAGCAACTCGACGCCTTCATCGACAAGTTTACGCCGGAGGTGGCGGCGCAGGCGCGGCGCGCGTTGGCGGCAGTGTCGGCGCGGCTGCCCGGTGCGACGGTCATGGTCTATGACAATTACAACGCGCTCGCGATCGGGTTCGGCGCGACCGACAAGGTCAAGTCGATCGTCTGTTCGACCGCGCTCTATCCGCGTTGGGTCAGCCTATTTTTGACGAACGGGCCGACTTTGCCCGACCCGGCAGGTTTGCTCGAAGGCGAGGGTGGGACGGTACGCCACGTCAAGTTGATCGGCGAGCGGCTCGACGATCCGGCGGTCTGGGCGCTGCTCGATGCCGCGCACGCCAGCGTCGCAGTGCCGATCGATCCGAACGGTGAGGGGCGGCTGATCATCAAGTCGATCTCCGCCAAACAGCGGCCACGCCGGTCATGACTTCTCTACCGGCGGATTTCGGCCAGCATCTGTCTCGCGACCGGCGGCGGTCGGCGCATACCGTCCGGGCGTATGAGGCGACTGCGGTTCGGCTGATCCAGTTCCTGGGCGAGCATTGGGGTGAGGCGGTCGATGGCGCCGCTTTGGGCAGGATCGGCGGGGCCGATTTGCGCGCCTATCTCGCGCATCGTCGTGCTCAGGGGCTGGGCAATAGCGCGGCGGCGCGCGAACTGTCGGCGATCCGCACCTTCCTCAAATGGTCCGGCGGAGACGACGCCTCACCCCGCATCAAAGGGCCGCGCGTCAAGAAAGGTGTGCCGCGCCCGATCTCGCCCGCCGATGCGGTCGCGCTGGCCGAGGAGGTAGTGGAGGATGCCGCCGAGCCTTGGATCGGCGCGCGCGACTGGGCGATCCTGATGCTGCTCTACGGCGCGGGGTTGCGGATCGGTGAGGCGGTCGGTCTGACCGGGGCAGTGCTCCCGCTGGGCGAAACGATGGCGGTCACCGGCAAGCGCGACAAGACGCGGATCGTGCCGTTGCTGCCCCAAGTGCGTCAGGCGATCGACGATTATGTCGCCGCCTCACCTTGGCCGGTCGATCGTGGCGCAGCCTTGTTCCGCGGCGCGAAGGGCGGGCCGCTATCGGCAGGGGTGGTGCGTAAGTCGGTGCAGGGCGCACGGACGCGGCTCGGCCTTGCCGATCGCACGACGCCTCATGCGCTGCGGCACAGCTTCGCCACGCATCTGCTCGGGCGCGGTGCGGACCTGCGCCAGCTGCAGGAATTGCTCGGCCATGCCAGCCTGAGCTCGACCCAGATCTACACCGCGGTCGATGCCGCGCATTTGCTCGACGTCTACCGTAACGCACACCCGCACGGTTAGGCGCGCGGCTTCCACGTGATCACGCGCCACAGATACCAAATCAGTATCGCAGCGCAGATCGCGACCGCCGCCGGCCCGGTCCATGCCTCGGCTTCCTGAAAATTGGCGCCCAGCCAATAGCCAGCGCCGGTCAGGAACAGGTTCCAGATCGTCGTGCCGGCGAGCGTCCAGGCGATGAACTTCCAGCGCGGCATCTGCGAAATCCCGGCGGGGAGCGACACCATCGACCGGCCGAACGGCGCGAAGCGCAGCACGAACACCAGCCATTGGCCGTGACGGAAGAAAAAACTGTCTAGCCGCTCCACGTCCGACCATTCGACCGTCAGCCAGCGGCCATTCCTGTCGACGAACGGTTTTAGCTTTTGGAGCGGCACGTTGCGGCCGATCCAGTACCAGACGTAATTCCCCGCGGTGGAACCGAGCGTCCCCGCGACCATCACGCCCCAGAATGTCAATTTGCCGTGCGCGACCGCGATCCCGGCGAAGCCCATGATGACTTCGGACGGCACCGGCGGGATGATGTTTTCGAGCGCCATCCACAGGAAGATCGCGAGATAGCCCCATTGTTCGAGGCCATCGAGGAACCATTGGGTCATCGGCTGACCATGAGATAGACAAGGTCGGCCACCGCAAAGCCCATGAAAAGGATATGGATCGCGACGAGGACGCGGAAGCCCACAGGCTTCTTTTCTCGCTCAACAACCAACGGACGGCCAAAGGCTCGCCCGTATTGGATCACGCCCGTCATGAGCCCCCTGCGCATGTTGTACGCAAGGATGCCGAAAAATATCGGCAAAATCAGAAAGAACATCGCGTCCGTGTGCATCTAACGCGCGGCGACCTTGGCCTCAATGGCATCCCAGATCATGCCGGCGACATCGACCCCGTCGAGCCGTTCGATCGCTACGATCCCGGTCGGCGAGGTAACGTTGATCTCGGTCAGCCACTCGCCCCCGATCACGTCGATCCCGACGAACAGCAGCCCGCGTCGTTTGAGTTCGGGGCCGAGCGCGGCGCAGATTTCGCGCTCCTTCGCGGTCAGCTCGGTTTTCGCCGCCGACCCGCCGACCGCGAGGTTGGAGCGGAATTCGCCTTCGCCCGGAATGCGGTTGATCGCGCCCGCGACCTCGCCATCGACCAGCACGATACGCTTGTCGCCCTCGGCGACGCCGGGGAGGAACGCCTGGAGCATATGCGGCTCGCGCCAGGTCGTGTTGAACACCTCGATCAGCGCCGACAGGTTGAGCCCGTCGCGGCCGACCTTGAAGATCGCCTTGCCGCCGTTGCCGTGGATCGGCTTGACGACGATTTCGCCATGCGCGTGGAGGAACTTGCGCGCCTCCTCCAGGCTGCGCGTGACGAGCGTCGGCGGCATGAAGCGCGCGAAGTCGAGCACGAACACTTTTTCGGGCGCGTTGCGCACGCTGGCCGGGTCGTTCACCACCAGCGTCCTGTCGGCGATCCGTTCGAGCAGATGCGTCGCGGTGATGTAGCCAAGGTCGAACGGCGGATCCTGGCGCATCAGCACGACATCGGCCTCGTTGCCTAGGTCGAGATCGACCGGATCGCCGAACGCGAAATGCTTGCCGGCGACGCGCTCGACCGTGACCGGGTGCGCCTTCGCCCAGACGCGCCCGTCGGCATAATTCAGCGCGTCGGCGGTGTAGTGGAACAGCCGGTGCCCGCGCGCCTGCGCCGACAGCATGAGCGCGAAGCTGGAATCGCCCGCGATGTTGATGGAATCGAGCGGGTCCATCTGGACTGCGACGGTAAGGGTCATGGGAATGCCTTACCTAACCCGTCACCCCAGCGGAAGCTGGGGTCTTTAAGCCGCATGAGATGCCAGCTTTCGCTGGCATGACGATCTAGTTGCCGATCCAGGCATTCTCG
>NZ_JAQGKZ010000117.1 GCF_028289855.1 Sphingomonas bacterium | reverse complement strand
TTCGATCATTTCGACCTGGCGCGACGCTTCGTGCACGATCGCCAGCATGACGAAGCGGATCGAATTGACGTTCTTGGTCTCGGTCCGGGTGCCTAATTCGCAGCCGGGCTTGCGCACCGATACGTTGACGTCGGCGCGCATCGATCCTTCTTCCATGTTGCCGTCGCACGATCCGACATAGCGCAGGATCGCGCGCAGCTTGCGCAGATACGCCCCGGCCTCGGCCGGGGAGCGCATGTCGGGGCGGCTGACGATCTCCATCAGCGCGACGCCCGACCGGTTGAGGTCGACATAGGACCGCGTCGGGTGCTGGTCGTGCATCAGCTTGCCGGCATCCTGTTCGACATGGATGCGCTCGACGCCGATCGTCTTGGTCGGCGCGTCCTCGCCCTCCAGCTCGATCTCGACCGCGCCTTCGCCGACCAGCGGGTGGTAGAGCTGGCTGATCTGATAGCCCTGCGGCAGATCGGCATAGAAATAATTCTTGCGGTCGAACCGCGACCATTTGTTGATGTGCGCGCCGATCGCCATGCCGGTGCGCACCGCCTGGCGGATGCACTCGCGGTTTGGCACCGGCAGCATGCCGGGCATCGCCGCGTCGACCAGCGACACTTGGCTATTAGGCTCGGCGCCGAATTCGGTCGCGGCGCCGGAGAACAATTTGGCCTTGGACGTGACCTGCGCGTGGACTTCGAGCCCGACGATTACTTCCCACTCGCCGGTGGCGCCGTGGACGCGGTACGAGGATGGGGCGGCTTTGCTGAGGACGTCGGTCATGTCCGCGCGAATAGCCCCAGCGAGTGCCGCGCCGCAAGGCTCACGCCGCGACGGGTTGCTCGAACAGTGAGAAACCGCGCGGCAGGCGGCGGGGCGCGTTGCGGCCCTGAAGCTGGCCATCGACCGCGGCGATGGCGGCGATCAGGTCGGCGGGACGATACGGCTTGGCCAGACAGCCGCGGGCGAACGCCCTGCCCCCTTCGGGGCAATCGCCGGTACAGAAGATCACCGCGACGCCGCGCTCATGCGCGTGGCGCGCGATGTCGATCCCGCTGCCGTCGGTAAGATTGACGTCGGCAAGCACGAGGTGAACGTCGGCATCGGCGTCGAGCACGGCAATCGCATCGGCGACGCGGTCGACCGTGGCGACGATCTCGAACCCTTCCTCGGTCAGCGAATGTTCGTTGTCGAACGCGACCAGTGGCTCGTCCTCGACGATGAGGAGCCGCAGGATCACCCTTTTCTTCCGCCCGAATACCATCGTCTCGTCATCCCATCGCGTGCGGATCGTTTCGTCCGCGCGTCGTTACGCTGCCGTCGCTTAACGCGCGGCAACGAAGTCGGACGCAGATTTTTTCGTTGCTACCGACAAAACGGTATATTGGCGCGACCATGCCCGTACCCAATACCCCCGCAAACAAATCGGACGACCAGCGAATCGCCAAATTATTGGCGCGCGCCGGTGTCGCCTCGCGCCGCGAGGTCGAACGGATGATCGCCGACGGCCGCGTCGCGCTGAACGGATTCGTCATCGACACGCCGGCGACGTTGCTCGCCTCGCTCGACGGGGTGACAGTGGATGACAATCCGGTCGAGGCGCCGAGCGCGGCGCGGCTGTTTCTCTATCACAAGCCCCCCGGTCTGCTGGTGACCGAGCGCGACCCGGCGGGGCGGCCGACGATCTACGATCGCTTGCCCAGGGACCTGCCGCGCGTGGTGCCGGTCGGGCGGCTCGACCTCAATACCGAGGGATTGCTGCTGCTGACCACCGACGGCGGGCTCAAGCGCCAGCTCGAATTGCCCGTGACCGGGGTCGAGCGCGCCTATCGCGCGCGCGCCTATGGCAACGTCACGCAGGCGCAGCTCGAGGATTTGATCGAGGGCGTCGAGATCGAGGGCGTGCGCTACGGGTCGATCGACGCCAATCTGGAACGCCGCACCGGCGCGAACGTGTGGGTCGAAATGATCCTGACCGAAGGCAAGAACCGCGAAGTGCGGCGCGTGCTCGAACATCTCGGGCTGCAGGTCAGCCGACTGATCCGGACGCGCTATGGCCCTTTCGTGCTCGGCGATCTGCCGCCGGGCCGTGTCGGCGAAGTGCGGCCGCACGATGTCGAATCGTTCCGCAAGAGCCCGACGCGGATCGACTTGCCGCAGCCGGCGCGGTCGCGCGAGGCCGGGGTGAAGGCGGTCGAGCCGCGTCCCGCGTCGAAGCCGGCGCCGCGCGATGTAAAACCCAAGCGCGAGCCCGAGCGGCCCTCGTCGCGTCCAAATCGGCCTGCCCCTTCAAGAACACCGGCTCGGTCACTCTCCCAGGGCGACGCCTCCGGCGGCGCTTCCGCGCCGAATGACAGAAGCGCTCAGCGCTCGCGGCCCGCGCCAACCACTTCTCCGAACGCGAGGGGCAGCAGTCGCCCCGCCCGTCCCGGCAAGCCCGCCAAGGCTCCGCGCCAGCGCGCCGACGGATCGCTCGCGGTGAAGGCCGGGTCGAGCAGCCCGGCGCGCGCCGCGCGGGCGCGGACGTTCCGCGACGATCGCGGTTCTGCCCCGGCCCGGCCAAGCGCTCCCGGCCGACCCAAAGGCCCGGCCGGCGGCCGCGGCAAACCCGGCGCGCGGCCACCGCGCAAACGCTCGTAATGCGGATCATCGCCGGGCAGTGGCGCGGACGAACCATCGTCGCGCCCAAGGGCGACGCGACCCGCCCGACCGCCGACCGCACGCGCGAGGCATTGTTTTCGATGCTGGTCAGCCGGATCGGTACCTTCGAGGGGCTGGCGGTCGCAGACCTGTTCGCGGGGTCGGGCGCGCTGGGGCTGGAGGCGCTGTCGCGCGGCGCGGCATCGTGCCTGTTCGTCGAACAGGACAAACCCGCGCTCGACGCGTTGCGCGCCAACATCGCCAAGCTCGGCGCGAAAGGCGATGTCCGCGCGCAATCGGTGATGGCGCTGGGGCCGGCGGTCGCGCCGCTCGACATCGTGATGATGGACCCGCCATACGGTAGCGGCGCGGGCGTGGTGGCGCTCGACCGGCTGGCGCGGCTCGGCTGGGTCGGACCGGCGAGCTGGATCAGCATCGAGAGCAAGCGCGACGAGAAGGTCGAGCTGGCGGGGTTTGCGGTCGATGCCGACAAGATTTACGGCAAGGCGCGGGTGACCATTCTCCGTCAAGCCTCCCTCTAATCGTCATCCCGGCGAAAGCGGGGACCCAGCTTTTCCGGTCGCGCCCAAAGCTGCCGGTTCGTTCGTCGATGCTAAGGAAGCTGGGTCCCCGCTTTCGCGGGGATGACGGTAGTGAGTTTAGGCCGCCTTCCGCTCCGGCTTCGGCACCGGATTCGAGAACACCATCTCGTTATCGACCGACCCGAACTTGAGCGCCATCAGGTCGAGCGCGTAATTCTGATGGACCTTCCACGGCTTGCGCCCGCCCTGTTTGGGGAATTTGTCCATCGCGCGCGTGACGTAGCCCGAGGTGAAATCGAGGAACGGCTCCTCGCCCACCGGCGCGTTCGGGGTCGGCGTTGCTTGCCGCAAACCGCGCTTCTTCATCGTGTTGAGCAACCGGCAGACATAGGCGCAAGTCAGGTCGGCCTTCAGCGTCCATGACGCGTTGGTATAGCCGAACGACGACGCCATGTTGGGCATGCCTGAATACATCATGCCCTTGTAATTGGTCGTATGCGACAGATCCTTCGCCACGCCATCGACGGAGAATTGCACGTCGCTGAGCAATTGCAGTTCGAGCCCTGTAGCGGTGACGATCACGTCGGCAGGCAATGTGTTGCCCGAGGCGAGCTTGATGCCCTCGGGCACGAAACGGTCGATCGTGTCGGTCACGACCTCGGCCTTGCCCTCGCGGATCGACGCGAACAGGTCGCCGTCGGGGACCAGGCACAGCCGCTGGTCCCAAGGATTGTAGCGCGGGGTGAAGTGCGTTTCGATGTCGTGGCCGGGCAGTTCCTCACGGACCATCCCGATCAGGCGCTCCTTGACCTTGGCGGGCTTGTTGCGCGCCATCTTGAAGAACAGCATGCCGAGCAGGACGTTACGCCAGCGTGTGATGCCGTAAGCCATCTTGCTCGGCAGCTTACCGCGCATCCAGTTCGCCATCGCGTCCTCGCCGGGCCGCGCGACGATATAGGTGGGGGAGCGCTGGAGCATGGTGATGTGCTTCGTCTTCGGCGCCATTGCCGGGACCAACGTCACCGCAGTCGCGCCGCTGCCGATCACGATCACGTTTTTGTCGGTGTAGTCGAGATCCGCCGGCCAAAATTGCGGGTGCACAATGCGGCCTTTGAAATCCTCCGCCCCCGCAAACTCGGGTGCGTACCCCTTGGCGTAATTGTAATAGCCCGAGCACATGAAAAGGAAGTTGCAGGTCATCGCGACCGGCCCATCGGGGCCGTCAGACGTAACCGTCCAGCGCGCGTCGTCGGTCGACCACGCCGCCGTCTTGACGTGGTGGTTGAAGCGGATTTTCTTGTCGATGCCGTAATCGGCGGCGGTGCGCTGGAGATAGCTCAGGATGTTCGGCCCGTCGGCGATCGACTTCGCCTCGGTCCACGGGCGGAATGCGTAGCCCAGCGTGTACATGTCGGAATCGGAGCGGATGCCGGGATAGCGGAACAGGTCCCATGTGCCGCCGAGCTGCGGCCGCCCCTCGAGGATCGCGTAGCTGCGGTCGGGGCACAACGTCTGCAGGTAATAGCCCGCGCCGATCCCAGAAATTCCCGCGCCCACTACCAGGACGTCGACATGTTCCATGCGCATCACCTCTTCCGCCATACCGATTATTCGATCGGGGAGCGCAAGGCAACTTACATGAATGTCAGTTAGCCACTCCGCCATTGCGAGCGTAGCGAAGCAATCCATGGATGCACGTGACGTTGATTGCGGCGTCGCTTCGCTCCTCGCAAAAGCGATCAGAAGGTCTTCTGATACTTCACGCTCGCGCCCGACCCGCCGAACGAGCTCATCGACGACAGGATGCTCAGGCTCTTGCTCAGCGAAATCTCGAGCTGGGTTGCGGTGAAGCCGCGCGCGTCGGTGATGATCTCGATATAGATGTTGCGGGTGATGTACTTGCCCGCCGCGAGCGCGGTGCCGTGGCCGCCCGCCTCGTCGGCGCCCAGGATGCGCAGTCGATCGATGCCCAGCGACCCGCGCAACTTGCCGAGCGGGTTGAGTCCTCCGCCCCCGCCCCGCAGCGAGTTGAGCG
>NZ_JAQGKZ010000107.1 GCF_028289855.1 Sphingomonas bacterium | reverse complement strand
GTCGAGCGCGACCAGTTCGACCACCGCGGCGTGGAGCTGGTTCTCGTCGCGCATCGGCGCGGTGCAGCCTTCGAGGTACGAGACGTAGGCACCTTTGTCGGCGACGATCAGCGTGCGTTCGAACTGGCCGGTATTCTCCGCGTTGATCCGGAAATACGTGCTCAGCTCCATTGGGCAGCGCACGCCCTCCGGAATGTAGACGAAGGTCCCGTCGCTGAAGACCGCGCAGTTCAGCGCCGCAAAGTAATTGTCGTGCTGCGGCACGACCTTGCCGAGCCATTTGCGGACGAGGTCGGGATATTCCTTGATCGCCTCGCTGATCGACCGGAAGATGACGCCGGCGGCTTCGAGCTCCTTGCGGAACGTCGTCGCGACGCTGACGCTGTCGAACACCGCATCGACCGCGACGCGGCGCTGGGGCAATCCGCCCTGTTCACCGCCTTCGACGCCCGCGAGCAATTTCTGCTCCGAAATCGGGATGCCGAGCTTTTCGTAGACGCGCAGGATTTCGGGATCGACCTCGTCCAACGACCCAAGCTTCGGCTTCGCCTTGGGTTCGGCGTAATAATAAGCGTCCTGGTAATCGATCGGGTCGACGTTGAGCTTCGCCCAGTCGGGCATCTCCATCGTCAGCCACAGCCGGTACGCCTTGAGCCGCCACTCGAGCATCCATTGAGGTTCACCCTTCTTGGCCGAGATGAAGCGGACGGTGTCCTCGCTCAGCCCCTTGGGCGCGAATTCCTGCTCGATGTCCGAATGGAAACCCCATTCGTATGCCTTGTTCGCGGCGGCATGCGCTTCGGCGTTCTTGATGTCCGCTTCCATCAGGCGTGCTCCGCCACAGGCTGGGAGGCGAGATTGGCGAGGCTCACGCCAGCCAGCGCCCCGCGCACCGCGCCGTTAACGGCATTCCAGTGCGGCTTCACCTTGCAACTCCCCTCGACGCAGCAATCGTGCGCGCCGTGATCGACACACGACGTCATCGCAATCGGCCCCTCGATCGCTTCGACGATGTCGGCCAGCGTGATCGTCGCGGGCGGGCGCGAAAGGCGAAACCCGCCGCCGGTTCCCCGCTGACTTTCGATCAATCCTGCAGCGGACAATTTGCTCACGAGTTTCTGCACCGTCGGCAGCGGTAGGCCGGTTTCCTCGGCGAGGCTGGTCGCGTTGAGCCGGCCGATCCCGCCGCAATGGCGAGCGGCGGCGGACATCATCACGACGGCATAATCGGCCAGGCTGGACAGGCGCATTGTTGCGAATGACTCTCAAATCGGATCGATTTGATCCGATTGGGCATGTGGGCGTGCGCAGTCACTGCGTCAACCCGATTCAGGACGATTCACGTCTCCGAAATCAGCGTCTTGACCTGCCCGCCCAGCGCAGTGCGTTGCGCGACGGTGATCGCGGCGAGCGCAGTGGGCTGGTCGCGGATTTGCTTGGGGGTCAGCCCGGTGAATTGCTTCACCTCGCGGATCAGATGCGACTGGTCGTAGAACCCCTGCCCGACCGCGTCGTCGAAGCTCAGGTCGCGCCCGCGCATGGCCACCGCGGCGCGCAACGCGCGGAACTTGCGCGCGAGGAGCTTGGGCGGCGCGCCGTAAATCGCGTTGCACTTGCGTTCGACCTGACGCCGCGACAGCCCGGTCACCGCGATCAGATCGTCGATTTCGGGCGACTGGCTGTCCTCCAGCCAGGCATCGACCTGTTGCGCGAACCGCACCATCTCCACGCACGAATCGCCGACCAATTCGTGGATCAGCGCGGTGCCGATCGCAGTCATGGCGTCGATATCGGCCGCCCGCTGCAACGCCGCGCGCGTTTCCATCATGCGCGCGCCGAGCAACGCGGTCGGGTCGATCATGCGGTTGAGCGCGTTGGACGCGTCACCGCCCATCATCGCCGCCCAGCCCCCCGCGGTCAGTCCCCAGCCGAACAACCGCACCGGCCCCTCGGCGCGCACCTTGTACGCCGCGCTGCTCGGGCCGATCACATGGACCGGCATCGCCTGCTGTACCGTGCCATCGACAAAGCGATATTCGGCGGCGCCATCGTCGAGCCTGAATCGCATCTGCGCGTGGTCGGCGCGTTCCATGTCCTCGAACACCGGCAAGTCGGTGCTGAAGAAGTAGAATAGAGTAGCGTAATCAACAACGTCGGGTCCGGGGACCCGATAGTCGAGTGCGATATCGCTCACGAAAGCGCGCCCTTTCTTTCTTTCGTGATGTCGCTTTTATACGATTGTTTCGGAGCCGACCAGAGGGTCTACAGCGAAAAGCGGCCCAGCTCCCCAAGGGGAACCGGGCCGTCGAGGGAAAGAACCCCTCCCAGGGTCCTTCGGGTCGCAGGATTTGTTTATCCTTACCTTTCCGAGTCGTATTGGACGAATTCGCCGCTTTTGCGAATTTCGCGGGCGGGTGCCATGGCACTGACATGAGCTTTGTTTTGCGCCCCGCTTTGTTTGCGATCGACGCCGAGCGCGCGCACGGCCTGACGATCGATATGCTTGCCGCCTGGGGCGCGACGGGGACGCCGCTGGCGCCGCGACCGCCGGCGCTGCCGGTAACCGTGGCTGGGCTGACCTTCCCCAATCCGCTCGGACTGGCCGCCGGCGCCGACAAGGACGGGCGCGCGATCGCCGGGTTCTTCGGGCTCGGCTTCGGTGCCGTCGAGGTCGGCACGCTGACCCCGCTGCCGCAAGCAGGCAACCCGCGGCCCCGGCTGTTCCGGCTGGCCGAGGACCGCGCGGTTATCAACCGCATGGGGTTCAACAACGGCGGACTCGCCGCTGCTCTGCCCCGCGCGCGGGCCGCGAAGCGTACCGGCATCCTCGGCATCAATGTGGGCGCGAACAAGGACGCGACCGACCGCATCGCCGATTACGAATCCGCCGTCGCCGCCGCCGCACCCATCGCTGACCACGTGACGATCAACATCAGTTCGCCCAACACGCCGGGGCTTCGCGAGCTCCAGCACGGGCCAGCACTGGTCGACCTGCTCACACGATCGGCGGCCGCACGCGGCACGACGCCCTTGTTCCTCAAGATCGCGCCCGACCAGGAACCCGCGCAGATCGACGAGATCGCGCGCGCCGCGATCGACGCCGGGGTCGACGCGCTGATCGTCGGCAACACCACCGTCAGCCGGCCAACGTTGCGGTCGTCCAACGCGATCGAACAAGGCGGCCTGTCGGGCGCCCCGCTCGCCGCCCTCGCCGCGCAACGCCTGCGCGACTTCCGTGCCGCGACCGGTGGAAAGCTCGCGCTGATCGCGGTAGGCGGCATCGACAGCGGCGCCGAAGCCTATGCCCGCCTTCGTGCCGGAGCGAGCCTGATACAGCTCTACACCGGCCTGGTTTATGGCGGCCCGGGCTTGCCCGTGCAGATCGTCCGGGATCTCGCCGCGTTCCTGGCTCGCGACGGATTTGCCAGCATTGAGGATGCGATCGGTTCGGCCTAGCGTGGCTCTCGTACAAACGGGGGACGGGACATGGGCAGCTTTTCGATCTTCCATTGGGCCATTTTCGGCATCATCTTGCTACTGCCAGTCGTCGCGGGAATAGCGATCGCGGTGGTGCTCACGCGCAATGCGCGCAAATAGCGGAATGCCGTAGCGTCTTGCCACCCGCCCCTACACCGCTAGGGTCGCGGGCCATGAAGAAGCTCCTCCTCACCCTCGCCCTCATCCTGTTTTCGCCCGCCGCCGCATCGGCGCAGGGCATCGTGTCCTCCGCCGATCCGCGCGCGTCCGCCGCGGGTCAGGAAATCCTGCGCAAGGGCGGCAGCGCTGCCGATGCGGCGATGGCGATGATGCTCGCGCTGACCGTGGTCGAGCCGCAGTCGAGCGGCATCGGCGGGGGCGGGTTTTTCGTCTATAACGACGGCAAGACCGGCATGGTGTCCACCGTCGACGGGCGCGAGGCAGCGCCGATGGCGGCCACCCCGCAACGTTTCGTCGGGCCCGACGGGAAGGCGCTGCCGTTCATTCAAGCCTTCCCCGGCGGCAAGTCGGTCGGCGTGCCCGGCAACGTCCGGCTGATGGCGATGGTCCATGCGCGCTGGGGTAAGTTGGCGTGGAAGGAATTGTTCGCGCCCGCGATCCGGCTGGCGGAGGACGGGTATCAAGTGACGCGGCCGATGAACGCGGGCGTCGCGATGGTGTCGCCACTGTGGAAGGATTTCCCGGCGGTCGCCAACCAATATCTGATCGACGGCAAGCCGCCCGAAATCGGTGCGACGATCAAGAACCCCGCGCTGGCCAAAATATTGCGCAAGATCGCGGATGACGGGCCGGAGGCGTTTTACACCGGCAAGAACGCCCAGGCGATCGTCGACGCCGCGACCGGCAGCAAGGTCGCGCCGAGCGACATGACGCTGTCCGACCTTGCCGATTACCGCGCCAAGGAGCGCCCACCGGTTTGCGGATACTACCGGGCCTACAAGATTTGCGGGATGGGGCCGCCCTCGTCGGGGGCAACGACCGTGCTCGGCATCCTCGGCATGCTCGAACGCTTCGACATGAAGAAACTGGGTAAGGATTCGCCAATTGCCTGGCATCTGATCGGCGAGGCGATGGAGCTGGCTTATGCCGACCGCGAGAAATATCTCGGCGACCGCGATTTCGTCGAGGTGCCGGTCGCCGGGCTGATCGACACGGCCTATCTCAAGGCGCGCTCGAAGCTGATCTCGCCGACCAGCACGCTGGCCAAATACGAGGCCGGCATGCCCCCGGGCGCACCGCCGCGCACGGCGGCGACACAGAACGAAGTCCCCGGCACCACGCACTTCGTCGCGATCGACGGCGACGGCAATATCGTCAGCATGACCTCGACCGTCGAGGGTCCGTTCGGCAGCCAGCTGCTCGCCAACGGCTTCGTCCTCAACAACGAACTGACCGACTTCACGCTCGCCCCCGAAAAGGACGGCAAGCCTGTCGCCAACCGCGTCCAGCCGGGCAAGCGCCCGTTGTCGTCGATGTCGCCGACGATCGTGTACGACACCAAGACCGGCAAGCCGGTGTTCGTGGTGGGCGCGGCGGGCGGCAAGACGATCATCATGCAAGTCACGAAGGCGATCATCGCCCGGCTCGACTGGGGGATGGAACCGCGCGACGCGCTCGGGCTGGGGCTGATCTATTTCAACCAGGACGGCGTCATTCTCGAACAGGGCACCAGCCTGGAAGCGCTCAAGCCTGCGATGGAAAAACTCGGCAACAAGGTGTCGATCGCCAAGCTGGGCCTCAAGGCCAACGCCGCGGCATGGGATGGTACAAAATGGGTCGGCGCCGCCGATCCGCGCAGCGTTGGAGTGGCGTTGGAGCAATAGCTACATCCGTTCGCCCTGAGCCTGTCGAAGGGCGTGTTTCGCACCACGTGCTTCGACAAGCTCAGCACGAACGGTCATTTTTTGAGGCGTAGCGGAAGACCGCGCGCCAGCAGGAGAGGAGCCGCATGCGGCAGATCGAACATTTCCCCAATCTCGTCGCGATGTTCTTCGCACGGGCGGCGGTAGGCGGCGACGCGCCATTCCTGTGGCACAAGCAGGGCGAGGCCTGGGTATCGCTCAGTTGGGCCGATGCCGCGAAGCAAGTCGCGAGCCTTGCCGCGGGTCTCAAGGCGATCGGCCTCCAGCCCGGCGACCGCGTGATGCTGGTCAGCGAAAATCGCCCCGAATGGTGTATCAGCGACCTCGGGATCATGGCCGCGGGCTGCGTGACGGTGCCGACCTACATCACCAATACCGAGCGCGATCACACGCATATCCTGGAGAATTCGGGCGCGCGCGCGGTGATCGTGTCGACCGCCAAGCTGGCGCGCGCGCTGCTCCCCGCGGCGATCCGGGCGAGCGAGTCGCGGTTCATCATCGGCATCGACGACCTCCGCGTGATGCAGACCGGCACGCTCGATTACCATCCGTGGCACAAGCTGATCGCCGACCATCCGACCGACCCGTCGGCGATGGCATCGACCGCAACGCGCGACGATTTGGCGTGCATCATCTACACCAGCGGCACGGGCGGCGCGCCGCGCGGGGTGCAGCAGCATCACGGCGCGATCCTGCATAACGTCGAGGGATGCTGCACCTTGATCGCCGAGGATTTCGGCTGGGAAGACGAAGTGTTTCTGTCGTTCCTCCCGCTCTCTCACGCCTACGAGCACACGGGCGGCCAGCATTTCCCGATCGGACTCGGCGCGCAGATCTATTACGCCGAAGGGCTGGAGAAGCTCGCCAGCAACATCGAGGAAGTGCGCCCGACGATCATGGTCGTCGTGCCGCGGCTGTTCGAGGTGCTGCGTACGCGGATCGTCAAGGCGATCGAGAAGCAGGGCAAACTGTCCAACTATCTGCTCGACCGCGCGGTCTCGATCGGCGGCAAGCGCGCGGCGGGCGGCGTGCCGATCTACGACCAGCCGATGAACCTGATCGTGAAGTCGCTGCTGATGCCCAAGATTTCGAAGCGTTTCGGCGGGCGGATCAAGGCGATGGTGTCGGGCGGGGCGCCGCTCAATCCCGAAATCGGCATCTTCTTCCAGTCGCTAGGGCTGACCTTCCTGCAGGGCTATGGCCAGACAGAGTCCGCGCCGGTCATCTCGTGCAACCGCCCGCGCGTCGGACTCAAGATGGACACGGTCGGCCCGCCGTTGCTCAACACCGAAGTCCGAATCGCCGAGGACGGCGAGATCCTGGTGCGCGGCGAGCTCGTCATGCACGGATATTGGCGCAATCCGGAAGAAACCGCCCGCGTCCTGAAGGACGGCTGGCTGCACACCGGCGATGTCGGGATCATCGACGAAAAGGGCCGGATCAAGATCACCGACCGCAAGAAGGACCTGATCATCAACGACAAGGGCGACAATGTCAGCCCGCAAAAGGTCGAAGGCATGCTGACGCTCCAGCCCGAGATCGGCCAGGCGATGATCGCAGGCGACCGGCGGCCTTACATGGTGGCGTGCATTGTCCCCGACGCCGAATGGACTCAGGAATGGTGCGCGAAGTCGGGCACGTCGTGTGACTTCAAGGCGTTGGCGCAGGACAGCGATTACCGCGCCGCGCTGCTCGCCGCGGTCGAGCGCGTGAACAAGGATCTGTCGGTGATCGAACGTGTCCGCCGCTTCATCGTCGCGGACGAGCCTTTCACGATCGAGAACCAGCAGATGACGCCGAGTTTGAAGATCCGCCGGCATGTATTGAAGGAGGTGTACGGCGAGCGGCTGGACGCGTTGTATAAGGGTTAAATCCTTGTCGAAAGGCGCAGTCTACTGCCCCGCCGCCACGACCAGTCCGGCCTTCGCCGCGACCGACTTCGGCACCACTTCCATCGTCCAGTCCTTGTCGGGCCGCAGATATTTCGCCGCCACCGCCTGGAGGTCCACCGCGGTGATGCTGTTGTAATCGACGACGATCGATTTCGCCGCGTCGATCCGGCGCGAGTCATAGGTCGCGCCCGCCAGCAGGTTGAGCCAGAAGCCGTTGCCGGTCGACGAGCGCAGCACATACTGGATCATCGGCGCCTTGACGCGTTGCAGTTCGTCGTCGCCGATCGGATTTTTGGCCAGGTCGGCGGCGATTTCGCGCGCGAGGCGGAAGAACAGAGCGGTCTTGTCGGGCGGCACCTGGCCGACCGCCATCACGCGCCCGCCATTCGCCGCGCCGATCGGCCAGCTCGCCTGGACGCTGGGGCTGTAGCTCGCGCCCGATTCGGTGCGCAGCCGGTCGAACAGCCGGTCTGTGAACACTTGCGCGAGCACTTCGAGCTTGCGGCTTTCGGCCACGCCCTCGACCCCGCCGCCGGTCGGCCACGCGATCAGCGCGACCGCCTGGTTTTCCTGACCGGTATGCGTGCGCACCACCGGATTGGCGTTGTGCGCGGGGAAGCGGATCGCGGCCGGCGTGACGGCGCTCGCGGTGCGCGGCTTGAGCGCGCCGAGCGTCTTGGCAACCGCGGCGATCGCCTCTTCCGCCTTGACGTCGCCGAACACCTGGACCTCGATCGGCCCGGTCGCCAGCACCGGCTGCCAGAACGCCTTGAACGTCGCCGGGGTCAGCGCATCGACCGCGGGCTTGGGCGGCGTGCCCCAGCGCGGATCGCGGTCGTGAAGGAAATATTCGAGGTCGCGGCTCAGCACGCCGTCAGGCGACGATTCGAACCCGGCGTAGCTGGTCGCGAGCAACGCCTTGGCGCGCGCGATCGGCGCCGGATCCCAGCCGGGCGACGCCAATTTGTCGGCGAACAACCGGAGCTGGTCCTGATAATCGGCGGGCGACGACACCGCGCCGAGCACGAACGCGTCCTCGTCGATGCCGAAATCCATCCCCAACCGGCGCCCGGTGGTGAGCTGGTCGATCTGTTCCTGGCCCAAATTGCCGATGCCGCTGGGGATCAGCGCGAGGTCGCCCGACCACGCCGGCGTCCGCCTGGTCGAGGGCAAGGCGTTATACCCGCCGCCCCAGCGCACGCGGACATAGACCCGGTTGGTCTCGCCCGGATTGGGATAGAGCATCAGCCGCACGCCATTGGCGAACGTGATCTTCTCCATCTCGATATCGGTCAGCATCTCGCGGCTGGCGACCTTGCCCGGAGGCCCGAGCGGCGGCAGTTTCGAGAAATCGACCGCGGTCAGCGCGGTGCGCTTCGTCACCAGCTTCGATACGTCGGCGGTCAGCGCGGCGGCCAGTTTTGTGCCCGCGCCGGTATCGGGGGTCGGGGTCGAGACGAACGCGCGCGTCGCGTCGCCTTCGAAGACGCGCTTGGTCGATGCGAGGATCGATGCGGGGGTGAACATTCCCTTTGCCCGCGCGTCGGTCAGGATCGCATAGGACACGTCGGGTGCCGCCACCGTCTCGCGGATGTCGAGCGCGGAGACCATGTTGTCGGCCTGCGCCGAGCCGGCTTCCACCCGCGCCGTATCGACGCCGTTCTTCATCGCCGAATCATATTCGGCCAGTTCGCGGTCGAGTTCGGCCTGGCTCGGCGGGTTCGTCATCGCGTCGGCGATCACCGCGCGCACGTCCTTGAGCGCCTGTTCCCAATTGTTGCCGATCGGCTGGATCGTCACGAACGTGCCGTTCACCGAGCGCGCGACGTCGTCGAGGCTAACCCCCGCCGAAATGAAGCTGCCGCCGCTGCGCGCACGCGATTCGAGCCGGCGGTTGATGATCTGAACCGCGAGAAGATCGACCAGCCGCTTCTGGTTGAAGATCACCAGATCGGCGTTGAAGTGCCACGGGCGCAGCACGCCCATCGACACGACGGTCGGGATGCCGGGCTCGACCAGCGAGCCGGTGATCGGCTGCTTGGTCGCGGGCGTGCCGAAATCGGGATCGGCGGGGTTCGCCCCCTTGCCCTTCCAGCTGGAGAAATTCTTGTCGACCAGGCTTTCGAAAATCAGCGGGTCGATATCGCCCGAGATGATCACGACCGCGCGTTCGGGGCGATACCATTTGTCGTGGAACGCGCGCAGCGACCCCGCAGTCGCCGCCTCCAGCGTCTTGGTCGTCCCGATCGGCGAGCGCACCGCGAACGGCTGCCCGGCGAACAACGCCGCGCGCATCGCGTCGCCATAGCGGACCTGCGGCCCGGGCGCCTCGCGCTGCTCGGCCTCGACCACCGGGCGTTCCGAGTTGACGACCTTGTCGTCGAAGCTCGGGGCTTCCATCATCCCCGACAGGATTTTCAGGCTTTCATCGACCGACTCCGGCGTCGCCGCCGGCAAATCGAGCTTGAATACCGTCTGGGTAAAACTGGTCTGCGCGTTGGTATCGCTGCCGAAGGTCGCGCCGAGCCGCTGCCATGTCCGCTTCGCCTCGTTATCGGCGACGTACTGGCTGCCACGGAACACGAGGTGCTCCATGAAGTGCGCATAGCCCTGTTCGGCGTCGTCCTCGTACAGCGACCCGGCGTCGATCCGGACTCGGATCGAGACCTGCCCCGGCGGCACGCCGTTCTTGCGTACGGCATAACGCAACCCGTTGGGCAGCGTGCCGAAATGCCAATTGGCATCGGGAGTGATGTCGCTGCCCTTGAACAGCCAGGGCGAGCGATCGACCTCAGGCCGGATCGTCGGCACGACGGCAGCGGGATTTTTGGCGTTCGGGACGTTCTGGGCGATCGCGGGGATCGAAAGTCCCAGAGTAACGGCGACGAGAAGCGAAAGGCGCGGAGCGCGGAACAGGATCGGCATATATCCCCGTCTAGGGCGTGGAACAGATACGGGCAATGAACGATCACGATCCCTGCCAGGCAACCATCCGTTTCCCGTTCGGTGCTTGATCCCCGCGCCCATCGCGCCCACATCGCCCCCATGCTGATCGAGACCGAGACCACGCCCAACCCGGCGACGCTGAAGTTCCTGCCCGGCCGTGCCGTGATGGACGCCGGCACGCGCGATTTCGCGACGCCGGAGGAAGCCGATGCGTCGCCGCTGGCGGAGGCGATCTTCAATCTGGGCGACGTGACCGGCGTGTTCTTCGGGCGGGACTTCGTGTCGGTGACCGCCGCGCCCGGGGTCGAATGGTCGAGCCTCAAGCCCGACGTGCTGGCGATCCTGCTCGATCATTTCAGCGCCGCCATGCCGCTGTTCAAGCCGGCCAGCGCCGGCTTCAGCGTACCCGCCGACGATGCCGGGATCGCCGACGACCCCGCCGATGCCGACATCGTCGCGCAAATCCGCGAGCTGATCGAGACGCGCATACGCCCCGCGGTCGCCAATGATGGCGGCGACATCATTTATCGCGGGTTCGACAAGGGCAAGGTGTTCCTCCGCATGCAGGGTGCGTGCGCGGGCTGCCCCTCGTCCACCGCGACGCTGAAGAACGGCATCGAGCAATTGCTCAAATATTACGTCCCCGAAGTCACCGAGGTCCGCGCGGTCTGACCGCTGCGACTTCGTCCGATCGTTGCCAGAAAGGTTTTTAAGTCATGGGCACACCGCTCACCGACGACGCACTAGACACGCTGTTCCGCACCGCCCGCACGTATAACGGCTATACCGACGCGCCCGTCACGCAGGTCGATATCGAGGCGATCTACGAGCTGGTGAAGATGGCCCCGACATCGGCCAACCAGCAGCCAGGCCGTTTCATTTGGTGTCTGAGTCAGGAATCGAAGGACAAGCTCGCCGGGTTCGCGAGCGCGACCAACGCCGACAAAATCCGTAAGGCACCCGCGACCGTGATCGTCGCCTACGACAAGGATTTCCACGAACACCTTCCCGAATTCTTCCCGCACGTCGATGCGCGGCCATGGTTCGCCGAGCCCGTCGCGCGCGAACGGCACGCGTTTCTCAATACGACGTTGCAGGGCGGATATTTCATCATGGCGGCGCGGGCACTGGGGTTCGATACCGGACCGATGACCGGGTTCGACAATGCCGCAGTCGACGCCGGGTTCTTCGCCGACCGGCCGAATTACAAATCGGTGATGCTCTCCACGCTGGGCCACGGCGACCCGTCGAGCATCTTCGGCCGCCTGCCGCGTCCGGATTTCGCGAAGTTCAACACTGTTGTCTGACCGTTGAATTGGGCTAGCGGGCAGGCATGACCCGCACCCTCGTCATCGAAACCGCCACCGCCGTGTGCTCAGTCGCCTTGATCGAGGACGGCAAGGTCGTCGCGGCGGCGCATGAGGTCGTCGGGCGCGGCCATGCCGAACGGCTGGTGCCGATGATCGCCGAACTGCCCGATGGTGGGCGGGCGGATGCGATCCTCGTGGATGTAGGGCCGGGTAGCTTCACCGGCATCCGCGTCGGCATCGCCGCCGCGCGCGGGCTCGGGCTTGGCTGGGGCGTGCCGGTGAGCGGTTATTCGTCGCTTCCGCTGATCGCCGCCACCGCGTTCGCCGCCGATCCGACGCGCGACCGGGTTGCGGTCGTTCTGGAGGGCGGGCATGGCGAGGTCTTCATGCAGCCATTCGCCGCCGATCCGTTCGCTCCCACCGCCGATCTGGCGTCGCTTGTGCCAGCCGAGGCGATGGCGCGGCTGGACGGCGCGCATCCAGTCGGTAACGGCGTTCGGTTCCTCGGTGGAGGCGGCGAAGACAGGCTGCCCAGCGCCGCCGACTCGATCCTGCTGGCATCGGCTTTCACCGCCCTGCCCCCGCGCCCGATCTACGGCCGCGCGCCCGACGCCAAACCGATGGCGGCCCGATGAGCACCGCCGCAATCGATCTGCGCGAGGGCGACGTTCGCGACCTCGACCGAATCGACCGGCTGATGGCCGACGCGTTCGACCCGCGCTGGGGCGAGGCGTGGACTCGCAACCAGGTGATCGGAATCCTGTCGGTCCCGGGCGTGTGGCTGACGATCGCCGAACTGAACGGCCGCGCGGTCGGATTCGCGCTGATTCGCGGTGTGCTCGACGAGGCCGAGCTACTGTTGCTCGCGGTGATTCCCGAAGCGCGGCGCAACGGCGTCGGCGCGGCGTTGCTGCGATCGGTCG
The DNA here is from genome assembly GCF_028289855.1 of Sphingomonas bacterium. Taxonomy (GTDB): domain Bacteria; phylum Pseudomonadota; class Alphaproteobacteria; order Sphingomonadales; family Sphingomonadaceae; genus Sphingomonas. The sequence goes on along the minus strand of NZ_JAQGKZ010000107.1, from coordinate 1,488 downwards.
TCGCGGATTGCGCGATGCGCGGCATCGTGTCGATGCATCTGGAGGTGCGCGACGGCAACGACGCGATCAAATTGTATAGAAATTCGGGATTTAGCAAGGTCGGCGAGCGGCGCGATTACTATCGCGGGCCCAATGGGCAAAGTTACTCGGCCATAACCCTTCGCCGCGCGACACGATAACTCGTCACCATCGCCTTGCACATTGCTTCGGGAACGCTCAAAGGGCGTTCGCTGGGGAGCAAAAACATCCAAAAAACGGGGTTAGGAACGACAATGGACGATATGACTGAAATGCAGGAAACGCTGGTCACGCTGACCGCCGACATCGCCGCCGAATATCTCGGCAATAACAATGTCGCGGTTTCCGACATCGAACTGGTCATCCAGAACATCTATCGCGGCTTGTCGAAACTGAACCCGGCCGCGCCGCCGCCTGCGCCGAAGCAGGAGCCGGCGGTTTCGATCCGCGCGTCGATCAAGCCCGATTACGTCGTGTGCCTGGAAGACGGCAAGAAGCTCAAGATGCTCAAGCGCCACTTGATGACGCATTATCAGATGACGCCCGACCAGTACCGCGCCAAGTGGGGCCTGCCCGCCGACTATCCGATGGTCGCGCCCAACTATGCCGAGCAGCGCCGCACGCTGGCGAAGAAGATCGGCCTGGGCACCAAGCGCCGCAAGACGGTAAAGTAACGCGCGCCCGATCCGTGCCGTCATCCCAGCGCAAGCTGGGATCTCCGGCGATGCGCGGGATAGGAGTTGCACGATACCCCGGCTTTCGCTGGGGTGACGATAGAGGGGAGCGCCGCGAGGCCTCCCCTTTGTTGCGAGTCACTCTCGCCTTTCGCAACAAGTGCAATGCGCCTATATCGGCCCGATGGCGCGCAAGATCGATCTCGAAGCTCTCTGCAACGAAAAGGGACTGCGCATCACCGAGCAGCGCCGTGTCATCGCGCGCGTGCTGAGCGAGGCCGAGGACCATCCCGACGTCGAGAAGGTCTATGAACGCGCATCGCACATCGATCCCGGCATATCGATCGCCACGGTCTACCGCACCGTCCGCCTGTTCGAGGAAGCCGGCATCCTCGACCGCCACGATTTCGGCGATGGCCGCTCGCGCTACGAACCAGCGCCCGAATCGCATCACGATCACCTGATCGACATCGAGACCGGCAATGTGCTCGAATTCGTCGATCCCGAGCTCGAACAACTCCAGAAACAGATCGCCGAGAAGCTCGGCTTTCGCCTGGTCGACCACCGGATGGAACTGTACGGGGTCAGCCTGGACCGGAAGTCCTGAGCCCCGATCAACGCGCCGCCGCGGCTGCCGGCAACCCGCCGCCGATCGACCCGCTCGGCTGGCTCCGCATCGTCTTCCGCACGGCCGGCTTGCTCGGCGCGCTGTTGATCACCGTCCCGCTCCACTACCTGTGGCGGCTGTTCCGGCTGGGCTCACCATGGCCGCGCATCTTCCTCGGCTGGGCGGCGC
>NZ_JAQGKZ010000080.1 GCF_028289855.1 Sphingomonas bacterium | reverse complement strand
TCAAAGAATGTAGTCGAACGCCGGCAGCGAGGTCGGCCCGACATAGTCGAGGAAATGCGGCGCCAGGATGTCCTTTGCGGCATGGTCGGTGTCGTCGGTCGCGATCCAGCGCTGGACGTCCAGCATGCCTGCCTTCAACGGCGCCTGACCGCCGCCGCCCGACACGATCACATCGCCCGATTGCAGCTGGGCCTTCAGGAACCCGCTCAGCGTGACGCTATCGCCGCCGCCGAGATCGATTACGGCATTGCCGCCGACATCGTGCGTCGCCGCCTGGACGTCCGAGAAGCTGGCAAAACCGAACGCCGACAGATCGATCTTGTCGCTGCCCGACACGAAGTCGCCGACATTGTCCTGCCCGGTACCGATCGCGAACACGAACCTGTCCGCGCCGCCGCCACCGAACAAGGTGTCGTTGCCGGCAAACCCCTTCAGCACGTCGTCGCCCGTGCCGCCGGTCAGCACGTTCGCGCCGGCATTGCCCTGGATGTCGTGGCTGTAATCGTTGCCGGTCAGGTCGATCGCGGTGGTCGCGCTCGCGTCGATCGTGAGCAGATGCTCGATCTGCGCCGCCGCGCCGAGCGTATAGCTGACCGCTGCCTTGACCGTGTCGTTGCCCTCGCCGGCCACCTCGACGATCGTGTCGGCCGAACTGCGCACGATAAACGTGTCGTCGCCGGCCGCGCCCTTCATCCGGTCGCCGCCGCCGCCGCCGTCGATGACGTTGTTGCCGGTGTTGCCGATCAGGATCTGATGATCGGCGTTGCCGGTCAGGTTGATATTCGCGTTTCCGATCAACCGGCTCGTCTCGACATCGACGCCGGCGCCCAGCACGTAGCTGACCGAGGACTTGATCGTATCGTTACCACCGCCGACGGCCTCGACGATCACGGTCGATGCATCGCTTATCGTATAGATGTCGTCGCCCGTACCGCCGATCAGCGTGTCGGTGCCGCCCGCCCCGGCTTGCAACACATCGTTACCCGCCCCGCCATAGAGCCAGTCGTTGACCGAACTGCCGATCAGCGTGTCGTTGCCGATGCCGCCATTGACCGTGATCATGCTGTCGGTGATCGTCGCCCCCGTCAGGTCGAAAACGGTATCGGCGGGCGCGAGGTTGAAAATGCCCTGAACGGTCTTGCCCGCAAACGAAAAATTGCCGCCGGTCGTCACGGAAAATATCGCGGCGCCGCCATTCTGTCCGAGGCCATAGATCCGCGAGAAGCTCGCGAGTTGCGCCCCGGTCAGCGTCAGCGTCGTGGCCGTCGCGGTCTGGACGATCAGGAACAATTGTTCGACCGACGCGAACGTGGAGCCGGCAACGTTGACCGATCCCCCATTCTTGAACGTCACGGTGTCGGTTCCGTTGCCGCCGTCATACACTTCGCCGCTCACGAAATCGCCGGCGCGGACCTCGATCACGTCGTCGCCGTCGCCACCATAAAAAGCGTCCCGCCCGCCGCCGCCGACCAACGTGTCGCCGCCACCGAACCCCTGCAGCACGTCATCGCCCGATCCGCCGGTCAGCGCGTTCGTCCCGGCATTGCCCTGGATGTCATGGCTGTAATCGTTGCCGGTCAGGTCGATCGCGGTGGTGGCCGACGCATTGATCGTCGTCAGATGCTCGATCTGCGCGGCCGCGCCCAGCGTATAGCTGAGCACCGCGTTGACCGTGTCGTCGCCCTCGCCGGCGATCTCGACGATCACGTCGGCCGCGCTGCGCACGATGTACGTGTCGTTGCCGGCGGCTCCCTTCATCCGGTCACCGCCGCCATTGCCGTCGATGATGTTGTTGCCACTGTTGCCGATCAGGATTTGATGGTCGGCATTGCCGGTCAGGTTGATGTTGGCCGTGCCGATCAGCCGCATCGTCTCGACATCGACGCCCGGGTGTAGCGCATAGCTGACCGAGGCTTTGATAAGGTCGTTGCCCTCGCCGACATTCTCGACAATCACGTCGCTGTCATTGTCGACGACGTAGATATCGTCGCCGGTGCCGCCGGCCATCGTATCCGCGCCGGCGCCCCCGTCGATCGTGTCATTGCCCGCGCCGCCGGACAGGTGATCGGCCGATGCACTACCGATCAACGTGTCGTTTCCGCTGTTGCCGTTGACGATGATCGGCAGGTACGCCGCCACGACGCCCGTCATGTCGAATATCGTGTCGACAGGCGCCAGATTTATCGGGCCGTCCAGCGTCTTGCCGCTCAACGCGATCGAGCCCCCGGTGGTCAGCGTAATGCTGGGCGATACGTGGATCACGGACAAGCTCGCCAGCTGCGCCAGCGTCAACGACAGCGTCGCATTTGCCGGCTGTGAACTGTAGCGCAGCGTCTCGACATCGGTGATTGTCGATGTTGAGATGTCGATCGATCCGGTCGAGAAGAACGTCAGTTCGTCGTTCCCGGCGCCACCGTCATAGACTTCGCCCACGACATAGTCGCCGCCGGTCACATTGATGAAATCGTTGCCGCCGCCGGCGTGAAACTCGTCCCGTCCGGCGCCGCCGCTCAGCGAGTCGTTCCCGGGCGTGCCAAGCAGGATATCGTCGCTATCCAGCCCGCTGAGGGTGATCGTCACCGTCGCCGTGTTGCCGTTCGTCAGCGAATAACTGAAGCTGTCGGCCGCCGTGAGGTTCGACGCGCCCGACCCTGAAGCGGGCAGATATTTGAAGGCGTTGTTCGGGTTGTAGTCGAACGTCCCGTCGGCGCGCACCGTCAGCGTCGCACCCGACGCGAGGACGACCGCCTGCCCGACATTCGCGGCGACGCCATTGACCGCGGCGATCGACAGCGACTGACCCGGCGGCGCGACATCCACGCCGTGGCCGTGATCGACGAACAAATTGCCCGACTGAATCGTGTCGTTCTCGGTGATCGCGAAGGCGTCGTCCTGCGCCAGCGGCGCGTGGATATCCGGTGCGATGGTGATCGGCTGGCTGGCGGTCGATGTCTGATTGTCGGCGTCGGTGACGCTCATCGTCAGCGTCGCGCTGGCCGGCGACGAGCCGCCCGTGGGCACGTATTGCACCGTGCTCGCCTGGAGCGTGTTGAGCAACGCGTTGATCATCGCCAGCGGTCCGTGCAGGATCACCGTGCCCGTGCCGCTGCCCACGATGTCGACGCCAGAGCCGTTCGGCTGACCGCCATCGATATTGAGGATGCCGTAGGAAACCGAGATCGTCACCGTTTCCTGCGCGCCCGCACCGCCGTCGTCGACGATCTTCATCATCCCCTTGAGATCGAACGCGTGGTCCGCCGTGGTATGGATGTCGTCGGTGAACCGCTGGGCATAGACGCCCCAGCCATCGCCGTCCTGGTTATACGAGCGCCAGGTCGCCACGATTTCGCCCGTCGGCAAGACCGCGATCTGCGCGTTCTCTTGCGTGTCGGCGGTGGTGGTATTGATGAGAAAAGCACTGCCGTGGATGGTGCCGTCGGCGTTGAACCGCTGCGCATAGGCGTTACCGACCGATCCGTCGGAGTCGTAGCGGTTGCTGGTGACGACGAAACCGCCGCCGGGGAGGCCGAATACCTGACCGATGCCGCTGCCGCCGATCGCAGTCTCGCCCCCAACGGCCGCGCCATTCGCGTCGTAGCGTTGGAAGTACGAGCCCGAGCCCGAAGCGCCATCCCCGTACCAGACCACGACGAAGCCGCCGTTGCTCAGTGCCGCGACGCTGGGTTGGCCCTGATAACCGGACGTGGTCGTATTGACGAAGAACTCACCGCCGATCCGCGCGCCATTGCTGTCGTAACGCTGGCCAAAGACGCTGTTGTCGCCGTTATTGTGGCTATTGTCCTCCCAAATGGCGACGAAGCCGTTGCCAGCCGCCACCAGCTTGGGCGGCCCCTGAAAAAAGGTCGTGGTGGTGTTGACCAGAAAGTCGCCGCCGCTGGGCGTACCCGCGGCGTTGAACACGCGCGCGCGCATGTCGTTATCGAACGACCCGACACCGTATTCCCAAGCCAGTGCGAACCCGCCATTCGCCAGTGCGACGATGCTCGGATAGGGTGTTCCGTTGCTCGATGACAGTGGCGCGCTATTGGCCTGAAATTCGCTCCCCACCCGGTTGCCCGACGCGTCGAAAATCTGAGCCTGGACGTGGTAAGCGTTGGTGTCCTTATACGACCAGGCGACCGCGAACCCGCCACCCGCAAGGAGTGCGACCGTGGGCTGGCCGTAAAAACCGGCGCCAGTCGTGTTTACCTTGAACTCGGCACCCGCCGGCTGCCCATCGGCGCCATAGCGTTGCGCGCGAATCTCGCCGACATCGGTCGGGGACGGAAATGCCGACGAAAATGTCGACCAGACGATGATGAACCCGCCGTCGCTCAATCGCGTGATTGCGGTATCGTATTGCTGGTTCGCCGTCGTGGTGTTGACACGAAATTCGCCGCCGTCGTGCGGCAAGCTGATCGACGCAACTGGTACTGCACTACTCATCGAACGCCCCCGAAACACGCACGAGCATATGACTGGCTCGCATCCCCGGACACCGACTTAACTAATAGACGAGAGTGCTACAACGCACTTTTGTGCGGTTTTTTGCGCACTTACAACGTGCGGAGCGCATCGGCCGCCGTCCCCGAACGCCTTATTCACTCTGCAGAGAATTAGTATTGAAGTTTGTCGAACTCCGCTGCATTGTACCGCCATCAGCGCCGCAGAGCGTGATGCAGAGACTGTTTGGGGAGGGGTTATGAAGGCTTTTGCATTTTTGCTGAGCGCATCGATGGTGTCGGTGGCTTGGTGCAACCCGACTGCCGCGCAGACCACGCCGCCGTCGGCCGATACCGCGACCAGTGCGGACAGCGACGACGCGCAGGACATCATCATCACCGCGACGCGGCGCGATGAGAATTTGATGACGTCGCCGATTTCGGCGTCGGTGCTGTCGGGCACCGATTTGTCGAACAAGGGCGTCACCAACGTCGACGCGCTGCAATTCGCGATGCCGTCGGTGGTCGTCAACAATTTCGGCCAGGGCAACGATTTCAACGTCCGCGGGATCGGCAAGGCCGAGCACAACACGCAGACGACGACCGGCGTGATCACCTATCGCGACGGCGTGCCGACCTTCCCCGGCTATTTCCAGATGGAGCCCTATTACGACGTCGCCAACATCCAGGTGCTGCGGGGGCCGCAGGGCACGATCGTCGGCCAGAACGCGACCGGCGGCGCGGTGTTCGTCAACACCAACGACCCGATCATCAACGGCGGCATCCGCGGCTATGCCAACGCCAATTACGGCAATTACAACGATTTGGGCTTCCAGGGCGCGATCAACATCCCGGTCAGCGACACCTTCGCGATCCGCCTCGCGGGCTTTTTCGACCGCCGCGACAGTTTCTTCAAGACCAGGGGCGCGGGCGGGACCGCCTATCCCTATGACAATGGCAAGATGGGCTATATGGCCGGCCGTATCAGCTTCCTGTGGAAGCCGAGCGACCGCTTCTCCGCGCTGTGGAAGACCGATCTCGATTATCTCGATTCGGGCGCCTATCCGGCCTCGCCCTTCTACCAGCACAGCAACGCCTACCCCACCTATCGCCGCGACCTGTACGACATCCAGCTCAACGCGCCGCAAGCCGCGCGCGACAAGTTCGTCCGGTCGGTCCTGAAGCTCGAATACGACACGCCCGGCGGGGTCAAGTTCCGCTCGGTCACCGGCTTCCAGACCGGCAACACGCTGTACCAGGCCGATCTCGATGGCACGGCATCGAACTTCGGCGACCCGACGACGATCGTACCCGTCACGAACCCGACCGGCACGATCAAGAACTATTCGTTCTTCGACACCGTGACCGAGACGCAGGTCAGCCAGGAATTCAACATCACTTCGCCCGACAACAAGCGCTTTACGTGGCTGCTCGGCGGGTTCGGGATGTGGAACGCCTATTTCTTCCCGAAGCCGTTCAGCAATTTCACAATCAACCTCTGCTATCCGGTGACGACGTTCAACCCGTGCCTGTACCAGCTTTACGGCCGCAATCCCGAGCGTAACCTCGCCGCGTTCGGCCAGGTCGGCTTCCTGATCACGCCGAACCTTAAGCTCGAGCTTGGCGGGCGGTATACGACGAGCCGCTCGACCAACTACGTCAACGTCCAGCAATATGGCGCGCTGATCAGCGACGTGCAGACGGTGTCGACCGACAATTTCTCGTACAAGGCGTCGCTCGGCTGGAAGATCAGCAAGGACCAGTATCTCTACGGCTTCGTCGCCACCGGCTTCCGTCCCGGCGGCCTCAACGTGCCGGTTGGTCTCGGCCAGCCCGCGCCGTTCAAGCCGGAGCGGATCACGTCGTTCGAAGCCGGATTGAAGTCCAATTGGGCGGGCGGACACGTCCGCACGACACTCACCGGCTTCTACAACGACTATAAGGACTTCCAGGTCATCATCGGTTACCCGACCTTCCCGACGTTCGGCATCGAACTCAACGTGCCCAACTCGACGAAGATCTACGGGTTCGAGGGCGAGATCGACGTCAGCCTGGGCGGGTTCAAGTTCGGCGCGGGCGTCAACGTGCTGCACAGCGAACTCGGCCAGTTCTACGCGAGCGACCCCCGGATCGCCGCCACCGGTGCCTGCGATCCGCTACTCGGCGGGCCGCCGGCCGCGACCAACTGCATCAACCTGAAGGGCCGCCGCCAGACCTATGCGCCGAACGTCACGTTCAACGTCAGCGGCGAATATACCTTCAAGCTGCCGGGCGGCGATTCGATCACGCCCCGCGCCAATTTCGGCTATGTCGGCAGCCAGTATGCGACGCTGTTCCAGAACCTGAACCGCGGCGACCTGCTCGATGCGCGCAAGATCCTCAACGCGCAGATCGCCTATACGCGCGGCACGCTGACGGTCACCGCCTACGGCACCAATTTGACCGACCAGCATTACGTCGCCGCGCTCAACAGCGGGCTCGATTTCGCCGGGGCGCCGCGCCAGTACGGCATCAAGGTGCTCAAGGTCTTCTGACCTCTCTCCTGCTGGCCGCCGCACCGCTTCGAGCGAGCGGCGGCCAGCCATTTTTTCCCACATTCCCGAAAAAGCGCGCGAAGAAGCCATGCAAACGTACGGCCTGACCGTCGATAAGTTCCTGGATCATGCCGCGACATGGTTTCGCGATCGCCAGGTCGTCGCGGACGCCGGGCAAGGCGTGACGCGGATCGGCTATGCGGCCTTGCGCGATCGCGGCAACCGGATGTCGGGCGCGCTGGCCGCGCTCGGACTGAAACTCGGCGACCGGGTCGGCACGCTGGCCTGGAACACGCAGCACCATCTCGAAATCTATTACGCCGCGATGGGCGTGGGGCTCGTCTGCCATACGCTCAACCCCCGCCTGACGCCCGCGCATCTGGCGGCGATGATCAACGAAGCCGAGGATCGCATGCTGGCGGTCGCCGTCGATCTGATCCCGCTGTGGCGTGATGTCGCGCCGCTATGCCCGACGATCGAGCATGTAGTCGTGATCGACGGCGCAAGTGCTCCGGATGATGTGATCGACCATCCCGCACGCGTCTGGAGGTACGAGGCGTTGCTCGGCGAGCATGGCGCGAGCACAGTGTGGGGCGATTTCGACGAAAATACTCCCGCCGGGCTGTGCTACACGTCGGGTACCACCGGCAGCCCGAAGGGCGTCGAGTACACGCACCGCTCCAACTATCTGCACACGCTGCGCGCGCTCCAGGCCGACGCCGTCGGGCTGACCGCCGCCGACGTGTTGCTGCTCGGCGTTCCGATGTTCCATGCCAATGGCTGGGGATTGCCGTTCGCCGCCCCGGCGGCCGGCACCCAGCTCGTCCTGCCGGGCCGCGCGCTCGACGGCGCCAGCCTTGCCACACTGATGCGCAACGAGAGCGTGACGGTGGCGGTCGGCGTGCAGACGGTGTGGCTCGGCGTGGTCGATCACCTCGAGGCGACCGGCGGCGATCTGCCCGCGCTCGAACGCGTGCTGATCGGCGGGTCGCCCTGCCCCGATGCGCTGATCCGCAAGATGGAGGACCGGCTGGGCGCGCGCGTCCAGACCAGCTGGGGGATGACCGAATTGTCGCCGGTCGGCACGATCGCGCCGCCGCGTGGCGCGGCGCTTGCCAATGGATCGTCGGGCCGCCCGCCAATCGGCGTCGATCTCAAGCTGACCGACGCCGACGGCGCGACGCTGCCGTCGCAGATCGACACGCTCGGGCACCTCAAGGTCAAGGGTGCGAGCGTGATCGAGCGCTATTTCAAGGCGGAGAACGATGCGCTCGATCAGGAGGGTTATTTCGATACCGGCGACCTCGCGATGATCGACGCCGACGGCAATCTCACTATCTGCGGCCGCGCTAAGGATTTGATCAAATCGGGCGGCGAGTGGATCAACCCCAACGAGATCGAAGCGATCGTCGGCCGCCATCCGGATGTCCGGCACGTCGCGGTGATCGGCCGCCAGGACGACAAATGGGGCGAGCGCCCGGTGCTGATCGTCGAGACGCAAGGCGACGCAGACGATCCGCGCGCGCTGATCGACCTGCTCCGCGGCAAGGTCGCGGCGTGGTGGATCCCGGATCGCGTCGCGCGCGTAGCGGCGATGCCGCTCGCCGCGTCGGGCAAGATCGACAAGATGCGGCTGCGCGCCGATTATGCCGCGGGGACGATCGCGTCGGCGCCGGTCGGTTAGCCCGCTAATCCTCCCCCAGGGGGAGGATTGAGGATTAGGGACACGCCGCCGACTTCGCCGGCAGCTTCGGCGACACCAGCCCGACATTCCAGTTCCACGCGATCCCGGCGTACGCCTTGCGGCACATCACCGCTTCGTTGAGCGCGTACATGCCGGGCATCAATTTGGTGTCCGCGATCGGCTTGTCGGCGAAATGCATATAGGCCTGCGCCGACCCGAACGCCGGCCATGCCGGGGCGTTGGCCGACGTCGGCCGGCCATCGCGTGCGAAACTCGCCCAATAATCGAGCATCGCGTCGGAGAACGCGCGTTCCGACGCGGTATCGGGCACCATGGGCCATAGCGGCGGGGTACGGTCGTATGTGCCGAAAACGAACGGCAACTCGCTGGCGTGGAACGCGTGCAGACCCGCCGCCTCCATCGCCGGATAGCCGTGATCGAACATGTAGAGGAACGCGGGCCGACCCAGCGCGGTCTGCTTGCGCGCCATGCGTTCGGCGGTCCAGCCGTACAGCGCGTCGCGCGTTGTCGCGATGATGCTCTGCTTGTAGTCGGCGGTCGGATAGAGAAGCAGGAAGTCGTCGGCGAGATCGCCGTAACGGTCTCGAATGGCCTTTTCGTAATCCGCCGCGCTCGCCGACGGCTTTGGCGCGAGCATCATCAGCGAGCGGATTTCGCCCTGGTTGAACCCGACGAGTAGCGGCACCGGCGCTTGCTTGCCCTTGTCGAACGCGGTGGTCATTTGCTGCGGCAGGACGAGGCCGTCGACATTGCCGAAGGGCGCGAACCCCAGCTTGGCCGCACTATCGGTAATCGTCTGCGCATCCATGCCGCGCAACGTGGCGAGGTCGGGCGCCTGGAGCCCACCCGCGACCATTTGCCCCAGCCCCTCGCCCGACGGCGCGCCGAAGACACTTTTCCTGAGGTCGGCCATCGAGACCATGTAGCCGCTTTGCGAGACCGCCTTGGCATAGAGCCCGCGCGCCAGCGGCGATTCGAGCAAGTACATCACGCTCAGCGCGCCCGCCGATTCACCGGCGATGGTGACGTTTCCCGGGTTGCCGCCGAACGCGCCGATATTGGCGTGGACCCAGCGTAGAGCCGCGATCTGGTCGAGCAGGCCGTAATTGCCCGAAATGCGTTGCGGCGATTCGGCGCTCAGCGCGGGATGCGCGAGCCAGCCCAGCACGCCGAGCCGATAGTTGATCGACACCACGATGACGCCGCGATCCGCCAGCCGCTTGCCGTCGTAGATCGGCTCGCGGCTCGACCCGCCGACCAGTGCGCCGCCGTGGATCCACACGAACACCGGCGCATTCTTCGCCTTGGCCGGCGTCCAGATGTTGAGCGTCAGGCAATCCTCGCTGACCGGCATCTTCCCGCCCGAATAGAGGCTGGGCGTCTTGCTTTGCGGCTGGACGCAGGCCGGGCCGAAATCCGCCGTGGTGCGCACGCTCGCCCATTTGGGCATCGGCGCCGGCGGGCGCCAGCGCATGCCGCCGACCGGCGGCAGCGCATAGGGGATGCCCTTGAACACGCGGACATTGCCGTCGGACGTTCCCTTGACCGCGCCGGCGGGGGCATCGACGACGGGGGTGGGGTCGGACGATTGCGCCGACACCGGCAGCGCCAGCGACAGGCAGGCGAGCGCGATCACACGACGAAAAGAGATCATGCGGCGACCTTTGCGGCTGAAGGGCTCTCACGCCGCAGCACGCGGGCGAGCCAGAGGAACAGGGCGATCGCGATCAGGTAGAAGGGCGTGATCGAATAGAGCGCGGTCTGCAGCGTGTGGCTATGCCCCTGCGCCTTCAGCCAGTCGCTCGCGAAGCCGACATAGGTCGGCCCGAGCCCCAGTCCGATGAAGTTCATCACCAGCAGCAGCAGCGCACCGCACAGCACGCGCTGGCTCGGCCGCACCTCGTCCTGCACCAGCGCGACCGAGGCCGAGAGATAGACATAGTTGAACAGCATCACGACGGTGAGCAACGCCAGCGCCAGCGGCCAGCCCGGTGCCCAGACGAAAGCAACGTAGAACGGCATGGCGATCGCCAGCGCGATGGCTGGCGCGAGCGCATAGCCCGTGCGCGACCGCTTGGTAACCGCGTCCAGCACACGGCCCGAAATCACGATCCCTCCGCCCATCCCGACCAGCAAGGTAAGCGCGTACCAGACTGAAACGTCGGCCAGCGTCATGCCTTTGCTCTCCTGTAGGAACAGCACCGCAAAATTGCCGAGACCGTAGGTTACGAACTGAGTTGCGCCGCTGGCGAGCGCAGCGAGCATCAGCACCGGGTTGGTGACGAACATCCACACCGTCGGCCAGAACGCGGCTTTTTCGTAGGCGGACGCCACGCCGGCCGCGTTCAGGTCGAGCCCGCCCCGCGGTGGATCGCGCATGATCAGGAATGCCGCGACTGCCGTCACCACGCCGATCGCACCGATCGTCAGGAACGCCGCACGCCATCCGAACCCGATAGCGATCGCCCCGCCGAACGCGACGCCCAGCGCCGCGCCCAGCGGCGGTCCGAAATTGTAAATGCCGAATGCGAAACCACGCCGGCCGGGCTGAAAGGTGTCGGTGATGATGGCGTAGGATGGCGGCACGCCGCCTGCTTCGCCAAAGCCTACCGTCATCCGCGCCGCGACGAGTTGCGGGTAGGTCGTTGCAATACCGAAAGCGATCGTCGCGCCACTCCAGATAGCGCAAGCCAGCGAGACCACCGCGACGCGGTTGGTGCGGTCGGCGAACCAGCCGACGGGAATAGCGATGAAGCAGTAGAAAAATGCGAAATACAGACCAGTAAGCCGACCGAACTGGCCGTCCGTGATGTGCAGCGTATCCTTGATCGGCTTGGCCAGAAACGTAAGCAATTGGCGGTCGAGGAAATTCAGCACGTAAACGAAGGTGAGCGTGCCGAGCACCACGCCGCCGCGAAGTGCCGATACGCGCGCGCCCCCCGAACCGGCGTCGGCCAAACTATCCATGCATCCTCCGCCTCGATATTTTCATATCGTTGGCGGCGATCATGCGGGCAAAGAAGCGGCACTGTCAATTGACACTCTCACGAGTGTGAATATCTTTGGTATATGGTACCGGCTTGACGCTCGGCCCCTCAAGCCGGAAGGACGCTAGCGTGAACATGCCAGTAAAATCGCGTAAGGCCGAACAACGTGCGGAGACGATGGAGCAAATCCTCGACACCGCCGAGGAACTGTTTTCGCAGCACGGGCTGTACGGCGTCACGCTGAAGGAAGTCGCCAAGCGCGTCGGCGTCCACCACACGCTGCTCAATTACTATTTCGCCGACAAAAAGGCGTTGTTCGACGCCGTGTTCACGCGCCGCGCGTCGGTGACCAACGGCCGGCGGATGAAGGCGCTCGACGAATATGATGCCGCGACCAACGGCAAGCCGACCGTCGAAGGTGCGTTGCGCGCATTCCTCGACACCGACCTCGATCTGTACATCAACGGCGGCACCGGCTGGAAGAATTACGCCGCGCTCGGCGCGCAGGTGGCGAATACCCCCGAATGGGGCGCCGAGCTGATGGACCAGCATTTCGATCCGGTCGTGCTACGATTGATCGCCTTGCTCAAGAAAGCCCTGCCCGATGCTCGCGAACAGGACATCTTCTGGGGCTATCACTTCGTCACCGGCGCGCTGATGCTCACGCTGGCGCGGACGGGCCGAATCGACAAATTGTCGGGCGGGCTGTGCCGGTCGGAGGATTTCGGCGCGGTGAAGGAGCGGATGGCCAGCTTCATGGCGGCGGGCTTCCTGGAAATCTGCCGCTGACTTGACCTGTGGACTGTGTTACGAGACTATCACGCTAGGCAAGCCCGGAGCGTGAGATGGACCGACGGCAGTTTCTGGCAAGCGCAGCGGCGCTCGGTATCAGCGGCATCTGGGCAGGGCGGTCGAAGGCGACAGCGTCGCGCATAAAATGGCGCGAGGACCGGGCCAGCTATCCGCAGGGTGTCGCATCGGGCGATCCGGACGACCACAGCGTGATTCTGTGGACCCGGCGGCCGTTTGCCGAAGGCGACCGGGATAGGCTGACGGTCGAAGTCGCACTAGACTCGGGTTTTCGCAAAGTGGTCGCCACAACCCGCACGCCGGTGCTGGCGGCGGCCGACTGGACCTGCCGCGTGCTGGTCGGCGGACTCTCGCCTGCCACCACCTATTGGTACCGCTTTACCGACGACAGCGGCGCTGGCAGCCGAGTCGGGCGCACGATCACCGCACCGCGCCCGAGCGATGCGCGTCCGGTTCGCTTTGCCTTCGTGTCGTGCAACAGCGTCAATGAAGGCGCGCAGAACGCCTATCGCCGGATGATCTGGGAGGACGAGCGCGCGCCCGCCGACCGCAAGCTCGGCTTCGTGCTCCATCTCGGCGACTTCATCTACGAAGTCTTCGAAAAGCCCGCCGAGCTGCCGCAGCGCTATTCGCGCACCGTCTATGATCTCGGCCCCGTCCCCGACGCACGCAAGGTCAGCAAATACTTCTACGTTCCCACCAACCTCGCCGGCTATCGCCACATCTATCGCGCGCATATCGACGACCCCGATATCCAGGACGCTCGCGCGCATTTCCCGTTCGTGTGCATCGGCGACAACCACGAATTTTCGTGGCTGGGCTGGCAGAGCTTCATCAGATACCCCGGCAGCAAGGTCGAGCCCGCGCAGCCGCTGCGCGTCGCCGCCAACCAGGCGTGGTGGGAATATATCCCGTCACGTGTGCGCAAGGCCTCGGGCGCGGGACTCGACCAGTTCCGACCGCCGGCCGTGGCAAAGGCGGCGATCGACACGTTCGACGATCATGGCTTCGGCACCGAACTGAACAATCGCACCGCGGTCGGCAGCATGACCGCCTATCGCGCGATGCGGTACGGCAAGCATGTCGACCTGATCCTGACCGACCATCACAGCTACAAGGCGGCCGACCCGACCGATCGGCCCGAGGCCACGGCGCTCGATTCGGGAGAGTATCCCGTCCTGCCACAGGAATGGTTGGAGATCACCGACGGCGGCCGCGCGTACAATGGCGGCAATCCCCCCGCGACGATTTCGATCGGCGACAAGACGATTCCCAATTTCCGCAAGGACGAGCCAGCCTTTACCGTGCTCGGCCGCGAGCAGAAGGCGTGGCTCAAGGACCGGCTGACCACATCGACCGCGACCTGGAAGATCTGGGGCGTGACCAACGGCCCGCTCGACCAGCGAACCGACGCGCAGAACCTGCCTGCCGGGTTCTTCAAGCAACCCTGGATGGGCAAGGATTTCGGCAACTTCGCCAACGGCGACTTCAGCAATGCGTTCGCCGAGCGCGCCGAAATCTACGACCTGGTCCGCGACCGCAAGGTGTCGGGCTTCGTCACCGTCTCGGGCGATCGTCACAGCTTCTGGGCGGGCTATGCCGCGCCGCGCCTACCGCCCGCCGGGTTCAATCCGGTCGGGCTGAGCTTCATCACCGGCTCGATCTCTGCCCCCGGGATGGGTGAGGCGGTCGAGTATCAGAAGCCCTCCGCCGTGACGCCGCTTTTGGTGCGCAAGGTGGCTGGCGCTGCGCCCGAACATACGGTCAATTTGACGATCAAACGTGGGGTGCGCGCGGCGCTCGAATATGCCGCGAGCGGCGACATCGCCAAGGCGCGCGCGCTGACCAACCCCGATGTCGCGCCACATGTCGAATTCGTCGACATGGCCGGGCACGGTTACACCGTGATCAGCGCAGACGCGCACGCGATCGACAGCGAATTCGTCTGCATCGTCCGCCCGATCGCGCGCGCGACCACCCCCGACGGCGGTCCGCTGCGATATCGCGTGTCGCATCGCGCGCCGCGGTGGAAGCCCGGTCAGGCACCGAAGCTCGAACAGCGGATGCTCGAAGGCGACGCGGAGCTGTCGGTCTGACCGAGGCGGCGGTTAACCGAGCCCCTGCGTTCGCGCCCAGTTCGTGAACAAGTCCGGCCACGCCTCGGCCGGCTTGCCCATCGCGCGGCGCAGCCCGAAGCCGTGACCGCCATGCGTGAACAGGTGCGTCTCGACCGGCACGCCCACCTGCCTGAGCGCGGCGCGCATCGCCAGGCTGTTGTCGACGGGTACGGTCGGGTCGTCCTCGGCATGGACGAGGAAACAGGGCGGGGTCTTGGCGGTGACGTTGATGGCTGGGCTGTGCGCGCGTTCGAGCGCGAGCGGCGCGTCCTTGCCGATCAGCAACTCGCGCGACCCCGGATGCGCGAGCGGCGCCGACATCGATTGCACCGCGTAGATCGGCGTGGCGATGTCTGGGCGGGCGCTGAGCGCATCGGCTTGATCGACGGCTTTATAGGTTGGCGCGGCGAAGCGAGTGGCAAGATCGCCGCACACATGCCCGCCCGCCGAAAAACCCATCGCGGCGACTCGTTCGGGCTGGATGCCGTATCGGCTCGCCCGCGCGCGGATCAGCCGCATCGCGCGCTGCGCGTCGGATAACGCCACGTCGGGGCCCGCGTGCCACCCCTCGCCTGGCAATCGATAGAACAACACGAACACCGTCCAACCACGCGCCGCCAGCCAGCGCCCGATCTCATACCCTTCCTTGTCGATCACCACCCAGCGATAGCCGCCGCCCGGCATCACCAGCACCGCCGACCCGTTGGGTACGGCGGGGCGAAACACGACCAGCCGCGGCTTGCTGATCCCGTACACCGCACGGTCGGTCAGTGCGGAATCCTTGCTGCGCTCGTCGACCGTCTCGACCAGAGGCTTCGCCGGGGCGCCGGGAGCGCCGCCCGGCCACAGGTCGATCGTCTCGCTCGGCTCGGCCAGTCCCGGGACAGCATTGCCCGGTTTGACCGCAGGCGGCGCGGTCTGCGCGGCGGCGCGCGCGGCGACTCCGGCAGCGAGCGTACCAAGGATTGCTGAGCGGCGATCGATCATTGCGATACCCTTGAACGAGCCTCGAGGGGTCATACAGCGCTTTATCAACGACCATTGACACCGGTGTCTCTTTTAGGCGATGTAGGCGTCAGGCGCAACAAGACGCCCGATAGATTCGTAGGAAGGATGGCTTAGCCGCGGCAAGGTGCAGACGTCGATCATCGCTTGGATGTACGCATCCAACCATAACGACGATGCAGTTGAACGAGCATTCAGTCCCGCCAACCAGCGGACTAGCGGCAAAGCCCCCCTTCCTGACACCGGTGGAACAGAGCCTTAGAAGCTCGCGACTATAGGGAGGATATCATGGGGGCCGTGAGCAACAAGCTGATGCAACGACGGGGCGTGTCGCTGGGGGTGTTGGCGATCGCGCTGGCCTATCCGGGCTTCGTACATGCGCAAACCGCCGGTGCTCCAACGCCCGCGCCAAGCGCCGACAGCCCGCAAGGATCTGACGCCGACCAGGACACTGGTCCGGACATCATCATCAGCGGTTTCCGTGGCAGCCTGGCCAAGGCGCTCGATCAGAAGAAGGCGGAAGCCGGGTCGACCGATACGATTCTCGCCGAGGATATCGGCAAGTTCCCCGATCTCAACCTGTCCGAATCGATCCAGCGCATTCCCGGCGTGGCGCTGGCGCGCGACGGCGGTGAGGGGCGCAGCATTTCGGTGCGCGGCCTCGGCCCGCAATTCACGCGTGTCCGCATTAACGGCATGGAAGCGCTGACCACCGCCGGCGGCGCCGATGCCAGCGGCGGCACCAATCGCGGGCGCGGGTTCGATTTCAACATCTTCGCGTCGGACCTGTTCAACGCCATCACCGTGCGCAAGACCGCCGATGCCCAGACCGACGAAGGCTCGCTCGGCGCGACGGTCGATCTGCGCACCGCGCGCCCGTTCGATTACAAGAAGACCTTCACGCTCGCTGCGTCGGCGCAGGGGAGCTATAACGATCTGTACCAGAAATTCAGCCCGCGCGGCGCGATCATGGCGGCGGTCCAGAATTCCGCGGGCACGATCGGCGCGCTGGTCTCGGTCGCCTATACGAAGCGCAAGCTGATCGAAGAAGGCTATAGTACCGTGCGCTGGGCCAGGGGTTCGGCGTTCGCGCCGGGCTTCGAAAGCTATCTGGGTACGCCGTGTGTCGGCGTCGGCGCCGGCGGCGCGAGTGGCGCGGTCGTGAGTCCCGCGCCGCAGGGCTGCACCGACGTCAACGCGGCGCTCCACCCGCGCTTTCCGCGCTACGATTATTATATCGACGATCAGGAGCGTCTCGGCATCACCGCCTCGCTTCAGTTTCGCCCGACCCCGAGCACGCTGATCTCGATCGACGGCCTGTATGCCGATTTCAAGGCGACCCGCGAGGAACGCTATCTCGAGGCGCCGTCGTTCAGCGTCGCGGGCGCCTGCACCGCCGCGTCGCGCGCCACCACGTGCGGCATCGCCGACACCGACGTGACCGCCGCGACGATCACCAACGGCATCCTGGTCAAGGGCACCTTCAACGATGTCGACCTGCGCGTCGAGGACCGCTTCGACAATCTCGACACCAAGTTCAAGCAGATCACCGGCGAGCTGAACCAGGATTTCGGCGATTCGATCAAGCTGAACGTGCTGGGCGGTTATTCGATCTCGGACCACAAGAACCCGATCCAGAACACGATCACCTTCGATCAATTCAACGTCGACAATTACAGCTACGACTATACCGACAGGGCCAATCCGACCTTCAACTTCGGCACCGCCAACCTCACCAGCCCGACGGCATGGACGTTGAGCCAGCTGCGCCTGCGCGCCGCGACCGCGAAGAACACCTATGCCACCGGCGAGGCGAATTTGACGTGGAAGGTCAACGACGAGTTCGACCTGCTGTTCGGCGCGAGCTACAAGGAATACCGCTTCGCGACGACCGAGCTGCGCCGTACCAACGGCACCACCGCGAACCAAGAAACTGTCATCCCGGCCAGCGTCGCCGCAACGCCGCTCTCCAGTTACAGCCATATCGTCACGATCCGCGGGCAGAGTTTCCTCGCACCGGTCTATTCGACCGCAGCTTCGCTGTTCAGCCTGACCGACCCGACCGTCAGCGGCGGCGCCTTCCGGCTCGGGCCGGAGCCAGCGCTCGGCAACAATTCGCGCGTCCAGGAAAAGGACACGGGGGTCTTTTTCCAGGCGAACTTCCGCAAAGATCTGGGCGGAGTGACCGTGCGCGGCAATATGGGGTTGCGCTACGTCCAGACCGATCAGGCGGCGACCGGGTTCGGGTTCGTCGGCGGCGCGGTCCAGGAAGTGACCGTTCCGAACAAATATGAGGATTTCCTGCCCTCGGTTAACCTGGTGATCGAGCCGACCGACAAGCTGCTCATCCGCCTGGCGGCGGCGGACGTGATGACGCGGCCGAGCCTGGGCAGCCTGACGCCCGGCGTCGCGGTCAACGTGTCGGGCGCCAACCGCACCGTCACCGTCGGCAATCCCAAGCTCGCGCCGTTCCGCGCGCGGACCTACGACGCCGCGATCGAATATTATTTCGGGTCGGGATCGCTGATCTCGGTCGCGCTGTTCCAGAAGAATATCCAGAGCTTCATCCAGACGCAGTCGTCGACCAGCACCTTTACCGGCAATTCGCTGGGCTTGCCGGACAGCCTGGCGACCGCGGCATGCGGCGCGACGCCGAACTGTGCGCCGGGGCTCAACAACTGGACCTTCAGCTTTCCGGCCAACACGCCGGGCGGCAAGTTGCGCGGCTTCGAAATCAACTACCAGCAGCCGCTCCGCTTCCTGCCGGGGTTCCTCAAGAATACCGGCATCCTGCTCAACTACACGCAGGTGACGTCCAACATCCAATATCTCAACGGCGCCGGCGTCGTCGTCGTTACAGCGCCGCTGACCAACCTGTCGAAGCGGTCGGCCAACGCGACCTTCTATTACGAAGACAAGGTGGTCAGCGCCCGCGTGTCGGGGGCGTATCGCAGCAAGTATCTGACGACGGTTCCGGGCACCGAGGTCGGCACCACCGTCCAGGGCACGGCGGCGACCTTGAATATCGACGCGTCGGTTCAGCTCACGCTGACCAAGCAGATCAAGCTGACGTTCGAAGGCATCAACCTGACCGATCAGTATCAGGATCAATATATCGAGCCCGGCAATCTGCTGAGCGTGTACCACCACACTGGCCGCGAATTCCTGTTCGGGGTTCGCTTCAACTACTAAGGAATCGGCGCGGCCTGCTTGCGGGCCGCGCCTCACGTTCCCGGCTGGATGTAGGGAATCCGCGCGAACAATTCGCGCTGCCAGCGGCGGGGGTCGTTCTCGACGCGGCTGGCGACATCGAAGATCATCGTCGCGCGCCTGGCCAGATCGTATCTGGGCCAGGCGGCCAGCCCGGCATCGTTCGGGTTGCCGGTCGCGGCGAACGCGACGAAGCTGTCCTGCATCGCCTTCGACGACGCCTGAGCGTCGATCCCCGTCCCGGTCTGCGACCCCGGCGCGCCGATCGTGCCGAACACCAAGGGAATATCCATCGTGTGGAACGCGCCGCGGCGCGGGTCGGTGCGCGAGGTGAAATCGACCTGGTAGACCCAGGCCGGCGCGCCGGCCTTGGCGCGCGCCTCGGCCTCGATCACTTGCCCACGCCAGCTTCGCCCCGCGGTCGTGGCGGCATAGAAGACGTCGGTCGGCGACCATGTGGGGAATTGTTTACGGTACTCGCCGACCACCCAGTCGGGCAGGACGTCGATGCGAAGCTCGGGCGCCATGCGGTCGGCGAGATTGTCCCAGCTCAACCCCTTCACCTTGTCCGAATCGGGCGAGATGAATGCGCGGGTTTCGTCATGCATGTTGCCAAGGATCATCGGGATCGCCAGCCCCTGGGGATTAGCGTCGGGCCAGAACGGGTGGCGGACCAGCCACTTCATGTCGAGCACCGGTCCGAAATAGACCCCGCCGCCAAGGATCGGATCGGTCGCATCGAGCGCGGCGACCAGTTTCTCGATCGGCATCGTCAGCAGCGGCGACAAGTCCTTGTCGCTGATGCCGAGCTTGGCCAGATAGGCTCGCGTCCGTGCGGTGGCGTTCATCGGGCCGCTCGCGGTGACTTGCTGCCCGCTCATCGTGGCAGCGCGGTGGAACAACCCCTTGGCGGCGGGCATCCCCATCATCGTCGCGATCTTGGCGCCGCCGCCCGACTGGCCGAACACCATCACGCGCGCCGGGTCGCCGCCGAACGCCGCGATATTGTCGCGCACCCATTTGAGCGCGAGAATCAGATCGAGTTGGCCGGCATTGCCGCTGTCGGCAAATCGCGGGTCGAGCCGCGCGAGATAGAGGTAGCCGAACGCGTTGAGGCGATGATTGACGGTAACCACGACGACATCGCCGCGCGCCGCCAGCACATGGCCGTCATTCAGCGGGTCGGTGACGCTGCCGCCCGAATAGGCGCCGCCATGGATGTAAAGCATGACCGGCCGCTTGCCAGCCCGCTCCGGCGCACGGGTCCAGATGTTGAGGTAGAGGCAGTCCTCGCTCTGCGGGCCGTAGCGATCGCCCGATTGCGGGCAGACCGGTCCGAAACTCTCCGCGCGGTGCAGCTCGCCGCCATAGGAAAATGCCACCGGCGCGCAAAACCGCTCGGCGCGGCCGTAGCGAATGCCGCGATACGACAGTACGCCGTCGGCATAAGCGCGTCCGGAGAACAAACCGGCAGAGCAGCCGATCAGGCGGGGCGAAGACGTATCCGCCGCCCGCGCTGAGAACGGAACGAGGGCACCTGCCGCCAGCATACCGCCGATCAACGACCGGCGTGACGGATCAGCGCCGGACATCCAACCCGCCCGCGAGATACGCGTCTATATCGGCCTGGCGAAACAGGGACGCGTCGCCCGGCAGCGAATGCTTGAGCGCGGCGAGCGCGAGCCCGGTACGCGCCGCCTCCGCAATGTCGCCACCGCTGCGAAGCGCGTGGAGCACCCCCGCGGCAAACGCGTCGCCGCCGCCGATCCGGTCGACGATCCCGGCGAGCACGACTTCGTCGGTCTGCGCGTGGCTCCCCCGCATATCGATCCGCGCCGACAGGCGGTGGAGATCGACATGCTCGACGGCCCTCGCGGTCGAGGCGATCGTCTGGAGCTTGGGGAAAGCGGCGAACGCGGCCTCGACCGCCTCGCGTCGGCGATCCTCACCCTCGCTCGAAAAATCGCGGCCGAGCAGCAACGCGATGTCGCGATGGTTGCCAAACAACAAATCGGCCAGCGCGACGAGCTGGGTCAGGATACCGCGCGGATCGCTGTCCCAGCGTTCCCACAATTTGCCGCGCCAATTGCCGTCGAAAGAGATCGCGATGCCGCGTGCCACCGCCGCTTCTGCCGCCATGATCGCGCTGGCGGCAGGTCCCGGGCCGAGCGCAGGGGTGATGCCCGACAAATGCAGCCGATCGACGTCGGCGAGCAGCACATCCCAATCCCATGCCTCGCTCGGCGTTTCGGCGAACGAAGAATGCGCGCGGTCGTAGATTACTTCGGTCGCGCGCAACCCGGCGCCCAACGTGACGAAATACAGCCCCATGCGGTTGCCACGCAGCTGGATGCCATTGGTATCCACGCCCGCGCCGCGCAGGTTGGCGATGGCAGCGCGGCCGAGATCGTTGTCGGGCACCGCGCTGGCGAAGGCGACATCGTGCCCAAGCCGCGCCAGCGCACCCGCGACGTTGGCCTCGGCACCTGCCACCCAGATGTCTAGCTTCGGCGTCTGCATCAGCAACTCGCGCCCCGGCGGCGAGAAGCGGAGCATGATCTCTCCGAAGGCGAGAAGACGTCCCACTATCTTTCTCCGTTCGCCCTGAGCTTGTCGAAGGGCGTGTTGCAACCACGTGCTGCGACAGGCTCAGCACGAACGGCTAAAAATGTCATCGCGCGAGCCACCCGCCATCGACGGCAAGGATGTGGCCCTGGACATAGTCCGACGCGCGGCTGGCGAGGAACACCGCTGCACCGCCAAGGTCGCTCGCATCGCCCCAGCGCCCCGCCGGGATGCGATCGAGGATCGACTTGTTGCGACCCTCGTCGGCCCGAAGCGCCGTCGTGTTGTTGGTCGAGATATAGCCCGGCGCGATCGCGTTGACGTTGATGCCTTTGCTCGCCCATTCGTTGGCGAGCAATTTGGTAAGCCCGCCGATTCCGCTCTTCGACGCGGTATAGCTCGGCACGCGGATCCCGCCCTGAAAGGTCAGCATCGACGCGATGTTGATGATCTTGCCCCCACCATTCGCGATCATGTGCTTCCCCGCCGCCTGGCACAGGAAGAACACCGATTTGAGGTTGGTGTCGACCACCGCGTCCCAATCCTCCTCGGTGAAATCGACCGCGTCGGCGCGGCGGATGATGCCGGCGTTATTGACCAATATGTCGAGCCCGCCGAGCTTTTCCACGGTTTCGTCCACAACCCTTTGCACAGGTTCGATCGTCGAAAGATCGGCCGACACAATTTCCGCCTTGCGGCCCAGCGCGCGTACCTTGGCGATGGTTTCCTCGGCGGGCGTGCGCCCCACCGCGGCGATATCCGCGCCCGCCTCAGCCAGCGCCAGCGCGATGCCCTGGCCTATGCCGGTATTGGCGCCGGTGACGACCGCGATCTTGCCCGACAGATCGAACAGCCCGCTCATCAGGCGAGCTGGCAGATGTCGAGGACGTTCATGTCGGTATAGTCCTGGTTCTCACCGGCCATCGCCCAGATGAAGGCATAGGCCTTGGTCCCAGCCCCCATGTGGATCGACCAGGGCGGGCTGATCACGACTTCCTCGTTGGCCATCACGATGTGCCGCATCGCTTCGCCCTCGCCCATGAAATGCATGACTCGATCGTTCGGGCCGTCGAGCTCGAAATAACAATAGATCTCGCTGCGGCGCTCATGGATGTGCGGGGGCATCGTGTTCCACACGCTGCCGGGCTTGAGCACGGTCAGCCCCATGACGAGCTGCGCACTATCGCAGATGCCCGGGATGACGAGCTGATAGATCGTACGCTCGTTCGATTCCTCGAGGCTGCCGCGTTCGAGCGCGTTGGCGTCGGCAATGCCGAGCTTGCGCGTCTTGAAGCCTTGGTGCGCCGGGCAGGAGGCGAGGTAGAAGCGCGCCCCGGTCCCCGAGAATTCGACATCCACCGCGCCCATCGTGATGTAGAGACAATCCTTGTTGCCGAGCTCGAAGCTTTCGCCATCGACCGTGACGGTGCCGGTTGTCTTGCCGATATTGACCGCCGCGAGCTCGCGGCGTTCGAGGAACGGGTGACCTGCTGCCGAGGGCGGTTCGCTCTGCACGGGGAGCTTCACCGCGGCCGAGCCCACCGCGACCCCGCCGATTACGAAGCGGTCGGCATGCGTATAGTTGAGCACGCACTCGCCCTCGCGGAACAGGCCCTGGACCAGATAACGGTCGCGCAGTTCTTCGTTGGAGACGCACTCCATCATGTCGGGATGCGTGGCGTAATAGGTGCGGTCGAACATCAGTCTCTCCTCAGGCCGCCTTGGCGGCAAATTTGGGATCATCGATCTTGTAGGCACGGCGGACGAGGCCGCTGGTCAATTCCTGCGCGAGTTCGGCGGCTTCCCAGTCGTGCAGCCGATGCTCGGCGATGAGCCGCGCGAGGAAACTGCAATCGATCCGCCGCGCGACGTCGTGCCGCGCGGGGATCGACAGGAAAGCGCGGGTGTCGTCGTTGAACCCGACCGTGTTATAGAACCCCGCGGTCTCGGTGGTCATCTCGCGGAAACGACGCATGCCTTCGGGACTATCGTGGAACCACCACGAAGGGCCGAGCTTGAGGCACGGATAGTGCCCGGCAAGCGGCGCGAGTTCGCGCGCATAAGTCGATTCGTCGAGCGTGAAGAGGATGATCGACAAATCGCGCTCGTTGCCGAAGCGATCGAGCAGCGGCTTGAGCGCATCGACGTAATCGGTGCGCGTCGGGATATCGGCGCCCTTGTCGCGGCCGTGGCTGGCGAACAGCCCGGCATTGTGGTTGCGGGAGCTACCCGGGTGAATCTGCATCACCATCCCGTCCTCGACGCTCATCGCCGCCATCTCGGTCAGCATTTGCGCGCGGAACAGCTCGGCGTCGGCGGGGGCCCAGGTCCCGGTGACGATCGTGCGGAACAGCCGCTCGGCCTCGTCGGCCGAGAGGTTCGCGGTGACGGCAGTCGGGTGGCCGTGATCGGTCGCGGTGGCGCCCGCTGCGCGGAAGTCGGCGCGGCGCTTGCGGTGCGCGGCCAGATACCCTTTCCACTCGTACACATCCTCGCCAGTCAATTCGGCGAAGCGCTTCATCGCGGGTGCAAACGCTTCGTGCTCGACGTCGATCACGCCGTCGGGGCGATAGGTGGTGACGACGCGCCCGCCCCAAGCCGAGCGCCGGATCGCGTGATGATGAGTTAGATCGTCCTGCGCGCCCTCGGTGGTGGCGAGGAAGTCGATTCTAACCCGATCGAACAAGGCACGCGGGCGGAAGGCATCGGCCGCCAGTGCGTCGCCGATCGCATCGAAATAGTGATCGGCAGTCCCCGCCTCGAGCGCGACGTCGATCCCGAAAACCTCAGCAAAGACATGATCGAGCCACAGCCGCGACGGCGTGCCGCGGAACAGGTGATAGTTACCCGCGAACAATCGCCATGCGGCGCGCGGATCGATCGGTGGCGTCCCGTCGCGGCGCGGGATCGCCAGCGCGTCGAGGTCGATGCCCTGGCTGTACAACATCCGATACAGATAATGGTCGGGCGCAAGCAGCAAGCTGGTCGCGTCGGTCCAGTTGGCGTCGGTCGCGAACCAGGCGGGGTCGGTATGGCCGTGCGGGCTGACGATCGGCAAATCGGCCACGGTCGTATAGAGATTGCGCGCGATCGACCGTGTCCCGGGGTCGGCCGGAAACAAGCGATCGGGGTGCAATTCCAGGCGCCTGCTCATCCTACTCCCTCGTGCTGCTGCTGCTTTCGCGCGGCAAAGTTAGGTAACCGGTGTCAAACGATCGCGCAACCCTATCACGCCGACGGCGGCGCGACCGACGCGCGCCGAATCAGCGTCGACAGGAATAACGACGGCTCCTCGACCGGATCGGCCTCTCCGTCGATCCCGGCGATCAGCTTAAGTGCGGCGGATCGCGCCATCGACGCGATCGGCCAGCGCACCGTAGTCAACGGCGGCCACATATGCGCGGCGATCGGCGTATCGTCGAACCCGATCACCGACAGGTCGCGCGGCACCGACAGCCCACGCTGGCACGCGGCGTGGATCACCCCCGCCGCCATTTCGTCGTTGCTCGAAAAGATCGCGGTCGGTCGGGGTACCAGATCGAGCAGCCGATCGGCCGCAGCCAGCCCCGATTCGAACCGGTAATTTCCTTCGGCGATCATGCTGCGCGGCAGTGCAATGCCGGCGTCGCCCAGCGCTTCCTCGAACCCCATCCGCCGTTCGAGCGCGGAGCGGAAACCGTGCGGCCCCGCGATCAGCCCGATTCGGCGATGCCCCTGCGCGATCAGATATTGGGTCGCCTCGCGCACCGCCTCGCGGTCGTTCGACGCGACCATATGGTCGGGCTTGTCGAGCGCCGCCGACCCCATCCGGACATAACGGCAGCCGATATCGTCGCACAATTTGGCGACCGCATCGTTCTCGCTGATGGGTGGCATCAGCAGTACGCCGAACAGCCGCTGGCGTTCGAGGAAATGACGCAAACCGTCGAGCATCGTCGGCGATCCGCGATCGACCGGGCGCACGACCATTTCGAACTCGGTATCCTGCAACCCCTCGAGCATGCCCTGCTGGACATTCATCACGGTTTGCGCGTTTGGGTTGCCGTGGACCAGCCCGATCAGAAAGTTGCGCCGGAGCGCCAGCGCGCGCGCCTGGGGGTTGGGAATATACCCCAGCCCGCCGATCACTTCTTCGACTCGCTTGCGGGTTTCGTCGTTGAGCAGCGGCGAGCGGTTGATCACGCGGCTGACGGTCTTTTTGGAGACGCCGGCGATGCGGGCGACATCGTTGATCGTCGGCTGTCCGGTCTTGCGCATCGGATACGGCATAGCGACCCCCTCGCCGCGCTGCTAGCCTTGCAGGCGAATACGCGTTGAGGCATAGCATGACACCGGTTACCACTGTTGTCGAGGCACGGATGATTAGGGCGTTGCGAATCGACCGAAGCGACACTGTCGCGACGTTGGTCGACGACGCGCGCGCGGGCGACGCGGTAGTCGTTGATGGCGCATCGATCATGATGCGCGGTGACGTGGCGCGTGGCCACAAAGTGGCGATGCGCGACGTCGCGACGGGGCAGGATGTCATCAAATACGGTTCGCCGATCGGCCATGCGACGCGCGCCATTGCCATCGGCGAGCACGTCCACGGCCACAACCTGGCGACCGCGCTAAGCGGGCAGGCCGACTATGCGTTTGAGGGCGGGGCGGATATTGCGGCAACCGTCGCACCTGGCAACGCGACATTCCAGGGATATCGCCGTGCCGATGGCAGGGTCGGGACGCGCAACGAAATCTGGATATTGCCCACGGTCGGCTGCGTCGCGCGCACGGCCGAGCGGATCGCGGTGCGATCAGCCGTGGCGCTCAGCGATGTAGTCGACGGTGTCCACGCCTTCACCCACCCGCACGGTTGTTCGCAGCTCGGGCTCGACCTTGCGGGGACGCGCGCGATCCTCGCGTCGCTCGCTTGCCACCCTAATGCCGGTGGCGTGCTGATCGTCGGGCTGGGATGCGAGAACAACCAGATCGCGGCACTGCTCGCCGAAATCCCCGCGTGGCGGCGCCCGGCGATCCGCACGCTGACCGCTCAGGCGAGCGGCGATGAGGTCGAAGAAGGCTGCGCGCTGGTCGCCGAACTCGCCGCCAACGCGGTGTGCGAGCGGACGACGGTCGGGCTCGATTCGCTGGTCGTCGGGGTCAAATGCGGCGGGTCGGATGGGCTGTCGGGGCTGACCGCCAACCCGCTAGTCGGGCGAGTCAGCGACCGCGTTACCGCTGGCAACGGCCGCGTGATCCTGACCGAAATCCCCGAGCTGTTCGGGGCCGAAGGCCTGTTGATGCACCGCGCTGCGAATGAGCGGGTGTTCGATCGGCTGGTCGGGGTGGTCAACGGATTCAAGCAATATTTCCTCGACCACGGCGAGCCGGTGTCGGAGAATCCGTCCCCCGGCAACATCGCCGGGGGTATCACGACGCTCGAGGAGAAGTCGCTCGGCGCGGTGCAAAAGGCTGGCCGTGCGGCGCTCGCCGACGTGATCGGATACGGTGAACGCGCGACGGCCGACGGGCTGACCTTGCTCGAAGCACCGGGGAACGACGCGGTGTCGTCGACCGCGCTGGCGGCGGCCGGCGCGACCGTCATCCTGTTTACGACCGGACGCGGCACGCCGCTCGGTTTCCCAGTGCCGACGGTCAAGATTTCGTCGAACAGCGACCTCGCCGCGCGTAAACCGGGCTGGATCGATTTCGACGCTGGCCGCGTCCTAGACGACGGGTTCGACGCTACCACCGACGCGTTGCTCGATCGAATTTGCAGCATCGTATCGGGCGAAGAGACCGCCGCCGAGCGTAACGGCGAGCGCGAGATCGCAATCTGGAAGCGCGGGGTGACGCTGTGACTCGGCTATCGAAGGCTAGCCTTAACGCCTTGCCCGAAAACATCGCCGCGCCGCGCGATCGCGGTGCGATCGGCACCGGGATCGTCCATTTCGGGCCCGGCGCGTTTCATCGCGCGCATCAGGCGGCGTATGTCGATCGGTTGCTCGACCACGACCCGCGCTGGGGGATCGCGGCGGTGTCGCTGCGCAGTGCTGGGACGGTCGAAGCGCTCGCCGCGCAGGACGGTCTCTACGCGCTGGCGGTGCGCGATGCCGATCCGCGGATTCAGGTGATCAGCGCACACACGCGATTTCTCGGTCCTGGCGACAGCGCGGCGACGCTCGCGATACTGGCCGATCCGGCAATCGCGCTGGTGACGATGACGGTGACCGAAAAGGGCTATTGCCTGGCGCCTGACGGCACGCTCGATTTGGGTCACCCCGACATCGTCCACGATCTCGCCGCGCCTGCAGACCCCCGCAGCATCGTCGGCTGGCTCGTCGCCGGGCTAGCGGCACGGCGCGGCAGCGGCATTGCGCCATTCGTGCCGATGCCGTGCGACAACCTCGCGTCGAATGGCGCCAAGCTCCACGCCGCGCTGGCCGCCTTCGCGCGCCGACGTGATCCAGCACTGGCCGACTGGATCGGGGGCGAAGTGCGCGGGCCATCGACGATGGTCGATTCGATCACCCCGGCGAGCGACGCTGCGCTCTATGCCGACGTCGCCGCCGAACTTGGCGTCGAGGACCGCGCAGCGGTGCAGCGCGAGGCGTTCGTGCAATGGGTGATCGAGGATATCGGGCCGATCGGCCCCGACCTCGCTTCGGTCGGCGCGACCGTCACCGGCGACGTCGCGGGCTATGAGAAGGCCAAATTGCGTATCCTCAACGGCGCGCATTCGACCTTGGCCTATGCCGGGTTTCTGCACGGCCATGTCAGCGTCGCCGACGCGATGGCCGACGCCGATCTCGCCGGCTTCGTCGATATGATGATCCGCGAGGATATCATGCCGATGCTGCCGGCTGTTCTTGGGCTCGACCTCGACTCTTATCGCGCGGCGGTGCTGCAACGCTTTCGCAATCCGGCCATCGTCCACCGGCTCGACCAGATCGCGCAGGACGGATCACAGAAGCTGCCCTACCGGCTCGGCGACACGCTGATCGCCAATCGCCGCGCGGGACGGATGCCCGCTCACGTCGTCGCGGCGTTCGGGTGCTGGGTCGCGTTCCTGATGCACCGGGTTCGCGACGGCACCCCGATCATCGATCCGGCAAGTGTCGCGCTGGTCGAAGCGGCGAACACACCTGATCCGGCGATGGTGGTTGATCGGCTGCTCGACGTCGGCCTTGGCTTACCTGTGGAGGTGGCTGGCGATGATGCGCTCATTGCCGCGCTGAAAATCGCGGCAACACGCGCTTTTCGCGAGGAACTTGCGTTCGTGCCGGTCAACTGATCGCAAGGCCACTTGTCAATGACACCGGTTTCCTTTAGCCGTTCGCGAACGACGCTAGCAAAGGCGGGGAGGGGATTTTTCCGGGGTGCAGTCGAGCAACGACACCGACAATATCGCGCGGATCGCCCGGTCGTTCGTCGAAGCGCGCCGGACGGGCACGGCCTTGCCCGATTATCCCGGCACGATGCCCGCCGCGCTCGACGACGCTTACGCCGTGCAGGACGCCGCGATCGCGCTGGCCGGCGGCAAGATCGCCGGGTGGAAGGTGGGTCGCATCAATCCGCCGATTTACGGGATGAATCGCCTTGCCGGCCCGATCTTCGCCACCACTGTCGCGGCTGCCAATGGCGCGGAACTGGCGATGCCGGTGTTTCGCGACGGGTTCGCCGCCGCCGAGGCCGAATTCCTGCTGCGGATCGGCGCGACGCCCGACCCGGCGAAAACCGAATATACGATCGACGAGGCGCGCGGCCTGATCGACGCGGTGCATGTCGGGATCGAGATTGCCAGCTCGCCCTTTCCCGGGATCAACGAGCATGGGCCGAGCGTCACGATTTCCGATTTCGGCAACAACAACGGCTTGGTCGTCGGCGCGCCGATCAACGGGTGGCACGAGGTCGATCTTGATAGCTGGCCGGTCGAGTTGCGGATCAACGGTGAACGCGCCGGCGCGGCGACCACCGCGACGATGCTCGACGGGCCGTTCGGCGCGGCGCGGTTCCTGTTCGAGGCGATGGCGGCGCGCGGCATTCCGCTCGCGCCCGGCCAGTGGATTTCGACCGGCGCGGTCACCGGGGTTCACCCGGTCGCGATCGGCGACCGCGTCGAGGCAAGGTTCGATGGCCGCTTGACGGTCGATTGCGTGATCGAGGCCCGCTAAGAGGCTCAATCGGGAGAGTGACGATGGCGGCAACCGGCGTTTCGGAAGTCGATCCGAGCGGATCAAGGATCGGGCGTTACCGGTGGGTGATCGTCGGGCTGCTGTTTGCCGCGACCGCGATCAATTATGTCGACCGCCAGATGATCGCGGTGCTCAAACCCGATTTGGCGATCGAGCTCAAATGGTCCGAGAAGGACTATTCGGACATCGTCTTCTATTTTCAGCTGGCCTACGCGATCGGGTATCTGGGCTTCGGCAAGATCGTCGACGCGATCGGCGCGCGCTTCGGCTATGCGATCGCGGTCGTGATTTGGACCATCGCGCACGTCGCGCATGGCGGGGTGCATAGCGTTACCCAGTTCGCCATGGCGCGCTTTGGCTTGGGTATCGGCGAATCGGGCAATTTCCCGGCCGGCGTCAAAGCGGTCGCCGACTGGTTTCCCGCCAAGGAGCGCGCGTTTGCGATCGGGCTGTTCAACGCCGGATCGAATGTCGGTGCGATCCTGACCCCGCTGCTGATCTGGGCGATGGTCCCCGCGATCGGCTGGCGGATGACCTTCGTCGTGACCGGCATATTCGGCGTCGCGTGGCTGATCGCTTGGCTCGTCATCTTTCGCGACAGCCCGCGCGGTAATCCCAAGGTGGGCGGGGCTGAGCTAGCGCACATCACGCAGGATCCGGCCGACCCTGTAGTCAAGCCAAAGGGTCTGTGGACCAAGCTTCTGCTGCTGCCCGAAACCTGGGCCTTTGCACTCGGCAAGTTCTTCATCGACCCGATCTGGTGGTTCTATCTGTTCTGGCTGCCCAGCTATCTGGGCAAGCAATACCACCTTAACCTGACGTCATGGGCGACACCCGCGGGCGCGTTGGCGCTGGCGGCGATCTATCTGATCTCGGACGCCGGCAGCGTCGCCGGCGGCTGGACGTCGGGCCGTTTCATGAAAGCGGGGATGACCGTCAACAAGGCGCGCAAGCTGACGATGCTGATCGCCGCCTTGTTCGTACTGCCGGTGATGTTCGTGACTCAGCTCGACAATCTGTGGGTCAGCGTCGCCATCATCGGCGTCGCGGCGGCGGCGCATCAGGCCTTTTCGGCGACGCTCTACACGCTGCCGTCCGACTTGGTGCCGCGCTATGCGGTGGGGTCGGTGATCGGGATCGGCGGTACGCTGGGCGCGGTCGGCGGGATGGTGTTCACCACCTATATCGGCCAGGTCCTGACCGCGCTGGGTAGCTATACACCGTTGTTCATCGCGGCGGGCGCCGCCTATTTCCTGGCCTTGCTGTCGATCCACCTGCTGTCGCCGAAACTGGCGCGAACCGACGTCAAATAACCCGGCGGAGCAGCCGATAGTATTGCGATCTGAGCAAGTTGTCCGGGAGAGTCTGACGTGCGCCGCCCCAGTCTGATCACCTTGCTCGTCCTTGCCGCCACGACGATCGCTTGGCCGCTCGCCGCGGCGCAGGACAATTCCGGCCCGCTGTTCCGCATGTCGGCCGACAAGAGCCTGACCGCCGAAGTCGCGGGCGGCGACGCCGTCCCCAATTTCCGCAGCGGTGTGAGCGTCGTTCCCGACGGCGCGATCGGCGGCGCGGCGCGCTGGGCCGATGACGGCTATGTCGCGTGGAAGGCGCCGGGCAACATGCGCGCCGAGCGCGGCACGTTATCGTTTTTCTGGCGCTCGCGCGATCCAGTCGGCGAGGCACCGTTCGCGATCTTCCGCGCCGGGTTCGCCGACCATTCGAGCTGGGACATGGCGTTCCTGCGTGTGGACTGGAACGGCCACGGCTTCGACGCCTTCGTCACCGATAACAACCTGTCGCGCGTCCGCGTGTCGTGGGCGATGCCGACGTTGCCCGCGCCCGACGCGTGGCATCACATCGCATTCGGCTGGGACGAGACGGTCGGGGCGCAGCTCTACATCGACGGCAAGCTCGTCGCGCGCAAGGATCAGAGGGCCGATCTCGATTCGGGGCTCGACCAGTTCGGGCTCGCCGGGCGCGTCATGTCGCCCCACCAGGTGCAGAGCCGCTATCACTTCATGCGCGGCAGCGATGTTGATGAGATCCGGGTGTACGACCACATGCTCGGCGCGAGCGATGTCGCCGCGCTCGCCGACAAGCGCGATCCCGGCGCGGCGTCCGCGCCCGACGCCGCCGCGCGCCGCGCCGCCTGGCTGCATCGCTACGGCTGGGACCGCGGCGCGCCGCCGCTGCTCACCGACGCCGTCACCCGCATCCGCAAAGTTGAGTTCGCCGACGCGAAGGACCTCAAGGAATGGATGTGGAAGGGCGTCGATGGGATCGCCGAGACGACCTGGCCCGGCGTCTACAACCGCTCGCGGCTACCCGGGCGCGACGATTATTTCGAACTGCCCGACTGGAACGTCTATGTCGAAGGCGGCAAGCGCTATGACCTAACCGTGCCGGCGGGCGAGAAA
Source organism: Sphingomonas bacterium (assembly GCF_028289855.1). Taxonomy (GTDB): domain Bacteria; phylum Pseudomonadota; class Alphaproteobacteria; order Sphingomonadales; family Sphingomonadaceae; genus Sphingomonas. The sequence goes on along the minus strand of NZ_JAQGKZ010000080.1, from coordinate 107,692 downwards.
GTCAATCGCGTCGAACTGCGCGGCGCGGCGTACGGTTCGCTGCTGTGGAATGGATCGCCCATTGCCAAGCGACCGGCTGGCGTCGCGCGCAGCATCGACAGTTTCCCCGAACGCACCGGCGGCACGATCAGCTTCGTCAACACAATGCAGGAACAGCCGATCCAGGAACTGTGGGCCTATGATGTCGGCGTCGGCAGCGAACCCACGGGCAGTTTCAAGCTGTCCTACACGGTCGATTCGAGCCTCGCGCCGCGCATGGCCGCGCTCGATTCGCTCAATGCGTTCATCGCCGGGCGCTACGCCCCCGACGAGCGCGCGACAGTGCTCGCGATGCCGTCTTCCGGGATCAAGGCTGCGGTCGGGGCGGGCGCCGCCGGTGGTAGCGGCACGATCGAGCGGCCTAAGGGCGATGCGCCGATCGTCCACATGCTGATCCCGGCAAGCTTCGGCGACGCGTATGCCGACAAACCGATTGCGCGTGCGTTCGATTATGGCTGGCAGAACATCCACGACGGGCTCGATGGTATCGCGATCGATATCCCCGCGCTCAAAGCGACACCCGATGCAAAGGGGTTGATCGCGCTCAACATAAGGGTCAAGGACCCGATCTGGCCGGGCCGCGACATGATCGACGTGTCGGTATCGGTGAAGCCCGGCGAAGCGCGGACCCTGTGGCTCGACCTGCGCGACCGCATCCTGCCGCCCGACAGCCTGTACCTGACGGTCGCTTCCGCCGCGCCCGACTTCAATGCCGAAAGCCTGAACGGCGCGAAAATCCGTTTGGTGTTCAAGCCGCGTGCCGAGGCGTTGAAGGAACACATCGCCGACCGCTTCAACCAGGTGAAGGACAATTGGGGCTTTCTGGTCGAGGAGCATACGGCATCGAAGCGTGCATCGCTCTACGCTCGCGCGTTCGCGGACATCAGCGATTTGCTCCGGGTCGATCCCGACAACGTGCTCGCGCGCGCCTATTGGGCCGACATCAATTATCGCCCCGAAAACATGCCTGCGTTCGTCCAACCGACTCCGCCACCCGGCGTGCCGCTATGGGCGTTCCGCCAGCTCGAGGATTTGAAGCTGTCGAAGCGGTTCGTCGATTGGTGGATCGATAATCGCCAGGTGCCGTACGGCGATTTCGGCGGGGGGATTTCGGACGACACCGACTTGACCGAGCAATGGCCGGGCCTCGCTCTGATGGGGATCGAATCCGACAAGGTGAACGCGTCGCTCACCGCGCTGTCTGACGCGGTCTACAAGAACGGGATGCGCACCAACGGGCTCGGCACGATTACCACCGACGAGCTCCATGCCTATGAGGAAGGCCTCAACAGCGATGCCGAGCGGCTCTACCTCAATTGGGGCGAGCCGCGCGCGATCGAGCGGCTGATGGACACCGTCCGCGGCCTGCAGCGCGTGCTGCTGGTCAACGCGCAGGGCCACATGCACTTCGTCAGCAACTGGTATGGCGGGCGCAAGATCTACCGCGAAGGCGCGTGGGAGTGGCAGAAGCCGTACAGCTTCACTGTGATGCACGCGCCGATGCTGGTCGGGCTGTACAACGGCAACCCGGCGGCGAGAGGACTGGTCATCGGGGTGATCGACGGCTGGCTGGCGCACGGCAAGCAGGGCGCCGACGGGGTGTGGAGCTTCCCCAACGAAATCAACTGGCGCACCGATGCGGAGCGTGCGGGCGACGGCGGCGGGCTCACCACGCCGCTCCAGTCGAGCTGGGCGGCGTATCGCTTTACCGGCAACGTCAAATACCTCCGCCCGATCGAGGCGCGCGTTTCGAAAGCGGGGCCGGGGTCGCTGAGCGAACTCAACGACAACGTCTTCGCAATCGCGCCGATGGGCGAGGCATGGCGCAAGGCGCTGCTCGCCAAGCCCGGCGACAGCGACTTCGCGCACTACGCCTCCTGGAGCAGTGGCGGCGACGTTTCGCTGCTGGCCGACATCCAGGCCGGGTCGATCGCGACCAAGGCGCAGCGGCTGTACATGATGACCGAAGGGCATTGGTGGGCCGACCGCGTCGAGTCCGACATGAGCATCCTGCAACGCGAACGGCTCGGCGGCGTGGCACTGGTGCGCAACCAGACCTGGCCGGGGCATGTCGTCAGCTGGCGCTTCGCCGACCCGCAAGCGGGTGAGCAAGTCGCGATTCTGCTGCCCGATGCGCGGCCCGACCATTTTCGCGTGATCGCGTACAACACGACCGACCGGCCCCAGCGCGCGACGATGACCGGATGGAGCGTCATCGCCGGGCAATGGTCGATGACCTATGCGACGAGCAATGACGGCGGCGCGACGCTCAATACCGATAGCGGCCGCGCGATCGTGACGCTCGAACGCAGCGCGCCGGTCGAGGTCAGCTTCGCCCCGCACACGACGACGGTGTACGATTTCACGCTGACCAAGGCGGGGACGCCCGTCGCCGAGCGCCCCGACCTCGGCATCGGTCGCGACGACGTGAGCGTGAAGGGGCGGAGCGTGTCGGTGACCGTCCATAGCCTCGGTTCTGTTGCGACGACGGGCGGCAGTGCGATGCTTGTCGATAGCGACGGCAAAGTGCTCGCGACCGTAGCGATCACCCCGCTCAAAGCGCCGCTCGACCTGTTGCCCAAGACTGCGATGGTCCGGCTGCAGCTTCCCGCCGGGATCGAGCTGAAACGCGTGCAGGTTCGCATCGCGCTGCCCGGAGACACGGCGGAAGTCACTCGGCTCAACAACAGCGTGCCGCTCGCGGCGGCGAGCGGATGATCACGCTCTCGCGGCGGCAGGCATTGGCCGCCGGCGCGGCGATGCTGGCGGTGCCAACGGCAGCGTTGGCGGCAAACGACGATGCGCGGCTCAAGGTGGCGCTCGACGCCCTTCCGAAAGAGGGCGATCCCGCCGCAAAGCTGGACGCCCTGGCCGGGCTCGACCCCGCCAGACTGTCGTTATCGCCGCAGCTCGACTTGCTGACGATCCGCGCGGGGCTGGCGGTCGATGCGGAGATCGCGCGCCGCTTTCCCGGTGCGAAGACGATCGCCGCGATTCCCATGCCGGAACGGCCGGTTTATTACCGACTACTGCTCAAGCGGCGGCTCGGCGATGTCGGTACCAACGACGCCAGAAGGCAACTCGGTGCCGCGCTGGTGACGCTGACCGCGCGTGCCGATGCAGCGTTGCGCGCGATTGGCCGTCGCGACGGCAGCGTCGGCACGCGGCTGACCGCGTTGATGGCGGACGAGCGCTTCCTCTATCCCGACAGCGACGCGGGCCGCGACCGTGCCGTCGCCGACATGAACCGGATGCTCGCCGCGCGGCGCACGCAGGTGCCGGTTGCCTTCGATACCGTGCCCGCCTGGTGCCTCGAGGTCGCGGTCAGCCGGCCGGCGCGCGCCGACGAACCGGCGGGAAAGCGCATCCTCCCCGAACCGGGCAGACCCGGCGGGTACATTGTCGATCTGAAAGACATTCGCCGCCGCCCGAGCTGGACGCTGGGCAGCGTCGTCGCGCACGAGCTCGTACCCGGCCACCTCGTCCAGCTGCCGATCGAGGCCGCCGCCGGGATGCACCCGTTGCGTGCCGATTATGCTGCAGCGTTCGTCGAGGGCTGGGGCGTCTATGCCGAACAGCTCGCCGCGGCCGAGGGCGCGTACGATGGCGATGCGCTCAGGCTGATCGGCCACCTCCACTGGCTGCTATTCCGCGCCGCGCGCGCGCGAATGGACATGGGGCTGCACCTCGATGGCTGGAGCATCGACCGCGCGCGCGCTTTCCTCGACGAGCATCAGGGCCCGCCCGCCTATTTCGCGCCGTACGATATCGAACTCGCCCGCACCGCCGCCGAACCCGCGAGCCGCGCCGCCGACGCGCTTGCCTGGCTCGCGATCGCCGACCTCGCGCCGCGCGACTGGCGCCGCCGCAAGCAATTCCACACGCGCGCGCTGGCGGGTGGGCGCAAGCGGCTCGATCATCTCCGCCGCTATGTGATTACCGGAAGTCTGGCATAAAGATCGGTTGCCGAACGCATTGGCGCGGCGGCGCCGTGCGCGATGGCGCCCTTCCATCGCTTAGGTCGCTATGGTAGCTTGAAGACCGGGTCGCGAAAAAAAGGGGTTGGACGCCAAACAGGTGCCATCCTCTAACGGGGATGCAGATGTTCCGCGCCGCGCTTTTGGCTGTCTTGCTTCTCGCACCCGTGATCGCGCGACCGCAATCGGCGGTCAGGCCCAGCATGGCCGACAGCTTCGCCTTGGGAACCGGCGGCGACGCGCTGTGCCGGGTCGGAGCGACGAACGCCGATCCTGTGGCCTCCGGATTGTTCGATCGCGCTTATGCGATCGTCTGTCGCGACGCCGCCGCGCCGATCGGGCACCTCTATGCGCTCCGCACAGACAAGGGCGATCCGACCGCGCGGCTTGCGGCCCGTCGCGAAGGGCTGGCCTGCCAACCCGCCACGACCACCGCTTTGGCCGACGCCGGGCAAGTGCAGGCGATCCGCTGCACCACCAGGGACGGAGCAGCCTATACCGTCCTGATCGCGACGCGGGGCAATACGCTCTACATCGCGGAAGGGTTGGGCGGTTATGTCTCCGCGCTCGAACTCGGGCTGCGCTCGATCGTCGCCGATCGCGTGGTGCCGGGCGAGGTGAGCATTGCCGTCACCGAAGCGGGTGACCCCGCCGCTTTCGCGCGCGCGCAGGCGGGCGTGCTCGATCCCGCCGCGGCGCGCGACCAGGGGTATCGCCGCAACAATTCGGGCAGCTATGCCGAAGCGGCGGCATTTTTCGAAACGCTGCTCGAGCGAGCCGGCGCGCTGACCGACGCCGCGGTCGCGCGGCGCGGCGAATATCTGGTCAACCGCGCGCTGCAGGAATCCGACCTCGGCAATTTCGCGCAGGCCGACGCGCTGTTCGCGCAGGCCGATCGCGTCCCGACCGGCGACCGCGTCGAGCTGCGGCTGCGGCGCAACTATCGCGCGCTCCATCTGCTCAATCAGGAACGGCCCGGCGACGCGATGACGGCGCTCGATGTGCCGGTCGAGCCGGCCTATCCGGCGCCGGCCGCGAGCACGATCGACGTCGAGACCGCGGTCGCGCTCAACGAAGGCGTGCCGCTCGCGCGCAAGCTCGGGATTACTGCGTCCGAGAAGCTGACATCGGGCGAAAAGGCGACGATCCTCGACGCGCAGGCGATGGCGCTGCGCGGCACGATCCTGCGGCTGCAAGGACGCCCGGATCAGGCCGCGCGCGCGCTCGACCAAGTGCCGCCGGCACTCGACCGCGTCCGCAATGGCCGCATCGCTTCGACCGCGCCGTTGCGCGCCCAAGTGCTGACCGAGCAAGCCTATTTGGCTGAGGGCGCGGGCAACTGGGGCGGTGCGGAAAAGCTGCTCAATGGCGCGATAGCGGTGCTGGGGCGCGAATATCCGGCATCGAACGCGCTGTCCGCCGCCAATGCGCGGCTCGCGGCGTTTTACGCGCGGACGGGCCGGACCGACGAAGCGCTGACGCTCTACGCGCAGGTGGTCAAGGAGCTGGGTGCTGCGGGCGGCGCGCCGACCGGGTTCGCGCGGTTGCTCGACCCGTACATGACCTTGCTGGTCGACCGCTCGGCGCGGCGGCCGGAGCTGACCGCCGACTTGTTCCTCGCCAGCCAGGTACTGCTGCGCCCCGGCGTGGCCGACACGCAAGCGACGCTGGCGCGCGAATTGTCGGGCGGGTCGGGCGAGGCGGCGCGGCTGTTCCGCCAGTCGCTGACCGAGGCGCGCCGGGCCGAGGTGTTGCGCGTCGAGCTTGCGCGACTGACCGCCATTCCATCACCGACCGAAGCCGATCGCGCCGGGATCGCCGCCGACCAAGCCGAGATCGCGCGCATCCAGGCCGATCAGGGCGCGACACTGGCGAAGCTCGCCGCCTATCCTGCGTACCGCGCGATCTCGACCCAGGCGCTCGACCTCGCCACCTTCCGCGCGTCGCTCAACCCGGGTGAAGGCTATTGGAAGCTCACCGTGGTCGGGCGGTCGATCTACGGCATGCTGATCACCCGCGACGACGCGACCGCATGGAAGCTGCCGCTCGATCCCGCCGAACTGGCCAAGCGTGTCGATGCCCTGCGAGCGACGATCGCCGAGCCGCAGGACGGCCGCACCGTCACCTATCCGTTCGACGCGGCGGGATCGCGCACACTGTATCTGGCGCTGGCCGGGCCTGCTGCCGACCGCTTGCCGCAGCTCAAACACCTCATTTTCGAGCCCGACGGCGCGATGCTGCGGCTGCCGGTGTCGCTGCTGATCGACGATCAGGCCGGCGTTGATCGCTATCTGACGCGGATCAGCGATCCTCAGGCGGATCCGTTCGACATGCGCGGGATCGACTGGCTGGGCGCGCGGGTCGGGATCAGCACCGCACTGTCGGCCCGCGCATTCCGCGACGTTCGCGCCACGGCGCCATCGGCGGGCCAGCGTGCCTATATCGGGTTCGGCGACAACGCGCAGATCCCGCCGTTCCGCGCGCTGACGACCCCGCCCGGATCGGCGGGGCTGCTCGATTGCCGCTGGCCCGCCAGCGCCTGGGCGAGCCCGGTGTCGCCCGCCGAGCTCTACACCGCGAAAACCGCGATCGGCGCGGGCGGCGCAACGCTGGAGACCGGCGCGGCGTTCACCGACACCGCGATCACCGGCGACGCGGCACTCGACAGCTATCGCATCCTCCATTTCGCCACGCACGGCCTGATCGTCGCGCCGCGCCCGCAATGTCCGTCGCAACCGGCGTTGCTGACCTCGTTCGGATCGAAGGATTCGGACGGGCTGCTCAGCTTCGACGAGATCTACGCGCTCAAGCTCGACGCCGATCTGATCATCCTGTCCGCCTGCGATACCGCGGCGGCGGCAAGCGTCGAGGCGACGCGCGCGGCGGGCGTCACCAACGGTGGCGGCAACGCGCTCGACGGGCTGGTCCGCGCCTTCATCGGTGCGGGCGGGCGATCGGTGCTGGCCAGCCACTGGCCAGCGCCCGACGATTACAAGGCAACCGAGCGGCTGATCAGCGGACTGTTCACCGCGCCGCCGGGCACATCGACGGCGGAAGCGTTGCGGCAGGCGCAGATCAAGCTGATGGCCGACCCGGAAACCTCCCATCCTTATTACTGGGCCGGCTTCGCGCTGATCGGCGACGGCACCCGACCGGTGCTGCGCGGCCGGTGAACGCGCTTCGCCAGTTCCGACGGACGGTCGCGCGGATCGGGTACGGCCGGTTGCTGGTGACGGCGTTGCTGTTGGGCGCCGCTTTGCTGATGGCGCGATATTCGTGGGACATCCCCGTCGCGGTCGACGTCGAACATGCAGCCTATGATGTTCGCGCCCTGGTCGCCGAGCCGAAAGTCGATCAGGACCAGCGGATCGTGATGGTCACGTTCAACGACGATACGCTGGCCAAGGTCGGTCGCCGTTACCCGCTCGACCGTGCGCTGCTGGCGCGGGCGCTGACCAATCTCGACCGGCTCGGTGCGAAGGGCATCGGGATCGACGTCCTGATCGATCAGGCGACTCCCGACGACCCCGCGCTAATCGCCGCCATGCGCGGCATGCGGACGCCGACATTCCTGGCGTTCGCGACCAACGCGACCAACCCCGATGCCGTGCTGTCGTGGCAGGAGCAATTCCAGCGCCGGTTTCAGTCGCAGCTTGCCCCCGGCAACGTCCACCCCGCCAGCATCCGCATCGAACCCGCCCTGGATGGCGTGATGCGGAGCTGGCCGGGGCGGCCGCCTGGATTGCCGCCAATGCTGGTCGATCAATTGACGGGCGGGCCGGGCAAGTTCGCCGGCTACGACCGCAGCATCGCCTATCGTTTGCCGCGCTACAAAGACGGCTTTGTGTTCGCCGAACTGCCGATCGACCTGTTCGACAGCGACGATACGCCGGACATGCTCAAAAACCAGATCGAGGGCCGCTACGTGTTGATCGGCGGCGATATCAGCGACCTCGACCGGTTCGATACACCGGGCACGTTGATGACCAAAAAAACCACGAGCGGCCTCGAAATCCACGCGACGATGCTGGCGCAGCGGCTCGACGGGCGAATGCCGATGGCGATCCCGTCGTGGCTGCTGTGGCTGATGGCGGGGATCGTCACGCTCGCGGGGGCGGCGGTCGGGACGGGCGATTTCGGCGGGTGGCGGCTGGCGACGTTGGTCGTATCGGGCCTCGCCGTGATCGTGCTGCTCCCGTTCGGGCTGCAATATTGGGGGGTCGATACGCAAGGGCTGCCCGCGTTCGGCGGGCTGATCGGCTGGACGATGGCGTATAGCGCCGCGGCGGCGCTGGCGCGGATGTTCGGGTCGGAGGAACGCCGCTTCGCGCAAGGCGCGCTCGGCCGCTACCTGCCGCGCGACGTCGCCGCCGCGATCCTGCGCGATCCGAGCCAACTCAGCCTGCACGGCGAGCGCACGACGATCTTCGCACTGTTCAGCGACCTCGAGGGGTTCACCAAGCTGACCCACGCGATATCCCCCGAGACGACGGCGGTTCTGCTCAACTCCTATCTCGACCGGCTGAGCGGTATCGTGCTCGCGCATGGCGGCACCGTCGACAAATTCGTCGGCGACGCGGTCGTCGCGTTCTGGGGCGCACCGATCGCGCGGCCCGACGACGGCGACCGCGCGCTGGCCGCGGCGATCGCAATGGTCGAGGCGGGCGAAGCCTTCCGGCAGGCGCCGCCGGCGGACTGCCCGCCGGTCGGCCGGACGCGGGTCGGGGTGCACCGCGGCGAGGCGATCGTCGGCAATTTCGGTGGCGAAGGACGGATGCAATATACCGCGCTGGGCGATGCGATGAACACCGCGTCACGGCTGGAGGGCGCGAACAAGCAACTCGGCACGCGCGCGCTGGTCAGCGCCGAAGCGGCGGCGGCGATGACCGACCCGCCGCTGCGCCCGATGGGGCGTATCACCGTCCGGGGCCGGTCGACCCCGATCGAGGTATACGAGCCGGTCAGCGGCGTGTCCGAAGACGAGCTGCATCTTTTCCGCAAAATGCTGCGTAATTTCGACACCGGAAAGAGCGGCGCGCTCGAAAAGCTCGAACGCTACGCCGAAGCCCGGGACGGCGATCGGGCCCTCGGCACGCTCGTCGAAAATTTGCATCGTATTGGACCAGGAGGCTGTCTTGCGCTCGATTAGATCACACTCGTTCCGCTGGCTGATGTTCGCCGGCTTTTCGCTCGCGGCGACGTCCGCCGTCGCCAAGGTCATGGTGCTGCGTGCGACCGGGCCGTCTGCGGCGAGCTTTGTGCCGGGCAAGACGTTGGCCGACGAAGCGCGCGTGACGCTGAAGGGCAATGACGAATTGGTCGTGCTCGACGCGAAGGGCACGCGCGTGCTGCGCGGGCCGGGCAGCTTCGTGATCGGCCGCAGCAGCACCGCGACCACCAGCACGCTCACCGCGCTCGCTACGCCGACCAATTCGCGCCGCGCGCGGATCGGGGCGGTGCGCAGCGTGCCCCCGGTGGACGGGCAATTGCTGCCCAATATCTGGTTCGTCGATACCGCGCGCGGCGGCACGACGTGCGTCGGCGATCCGCGCGACGTGACGCTGTGGCGCAGCGTCGCCGACAAGGCCGGCAGCACGACGATCACCGCCGACGGCGGCGCGACCGCCACGGTCGACTGGATTGCCGGGCAAAGCACGGTCGCGTGGCCGGCCGCGCTGCCGGTGACCGATCATGCCGCGTATCGGATCGCCGGATCGCGGATCGAATTTCGCGTCGTCCAGCCGCAGCCCGCCGACCTGCAACAGCTGGCGGGGGCGTTGGTCGCCAACCAGTGCCAGGGCCAGCTCGACGTGCTGATCAAGTCGACGTCGGACAAGAAATGACGCGCGCGGGCCATAGTGGAGGGCGTGGATGACGCGCTGGCAGGCCACGAGCTTGACGTCGCTGGCGGTGGCGCTGTCGTACGGCGTCGCCGCACCGGCGGCGGGCCAGGTTGCGCCGCCGACGCGCGAGGAAATCAACCGTATTCCCGATCAGGCCTTGCCGCCGACTCCGCCGCGGCTGACGGTTTCCGGCGGGATCGAACGCGCGCCCTGCCCGCTCGACGATCCGCGCTTTCAGGCGGTCACGGTGACGATCACGCAAGCCGTGTTCGATCAGCTCGAGGCGGTCGATCCGGCCGAGCTCGCGCCCGCCGTCGCGCCGTATCTCGGCAAAACCTCGCCGATCTCGGTGGTGTGCGAGATCCGCGATGCCGCCGCGACGATCCTGCGCAACAAGGGATACCTCGCCGCCGTTCAGGTGCCGCCGCAGACGATCGAAGGCGGCGTCGTCCATTTCCAGGTGTTGATGGCAAAGCTCGTCGCGCTGCATGTTCGCGGCAATGCCGGCAACGCCGAAAAGCTGTTCGCCGGGTATCTCGAGCAGCTCAAGACCGGGCGGCCGTTCAACCGCTTCGAGGCAGAACGTTCGCTGCTGCTGGCGGGGGACTTGCCGGGGTATAATGTCCATCTCGTGCTCAAGCCCGCTGGCACGGTGCCCGGCGAAGTCGCGGGCGACGTGATGGTCACACGCACGCCGGTCGAACTCTACGCCAACATCCAAAATTACGGGTCGCGCGCGGTCGGGCGCTTTTCCGGTCTAGCGCGGCTGACGGTCAACGATCTGCTCGGAATCGGTGACCGCGCCACACTAGGCTTCGACAACAGTTTCGACGCGCGCGAGCAGACCGTGGTCGAAGCCGGATACGAGATCCGGCCGGGCACCAGCGGACTCAGCCTGACCGGCCGTTTCACTTATGCCTGGACGCAGCCCACGATCGGCGGCGGCAATCCCTTGCGCGCCCGCACGATGGTCGCGACCGGCGAGCTCGGTTATCCGTTGATCCGGCACCAGGCCGAGACGGTCCGCGCCGCGCTCGGCCTCGACGTGATCGACCAAAAGCTCCGCTTCGCCGGGCTGGCGCTCAACACCGACAAGTTACGCGTGCTGTACGGCCGGGTCGATTTCGACGCGATCAGCCCCGACAGCATCGGCGACACGCGCGGCTACAACCCGACCGAGCCGCGTTGGCGCCTCAGCGGCTCGCTCGAAATCCGTCAGGGTCTCGGCGTCCTCGGCGCGAGCCGCGATTGCGGGCCCGCACCGTTTTACCTGCGCTGCGCCGTCGCGCCGTCGATCAGCCGGTTCGATGCCAATCCGCGCGCGGCGTTGGTCCGCACCAGCGCCAGCTTCGAGTTCCGCCCGACGCCCAAGATCGCGTTCGTGCTCAGCCCGCGTGGGCAATATGCCGTCGATCCCGTGCTCTCCTATGAGCAGATGTCGGCCGGTAACTACACCGTCGGCCGTGGCTACGATCCCGGCGCGCTGACCGGCGATAGCGGCATCGGGGGTTCGGCCGAGCTGCGGCTGTTCTCGATCGTTCCCAAGGGCGCGAACAAGCTCGCGCTGCAACCCTATGCGTTCGTCGACGGGGTCCGCCTGTGGACGCAAGGGCCGCTGGCGGCGGGCAACAATTCGCGGTCGATCTATTCGATCGGCGGTGGGCTTCGCGCCGCTTATGGCGACCGCGCGCGGCTCGACGTGACGCTCGCCGCGCCGCTCAGCCGCTTGCCGTTCGCCACCAAGCGTGAGGGCGTCCGCCTACTCGTGAGCTTCACCACCCGCTTGTTGCCCTGGAGGCCGCTATGACACCGCGCTGTCGTGCCATCATGATGCTGCGTTTATCCTGCGCTGCCGGTGCCCTCATCGCTTCCGGATATGCCTTCCCGGCGGCCGCGCAAGGCTATCAGGGCAATCCGACGGTCATCAACGGCGGCGTGACGATCGTTCGCACGCCTGGGCACGACCAGATCACTATCGATAGCGCGACGGCGGTGATCGACTGGTCGTCGTTCAATCCCAGTCCGGTCGGGCCGCTCGACTTTCTTCCCGCCGCGAACTCGGTCAATTATCTCGGCACCCAGGCGAATTACACAGTCCTTAACCGAATTGTGCCCAACGCGGCGGTGCCGATCATGCTCAACGGCGCGATCACCAGCCAGGTCGCTGGCGCTGCCCAGCCCGTCACGGGCGGGTCGATATGGTTCTACACCCTCGGCGGCTTCATGGTCGGCAGCACCGCGACGTTCAACGTCGGCGGGCTGCTGCTCAGCGCCAACGACATACCGCTCAACTCGAATAACGACTTCAACCCCAATGTAGCGCGTTTTGTCGGGAGGGTCGGCAGCACGTCGGAGGTCAACATCGCCGCCGGCGCGAAGATCGCCGCCCTCAATTATGTCGCGCTGATCGCCCCCAGGATTGTCCAGTCGGGCAGCATCCGCGCCGACGGCCAGATCGCCTATATCGCCGCTGAAACCGGCACGCTCACCATGCCACTGGGCGACGGGCTGTTCAGCATCGCGATCGACGCCGGCGGCGGGACGACGGTCGGCGGAACGGCGATCGTGCATGACGGCTCGACCGGCGGCCCAGTCACGCCCGGGTCCGCGCTGAACAAGCGCATCTACATGGTCACGGTCGCCAAGAACAACGCGGTGACGATGCTGCTCGGCGGCGCGATCGGCTACGACCTCAGCGCCGCGGCGGTCGGCAACACGGTGGTGCTGAGCGCTGGACGTGACGTGATAAACGGCGACGCGGTGATGACCGGCGCCGCGGCGGGGCCGGCGGCGAGTATTCAGCTGATCAACGGCAAGCTGACCACGCCACTGATCGCCAGCGCATCGGGCGACATCACCTTGCTTGGGCAAGGCGCCGGCACCTTGTCGCTGAGCGGCAACACGCTGGCGGTGGCGGACGGCACCGTCACGGCGCGTGCCACCACCGGGACGATCAACGCGAGCGGCAATCTGACCCTGCAAAGCGCGCGCTTCGGGCTCGATGCCGGCACCGCTCAGGTGATCGCGGACAAGGGCGGACAGATCAACATCAAGGGTGCCTTGAATGTGCTTGCCGACGGGGACGGCGTACGCCGCGGTTATAAAACCGGCGGCAGCGCGACCGGCGGGGTGGCGAGCGTATCGGCGGATGGCGGGTCGATCACCGCCAACACGCTGACCGTCAGCGCGACCGGCGTGGCGCAGCCCACGTCGCTTGGACCGGTAACCAGTCGCGGCGGGACCGCATCGGTGCTGCTCGCCAATGGCGCGAGCCTGAACGTCGGCCCGATCGTCATCGACGCGAGCGCGGGTGTCGGCCCGGGCGGGACCGTGCTCAACGACCCGACCTTTGTCGGTGCCGCGGCGATTGGCGGCACCGCCAGCCTGACCGTCGATAACGCGGTGTTCGCGCCCACCGCCCCGCTGACAATCACCGCGCGAGCGCTGGGCGGGAGCGGTCAGGCGGGCGGCGGCGCGGCGACCGGCGGCACCGTGCTCATCCAATCCATCAATGGCGGGGCGTTGACGCTGCCCGGCCTGTCGATCGACGTGACCGGTACCGGCGGGGCCTCGGCGGGCGGCGCAGGCGGCGCAGGCCAAGGTGGCGGCGCGACGGTGCGCGCGCAGAACGGCGCAATCACGATCGCCGATCTGGCAGGCCCGCAGGCGCTAACCATCAATGCTCAGGGTCGCGGCGGTACGGGGACCGGCGGCGTGGTCGGCAGCACCGGGGGCACAATCCTGGTCGCGGCGAACGGTGCGCCGCTCAGCGCCGGGACGACCTCGTTGCTGGTCGATGGCAATGCGGGCGGTTCGGGCGGCACGGCGTCGCTGACCGCCGCCGATGCGGGCGGCGCCAGCGGATCGATGACGCTCGGCGATACGACTTTGTCCGCCAATGGCGGCAACGGCGGCAAGATCGCGCTGACCAATACAAGCACCGCCGCCAGCCCGGCGATGCGTCTCGCGAGCCTCAACGCCAGCGCGTTGGGAGCGGTCGTCGCGGGCGGATCGTCGTTCGCGCTCAGCGCTCAGGGCAACCGCATCGCCGTCACCGGCAACGCCACCATTCTTACAGGCGGCGACCAGACCTATGCCGCGAGCGGCGGCGGGGGGTTTACTGTCGGCAACACGCTCCTAGCCACCGCCGGCGGCGCGGTGTCGCTCGTGCACACCGGTAATGCCGGCGCGGTCGATACGGTCAATGCCGGCGACGCCGACATGCGCGCCCAGAGCATCTCCGTCGGCGCCGGCGCGATCCTCGGCGCGACTCGGTCGATCCGGCTCAACGCCGTGACCACGATCGACGCGGCGACGCTGCGCGCGGGAACGAGCGCCGACGCGACGGCGGGCACGACGGCAACGATCGGCAATGCCACCGCGGGCACGTCGCTCAACGTCGCCGCGGGGACTGCCGCCACGCTCAACAATGCGACGGCGGGAACGGCGCTCACGCTGACCGGCGACTCGACGGCTACACTGGGCAACGGGACGGCGGGAACGACGCTGACCGTCATCGGGGGCACCACGGTCACCTTGGGCAACGGGACCGCTGGCACCGCGATCAACGCCACCGGCCAGACGATTGCGGTCAACGGCACGCTGCGGAGCCCGCAGATCGCGTTCCGCTCGGCGGCGATGCAGATCGGCGGCGCGTCGCAGATCGGCGGCGCCGGGCTGACGCAGAACGTCAGCTTCACCAATACCGGCGCCGGGGCGAGCTTCATCGGCGGCGTCGGCGGAGCGGGCTATTCGCTAACCAATGCCGGGCTCGGCCGCGTCCAGTCGCGCGATATCACCATCGTGCTTCCCGGTGACACGACGGTCGGTGCCTTGGCGCTGACCGGCGCGGCAGGGGCCGCCCCGGTCAATCTCGGTGGGACCTTCTCGATCACGACGCCCGGGACGGTCACCGTCAACGGCGCGGTGGCGCTGACCGGCGCCACCGCCGCCAACGCGCTCACCTTCAACGCCGGACCGGCGGTCCGGGTGATCACCCGGACGGGATCGATCGCGCTGCTCAGCACCACCGGGGCGCCCGCGGGCACGCTGACGCTCAACGCCGCCACTGTCGCGGTCGCGTCGCAAGCGGCGCTCACCGACATTGCTGCCGCGACCGACGTGTCGGCCCGCAACGCCCGGCTCGCGGTCAATGACGGACCGGTCAACGATCAGGGCTATCTGACCGCCGGCGCGATGCGCTTCTCCGTGACCGCCGGGCTGTATATCCAAAATAGCGGTGCGGTCTCGGCTCTGCTGACCGCGCGGCGCGGCTTCACGGTGGGCGATGGCGGGGTGACCATCTCGACGCTGGGCGGCCAGCGTGTGGGAATCGTCATCAACGGCCGCCAGCTCCTGGCAAACGGCACGATCATCACCGGCGCGCCACTGATCCCGCGGATCACGCTGAACAACGGCGCCGGAGGGGCCGCGCTGTTCGATCCGCAATCGACGGTCAACGGCTGCAAGATCATTCCGGGCGTGTGCCCGGGCAATTTCGTCATACCAAAGACGCTGGTCGGCATCCGCGACACGATCGGTCTGGTGAATGGCGGGACGGGTCCGGCGTCGGCGGTGAACGGCATCATCCCGCCGATCATCCTCCCCGCGCTCGGCATCGAAGGCCTCGACCCCTATAGCGTCGAGCCGCCGATCGACGAGCCGGTCATCGGCATCGGCAATGAGGATGTCTGGTCGGACGGCACGAAGCCGTGATCGCCGGCTCAGGCGCCCGGCACATCGAGGGCGCGCGCGGCGTCGGTCAGGCGGGCGAGCGTCGCCTTGTCGGCCGAGAAGGCACGCTTTGCGCCCGCCAACGCGTCGGCGGCACCCTTGGCGTCGCGCAACACCATGCGCGCGCGCATCAGCCGGACCCAGCCGTCGAAATCGTTGGGCTGCGCGGCGAGGCGCTGGGCGAGACGATCGACCATGCCCTGCGCCATCGCGTTCTGCTGGCCCGGCGCAAGCCCAGCCGCATCGCTCATTTGCTCGGACGTCGGACCGGGGATCGCGGCGCTCACCGCGTCGTCGCCGCCCGCCAAGGCCGGCGCGGGGGCCACATCGGGCAGCCGGCCCTTGACGTCGATCTTGTGCTGGGCCGCGACCTTGAGGACCAGATCGTGCACCGATTGCGCCCAGGGGGCGTCCTTCGGGCCGTCGCGCAGCATAGCGATCCAGTCGTCGATCGCGCCCTTATGATCGCCCTTCACGTCCTTCTCGACCGCGAGGAAATAGCGCGCGCGCGAATCCCTGGGATCGATCGCGAGCGCCTTGCCGAAGGCATCGTGCGCGATCGGATCGACTGCATTGGACGCCAGTGTCTGCGCCTCACCGAATGCCGACCAGAGTTCGGCCTTGTCGGGCAGCAGCTTGGTCGCCTTGGCATAGGCGCCGGCAGCGTCGGCGTAGCGCTGGACCTGGAAATACGACCAACCGAGCGACTTCCAGCCCTCGCCATCGTCGGGGTGCGCGCGCATCCGCCCCTCGAGACTCGTGATCGCCGCCGCGGGATCGGCGGGCGCTTCGGTGTTGGCGACCGGATCGGGCTCGCCCAGCGGCGCGGTGCCGCCACGGCTCAGCCCGATCGCGGCGATCAGGATCGCCGCCGCGCCGGCCAGCGCGAACCAGCCAAGGCTTCCGATCGTCCTACCGCTATCGTCGGCCATTGCTTCCACCCCAACTCCCGCACTGATAGTAACGCGGCGGGGCAGGAACGCTAGCATGGGGTCGGCGGATACAGACAGGGTCGCGGTCGCGATCATCGGCTCGGGGCCTGCGGGCTTGAGCGCCGCGGCGCGCGCCGCCGCGCGGGAGATGCCGCACGTCCTGCTCGAAAAGAGCGCCGACCATTTGTCCGACACGATCTTCAAATACCAGAAGGGCAAGCACGTCATGGCGACGCCGAGGGGGCTCGTGCTCCGCTCGGACGTGGAGTTCGACGCGGGCAAGCGCGAGACGGTGCTCGACACTTGGGACCGCCAGATCACCGACGCCAAGGTCAATGTGCGCTACGGCGCGGAAGTAAAAAAGATCGAGGGAGCGAAAGGCGCCTTCACGCTTACGCTTACCGATGGATCGACCATCGACGCCGAAACGGTGATCCTGGCCGTCGGCACCCAGGGCAACCCCAATCTGGTCAGGATGCCAGGCGCCGACGGGAGCCGGGTCCAGTACCAGCTCGACGACCCGGCCGAATATGTCGACGAGCATATCGTCGTGATCGGATCGGGCGATGCGGGAATCGAGAACGCGCTGGGACTCGCCGCCGACGCCGAGCAGGGCAATGTCGTGTCGCTGCTCAACCGCAGCGCCGACTTCGCGCGCGCCAAGGCGGCTAACGTCGATCTGCTGATGGCGGCGCGCGACGCGGGGCGAATCCAGGTGCTGACCGAAACCACCCCGGCGGCGATCGAAGGCAACGAGATCGTGCTCGACACGCGCGACGGGCAAGTGCGTCAGCGTTGCGATCGGGTGATCGCGCGGATGGGATCGACCGCGCCGCGCGCCTTCGTCGAAAGCTGCGGCGTCGATTTCACCGGCCCCGACCGCGAGGCTTTTCCCGCGCTCAGCCCGCAATTCGAATCGAGCACGCCCGGCATCTATGTGATCGGGGCGCTCGCCGGCTATCCGCTGATCAAGCATTGCATGAACCAGGGCCATGACGTGGTCGAGTTCATCGCCGGCAACACCGACTTGAAGCCCGCCGACGAGCCGATCGTCGAGGAGCGGCTGGCGGCGTTGGGCAATAGTCGTTCGACCGCCGAATGGCTCGATTTCCTGCGCGAGCGGGTCGGCGTGCTCAACGAGCTGTCGCCGCTCCAAATGCGCGAATTCATCCTCGACACCGAGGTGCGGCGCTACCGCGCAGGCGAGGTGGTGTTCGAGAAGAACGCGATCGGATCGTCGCTGTTCGGCATCGCTGAAGGGACAGTCGAGGTGCTGACCGCCGATGGCGGCGCGATCCCCATCGAAACGGGCTCGATCGTCGGCGAGGTGGGGCTGATTTCGGGCCGCCGCCGCGGCGCCACCGTGCGCGCGGGCGAAGACGCGATCCTGGTCGAAATCCCGCGCACCGCCGCGCTCAAGCTGATGGCGACCGTGCCCGCGGCCAAGCGCACGATCGACCGCATCTCGATCCAGCGGCAGCTGCTCCAGCTGTTCGGCTCGGGGCTGACCGCCGCCGATCTCGACGAAGTGCTGGCGACCGCCGAGGTCGTGCGCGCCCGGGCGGGGCAGAAGATCGTCGAGGAAGGCGGCACCGACCGCGACATCTATGTCGTGCGGGTCGGCAGCATGATCGTCGAGAAGCAGATCGGCGGCAAACCGATATTCCTCAACTATCTGCCGGCCGGGTCGTATTTCGGCGAGATGGCGCTGATCGACGCCCGCCCGCGCGTCGCGACGGTGCGCGCGGCGATCAAGTCCGAACTGGTCAAGCTCGACGGCGACGCCTTCGCGCGGCTGCTCGCGGGCAATCCGGCGCTCGCCGCCAAAGCCCGCGCCGACATGGCGGCGCGGCAGGAGATCAACGCGCATATCGAGGCGAGCAAGAGCGAGTTTTCGGGCGCGGTAGACATGTATTCGTCGGTCGCCAACTTCTTGATCGACAACGGCATAGGCGAGGCGACCGACGTGCTGCTGATCGACGAGAAGCTGTGCGTCGGGTGCGACAATTGCGAGAAAGCGTGCGCCGACAGCCACGACGGGCTGTCGCGGCTCGACCGCGAGGCGGGGCGGACCTACGCGCACGTCCACGTGCCGACGTCGTGCCGACACTGCGAGCATCCGCATTGCATGGCCGATTGCCCGCCCAACGCGATTCGCCGCGGGCCCGATGGCGAGGTGTCGATCAACGAGACGTGCATCGGCTGCGGCAATTGCCAGCGCAACTGTCCGTACGGCGTGATCCGGATGGACCGAGCGCCGCCCAAGAAACCACGGCTGGTCGACTGGATGCTATTCGGGCGCGGACCCGGCCCGGGCGAGCCGAGCAAGAAATGGGCGGACAAACATCGCACCGTCGAGACGCCCAAAAAGGCGATCAAGTGCGACATGTGCGCGGGGATATCGGGCGGGCCGGCGTGCGTCCGTGCCTGCCCGACCGGCGCGGCGTTACGGGTCGCGCCCGAAGACCTGCTCAAGGTTGCCAAGCTCGAGCGCGAGGCCGGCTGAATGGCGGCCGGGGGAGCGATCAGGTCGCGGATCGGCGAGAATGAGGGCTTCCTGCGCCACAAACGGCTGCGCTGGGCGAAGATCGCCACGATCGTCGTGGTCGTCGCGATCCTGATCTACGCGATCGACGATCCGCGGCCGGTGCCCAACGGCGGGAGCCCGTACGGCTATATTCTCGGCACGATCGGCGCACTGCTGATCCTGTGGCTGACCGCGCTAGGGATCAGAAAACGTGCCATGACGCCCGGCGCCTGGTCGCTCAAGGCGTGGACCTCGGCGCACGTCTATCTCGGGCTCGCGCTGGTCGTGATCGCGACGCTCCATACCGGATTCCAGTTCGGCTGGAACGTCCACACGCTCGCTTACGTGCTGATGATGCTGGTGATCGCATCGGGGTTCGTCGGGATCATCCTCTACGCGACGTTGCCGCGCTTGCTGTCGGACAATCGCGGGGAGCGCACCGAGACGCAGATGGTGGTCGAGTTGCGCACGCTCGACGCGCAACTCCACGACGCCGCGCAGTCGCTCGACGGCCATCACGCGGCGCTGGTGCGCGATGCGCTCAACGACGATCCGTTCGCCGCCGGGTTCTGGCGTCGGCTGACCGGGCGGTTTCCGCGCGGGGCGACCCGGAGCGCGCTGGACGCGTTTCGCCGCGAAAGGCCGGATGCCGAGCAAGTAGTAGGCCTGCTCGAACGCCGCTCATCGATGCTGACCACGATGCGCCGTCACATGCGGCTGAAGGCGGCGCTCGAAGGCTGGCTCTACGTCCATGTCCCCACCACCTTCGCGCTGATCGCGGCGCTGACGGCGCATATCGTCGCCGTGTTCTTTTATTGGTGACGCGACGGTGAGCTTCGTCCTTCACCTCACTTCACGCGCCGCCAGCGGGCGCGAGATCGTCCGCACGCGGCGGATCGAGGGCGACGTTCTGACGGTCGGCCGCGATCCGGCGAGCGACATTCATCTGACCGATTTGGAGGTCACGCTCCACCACGCCGAAATTCGCCACATCGTCGCGCGTGTCGCGGTCAACGCGCTGGCCGCAATCCCGCTGCTCGTCGATGGCCGCTCGACCGAGCACGGCGAAATCGACATCGCGCGCGGCGGGGAAATCCGCATCGGCGCGGCCCGCATCGCGATATCGGCAGGCGAGGAAGAGGGTATTATCGCGATCGCCGTGACCCGCGACGGCGCGCAGCTCGAAGGGGCGGACGATGCGGGCAAACGCTTTTCGCTCGCCGGTACCGCGCTGGGCAAACGGCCGATGGCCTGGACGCTCGCGCTCTTTATCCTTGCGATCTTCCTCGCCTGGCCGATCTGGTCGTTCACGCATGCGCCGGCGAAGCTGACCGACGTGCAGATGGCGAGCGGCTACAAGCATATCGACTCGAGCTGGTCGTCGGGGCCGCTATCGCGCGCGCACTCGTCGCTGACGCGAAACTGCAAGTCGTGTCACGTCGAGGCGTTCGTCGCGGTCCCCGATACCGCGTGCACGAGCTGCCACACGGATATCGCCCCGCATGCCGACGCCGACCGGCAAGCGCGTGCCAAGCCGCAGCCCGACGGTATCGCCGGGCTCAAGCTCGCGATCGCCGACATGTTCGGGCGCGATCCGGGGCGCTGTGTCGATTGCCATGCCGAGCATTCGGGCCCCGGCGCGATGCCGGCGGTGGCGGAAACCCAGTGCGCTGCGTGCCATGCCGATCTCAAGACCAAGCTGCCCGACACCAAACTGGGCGACGCAGCCGATTTCGGGCGCGTGCATCCGCAATTCCGGCCGGCGGTGATGACCACGCCCGGCGACTATCCGCGCTTCACCCGCATTCCGCTCGGCGATCCGTCGGCGCGCATACAGGATAGCGGGCTCAAATTCCCCCACGCGCTGCACCTGTCGCAAGTCAGCGGCGTTGCGCGGATGCAAGCGACGCTGGGGCGCAAGCCGCTTGCGTGCACCGAATGCCACGTGCCCGACGATAGCGGCGCGCGCTTCCGCCCCGTGTCGATGGAGCGCAATTGTTCGCAATGCCATAGCCTCGCGTTCGACCGCGTCGGCGGAACGGTGCGGACGCTGCGCCACGGCAATGCCGCACAAGTGATCGCTGACATTCTCGCGGCGGGCGGCGGTGGCGGCGGCTCGGCACCGAGCGACCGCCAGCGGCCGGGCGAGATCAGGGCGACGCCGGTCTATTCGGGCGGCGGTGGCGGCGCGGCGATGGTCCGCGCGATCTTCTCGCCGAAGGGCGCGTGCTACGACTGCCACGTCATCGTGCAACCGAGCACCCCCGGCGGGCTCAATTACCGCGTGGTGCCGGTGCGCGAGCAGCTTCGCTTCATCGGCGAGGGCTGGTTCGACCATGCCGCGCATACCACGACGACGTGCGGCGGCTGTCACGCTCAAGCGCTGACCACGAACGATTCGCGCATTCTGATGCTTCCGGGTATTTCAACCTGTCGACAGTGTCACGGTGGGGACACGGCGCGAGCGCCGCAAGTGCGCTCGACGTGCGCGATGTGTCACGATTATCATCGCGGGAACGGTGCACCGCATGCCCTGCGATCGGGCAAGATGGCGGCCAAGGGGGGAGGGCGAAATGCTGATAGCCCAGATTTCGGATCTGCACTTGGGATTCGTTCTCGACGATCCGGACGAGATGAACGCGCGCCGCCTTGACGCGGTGCTCGATCGCCTCAAGTCGCTCCCGACCCCGCCCGACGCACTAATCGCCAGCGGCGATTTGACGGAGCGCGGCGACGAGGCGTCGTATCGGCGGCTGCGCGCGAAGCTGGAGGCGTGCCCGTTCCCGGTGCACTACGCGCTCGGCAATCACGACACCCGCGAAGGGTTCGCCGCCGCGTTTCCCGATCTGGCGATGCCGGGCGGATTCTTTCAGTATGCCGCCGATTGCGGCGAGCTTCGCCTGCTGGTGCTCGATACGCTCGAACCGGGGCGCCACGGCGGCGGCTTCGACGACGCACGCGCGGCGTGGCTGGCCGAGCGGCTGGACGAAGCGCCCGAACGCCCGACGATCATCGTCCTCCACCATCCGCCGATCGAAACGGGGATCGACTGGCTGACCACCGACCCCGCCGAGCCCTGGGTGCGCCGCCTCGCCGATACGATCGCCGGACGCGGCAACATCGTCGCACTGGTCAGCGGCCATATCCATCGCTCGATCACGGGGCAGTTTGCCGGGTTTCCGGTGGTCGTCTGCCCGCCGACCGCGCCGGTCGCCGCGCTGGAACTGGCGCCGATCGACCCTGACCGCCCCGACGGCCGCCCGATCATCGTCGATACGCCCCCGGCCTATGCGCTGCACCTGTGGCGGCACGGCCAGTTGATCAGCCACGTCGATCGCGTCGAGCGGCAGGAGCCGGTCGTCAGCTACGATAAGACGATGCAGCCCCTGATGCGAAAAGTGTTCGGCGAGCGGCCCTAGCGGCTGGCGGCGACTGGTGTGACATCACGCCAGCCGCCGCAGTCAATTTTGCCGGATCGAGGGCTGACCTTGCCGTATACGACGAGCACTTCGACCTTCCGGTCGCTCGCCCTGCAGGCTTCGGGATCTGGATTAGTCGCGCATGATTGAGCGCCGGACTTTCCCTTTCCGTAGGCCCTGAACAGGCCGCTGGGCCAGCCCGACTCCAGTCGTAAGCGTTCGGCGATCGTTCGTGCACGTCGGTCGGAAAGCTGCTGATTGTAGATTATCGAACCTTCTTCGCTCGCATAGCCGAACACCACGATCGTGTCGGGCAAGTCCTGGCGCTGGCTCGCTTCTACTTTGCGGTCGCCAACGTATTTCTGGATGATCGCTTCACCATCCGGTTTTAACTCAGAGCTGCCTTTGAAGAAAAGCGCGCTGGCCGGGAAAGTGGTGGTCCCGGAGAGCGAGCAATCCCGTTCGAACCGCTTCACCTTTTCGACGATCTTCAAGGCCTCACGCGACGGAACGGGAATTGAAAGCAGGATGAGCAGCGCTCCGATTGTCGCTGAACAAATGAGTGCGGCGTTGCCCGTTGGCCATCGTGTAGGATCAGCGCTCATGCCGGGATCGTGGCCAGGGGCAGGAGTATTCGCCGGCCCTGCGAGGGCGGCGGCCGCGGCTGCGGGCAAGGATGCGCGCTGGAGATTGCCCGCCAGCTCGGAGAGAGCCCGGCGATTACCTGCTGAAAAGTTACGTGCCTCATCAATCCAAGCGGCGATGTCGCCTGCGGCCGGGACAGTGCCCGATGCGGTCAGCATCTCCTCAACCTTGTCGACCGAACTTCGGGCCAGCTTGGCGACTGTGTTGATGCCGCCAAGCCGCAACCGCTCGCTCAGCGCCGCACCGATTCCGGTAATATTCTCCAAAACGGTCACGCCCGCCGTCAATTTGATGGCAAGCTTGAGGAAACCTTCGATATCTCCGGCAGCGATCAGCCTCGCTTGCTCCGGCCACGTCGCTGGATCGGCGAGCTCGAATGACGGCCCGGCTTTGGTAAGGATGTCTTGAAGCTCATCCGGGGTTTTTGCGGCGACATCCTCGAAGCGCGTGAGGCCAGCTCCCGCCAGTAGCCCGGCAATTTGGGGGCCGACCCCCTCGATACCCTGCAATTGATCGGCGGGGAGCGTTCGGCGGCGCTCGCGGTCTGAAGAATCAGAGCCATTTCTTCCGGCTCGATCCCAGAAGCGACGGAGCGAATAACATAGCGTGGGGACGATAATACCGCCGACGCCTGACCACAGCAACAGGTTGTGCAGGTCTGCATCAAGATATTCGGCCATCGCCTGCCCTATCTAGATTACCTATTCGATCTGTTTGCCCGCTTGGAGTTCGTTTCGGATAGTCAAAGCTTACAGATTCTGAAATTTGCCGACGCAAAGGATTGACGCTCGCGGCAACGAACCACGTTTCTGCAGTTCATGCACTACGATAAAATATCCGGTTTGGACCGATTCATTCTATTCGCGCGCCTACGCCATAGGCCTTGCTGTGATTCGTCTTTGTGACGCGCGGGTCATATCCTGATCGATCCACGCCGCGCCCATTTCGTTCAACCGCAGTCAGAATTTGCGTTAGCGGCCCACCCAGTCCTCCAGATGCGGGCCGTCATCGACTTTCCACGGCACACCCTGCCGGTTGAGGAAGAAGCGTTCCATCTCCGCGCGCGTGAACGGGCGCGAGCCGAGCCGGCCGAACACCGCGATCTGCCCGCCGGTCTCATCCACCGCGCGGTCACGATCCAAGCCCTTCGATAGCGCCAGCGCGGGCGAGGGTGTGCGCGCCCAGGCGATCAGTTCGGGTTTGGGCGCAGGCGAGAAGCCGTAGAAATTGGGCTGGCTCGACGGCGAGGTGAGCTGGAGCACCTTCAACCCGTTCCGCCCGTCGGCGACATAAGCGAACAGCGACGCGTTGGTCGATCCGATCACGACGTCCTGTGTGTCGTTGACCTCCCCGCCGAAGGTCACGCGCTGGTAAACGACCGGCACTTCCGGATTGGTGACGTTGACGATTACCAGTCCGTCCTTGCCCGCCGCGACATAGGCATAGGTCCGCGCGACATAGACGCGGCGCGCATCGGCCAACGGCACGACCGCGCCGGGTATCGCAACCGGGCGGTCGAGTCGCGTCACGTCGAACACCTCCAGCCCGCGCGACGTCGTCACCCACAAATAACGGAACTGCAGCGCGGTCGCGCGCGGGCCGGGGACATGGATCATCGCGGTCATCCGCGGCCGCAGCGGGTCGGCGAGGTCGACCACCGCCACCCCGGCATCGGCGGCGATATAGGCGTAATTGCCGGCCAGCGTGATGTGCCGCGCGCCCTTGAGCACATTGTTCGGGTTCCAGGTGACCGCGCGCTTGAGGAAATTGTTGCGCGGCTCGCCGTCGGCCAGCGTGTCGACATTGACCAGGATCAGCCCCTCGACCGAGTCGGTGATTGCGGCATAGTGATAGATCGGCGCGAACCCCTGTTCCTGGTTCGCCGCGCGCATCGCGGGGGTGTTGCGCAAGGGCGAGATCGGCTGGTCGGTCGGCAGCGCCATGCACGTCGCGTTGGTCGTCTTGACCTGCGTGTCCTGCCCGAGCGGCGAGACGGGCGCGGTCAGGATCTTGTCCGACACCCCCTTGTTGGCGATCGACGCGACATCGTACGCGCGGAAACCGCCCTTGCCCTCCGCCACGAACATATACTCGCCGCGCAATTGCAGGCACCGCGCCGCGCCGTCGGTGCCGCGCGCGACGTTTCCGATCACCTCGGGGGGGCTGGCGTCGTTCGACAGCTTGATCGGCCCGCGCGTCCAGTCGACCAGCTCGCGCTTGTTGCGATCGACATGCAGCCGGAAATAATCGGGATAGGCGTAGCGTTGGAGGTACGACCCGAACACCGCCTGCGGCTCGGACCATTCGGTGACGCGCACCGCCTCGATCCCGCCCTCCAGCCCGACCCACGCATTGAGCCCGACGAAATTGACGAAATTGGTCCCCTGTAGCAGCAATTGCGCCATGATCGCGTTATTGTCGTTGGCGGCCGACAGGTGGCAGTCGGTGCACTTCTTGGTCTCGGTGGTGCGCACCGTGTGGGGGAAATGCGGCGCGAATGCCTGGCTCGAGAAACCGATCGAGGAGATTGGCGGCTGCTGGCTGTAGATCCGCTCGCGGTTGACGTTGGTCGACGACAGCATCAGCGCGGAGGAACTGCGCACCGGGGCGATCGAATTGCCCTTGGTCGTCATATGAATGCCGAGCTGGAACATGTCGTCACGCGCGACCTGGGGGTTGTAGGTCGCGAAATTGCGCGTTTCCTCGCCCTCGTAGATTTGCGTCTTGGATTTCCAGTTGGCCTCGATCGGCAAATGGCACCCGCCGCACGACGGCGTCCAGGACAGGTGGCAGGTGTAGCAGGTCATCTTGCTCGGATCGTGCGCGCGCATCGATTGCGGCACGCCGGTACCCCACGCGAAACTCCCCGTGTTGGGACCGCTGGTCGACATCAATTTGGCGCGCGCCGCCGCGGCGTTGAAATATTTGCTGTCGCGGCTGACCGTTTCCTTGACCAGGCTGACGCGCCACCACAATTTCGGATCAACCACTGACCGCTGGACCAGCATGCGCTCGCCATTGTCGTCGGTGCGCCATTCGAAGCGGCGCTCGCCGTCGGGATTACGCAGCAGGCTGAGGTCGTGGCCCTTGGGCGGCGCGGCGGGGCCGGATGTCAGCAGCGTCGGGAAGGCGTCGGCGGTGCCGTGGCAATCCTGGCACCCGATCTCGATCGCGTTCGCCACCTCACCGTAAATCAGGCCGTTGCCGTGGCTGTCCTGCGCGAAGTGGCAATCGGCGCACTGCATGCCTTTTTCGGCATGGATATCCATCAGGTGCACCGCCTTGCCGAGTTGATCGCCGACCGGCGCGAACATGCCCATGCCGTTCTTGCGGAATTTCTCGGGATCGTCGGGCCAGATGATCTTGCCCTGCGCGTCGAGCAGATTGCCCTCACGGTCGCGCGAATAAACCGCGCGGAAATTCCAGCCATGGCCGTGATAGTCGGCAAATTGTGTATCGGTCGCGACCGGGTTCACGTCATCGACGACGCGGCGGAGGAAATCGACGTTGCCCCAATTGCCACGCGGCGCGGCGCCCTCGGGGTTGCGCTCGTTGACCGTCCGGACGTCCTTCGCGGTCGGGTATTTCTGCTTCCCCGGCCACATTTGCGGCGCGGCGGTTTCGTAGTCCCACATCGTGTAGCCGAGGTACGAATTCAGGAACACGTTGGGCTGGTGCATGTGGCACGTCATGCACTGCGCCGTCGGGATTGCGCGGGTGAAACTGTGCTTGATCGGGTGGCCCGGCTCCTTCTCGCTGCCGCCGGGGAAGGGCTGGATCCGCCCGTTTATGGTCGGATCGGCGGTCGCGGTCTGCCCGTCGCGGCCGTACTGCGCATAGACCAGGCTGTGCTTGGGATCGCGGTCGTTGGCGTAGACGACATGGCACGACGAGCAGCCCGACTGGCGGTAATCGCCCGGCTGGTCGTTGGTGCCGATCATCCAGGTGTAGGGGTCGTTCAACCGCGTCTTGTTGATGTTGAGCACCGGAATCGCGATGCGCAGGCCCGTGCCGGGGCCACGGTTCGACTGGCGCAGATCGGGACGGCCGGGCTCGTCGAGCTTCTGGATGCTGCCACTCGGGTTGGGCAAGCCGACCTCCGCGAATTGCGTGCCGTTGATCCGCCCGCCGCGTTCGAACACGCGGAACACGTCGCCGGGCGGCATCACTTCCCAGGTCGGCAGCGGGTAGAGCTGGGGCAGCGCGCCGCGCGCCTTTTGGGCATTGGTCACGGTGCCGACAGGCTGTCCCGGCGATAGTAATTTCGCGGGTTTCCCGTCGCGCGTGAAGGCTTCGCCGAAGATATAGTTCTTGAACGGCTGGACGCCATTATTGTAGCTCGCGCCGCCCCACAGCATCGTGCCGGTCGCCATCAGCGAGCGTTCGTTGGCCTGGACGATCGACAAATGACACGCGCCGCATGCCTCGCGCGCGACACGGAAGTCGGACGGGTTGACGAAGCGGATGTATTCGGGCGCTTCCTTGTTGAGCAAGGTGTAGCTGCGCTGCGGGTTGGCCGGGTTGGGCCAGTTCCACGCCTTGGGATAGCGCGGCAGGACGTGCGCCTTGTCGCGTATCGCGACGTAGCGCGGGTCGGTCGGCGATGTACCGGGCACGATCGCCGCGGTCGGGTCGCCGCCATGGCAATCGGCGCAGCCCAGCACCACCGCCTTGGTCGGGTGCATCGACGTTTCGTCGGTGGATGTGTGGCAGCTTTGGCAGCCCGCGCTCTTGGCCTTGGCCTCGTCCGGCGTTTCGCTGGCCGGGGCGGAGGGGTAAGCGACGTAGCTGCGCTTGACCGCGCCGCCGCCCTCGCTCTTGGCGAGCAGCGCGCTGCTCCCCGTCGCCAGCGCCATGCCGGTCGCCGCCAGAACGAGAAGGAAGCGCAGTCCCCGCATCAGTAGGTCAATATCGCATTGGCGAGCACCGAAAAATAGCGCCCGCTGCCGTTGGATTGGGTGAACAGATCGCGGAACCCGCCGCCCGCCTGGAGCATCGCGGCAGAGGCGCGGAACACGATATTCTGCGTCGTGCGCGGGCGCCAGATCGCCGACACCGAATAGTCCATCCCGATCGACCGCGGGATGCTGCCCTCGTTGCGCAGCGCCTTGAGCACCGCGGTGTCGGCGAACGACAGCCGGTTGACGTTGGCCGACACGCGGATCGCCGTGGTCAGGTCGAAATCCGCGCCCGCGCCGATCAGCATCGTCCCCGGATTGTTGAAGTTCGACTGCCCCTCGTCCTTCGACGATCGCAGATCGGCGAGCACGCCGTTGCGCCCGTTGACCCCGATTGCGCGCCCGCCGCCGGCGAACGGGATCGACTGGCGGATCCAGTAGCTCGTGTCGGCCCCGGCGAAGATCGGGTTTTCGAGGATGGCGTCGTAGCCGGTCTCTTTGTTGTCGTACGGGTTCTTGTCGCCGCTCGCGTAGAGGAACGACAGCCGGAACCGCGCCCAGTCCATGTCGTAGCTCGGCTCGGCGGCGAGGAAGAAGGCGCGGACCTTGGCGGGTCGTGAGGTGAAGATGCTGTTGCGGTCGCTGCCGAGCGCGGCATAGGCCGACAGCGTCAGGTTGATCCGCCCGAAATGGCCATCGCCGTTATAGCCCAGATAGGTGATGTTATAGTCGCGCCCGCGCTGGTCGCCGATCAGCGCCGGGCGCACCGGGAAGCCGTTCTTGTCGTAATAGAACTCGCGTCCCTCGCGGTCGAAATCGTGCGCGGCGGTAATCTGGCTGGTGAAGCCGGGCACCGGGAAATCCTGGCGGTAGAGATTGGCGATGGCGATCCAGTCGCGCCGCGGCGTCTGGCCGAGGTCGTTGAGCCCGGTGTTGGTATCCTTCTCCAGCCGCCAGAACAGCGCCAGATTGTACTGGAAACGGTTGTTGTCGCGATTGCCGAACAGCCGGATGCCGAGGTTCTGGTCGTTGAACAGGAAGCCGCGGAAATCGGCCTGGAACGGCTGGATGCCGATGCGGACGGAGTCGAAATCGTAGCGGTCGCTGACGTTGCGGATGTGATAGTCGATGAACGCCTCTTGGACGCCCAGGAACGTGTCGTGACGGTATGGCGGCTTCGATGGGCTGACGAACAGGATGCGCCGCTCATTCACCCGCGTGTAATTGTAGTTGTACGCGATCGCGACCCGATACTCGATCTCGGGAGGCTTGAAGGTGGTCTGACCCTTGTAGAGCGAGAATCCGACGACGAAGGTCTGCGCGGCGAACAGGCTGGAGGATCGGCCGAAGCTGTCGAGGCTGCCGGGGCGTGAGGTCGTTTGCGTTCCGACCGGCGTGGGGAAGGATCTCGGCTCGATCACCGTGTCCGACACGCCCGACAGCACGAAGAACCAATCGTCGCCGCGGATCGGCAGCCACGGCACTTTCTTGCGGTCGAGCGGCCGGTCGCCCTTGATCGTGCTCTGGCGATAGGGATCGAGCGGCGAACGGCAGATCGCCTGGATCGCGCGGAACATCTTCTCCGGGCAGAGCGCCGTCGCCAGCCGCCAACGGTCGGGCAGCGGGAATTCGTCGCCGGGAAACGCGGAATCGGGTGGTGGACGCACCGCGCCGGGATTGAACTGCGTGACCTTGGACGGCAACGGACCCTGAATGTCGCCCGGACGGCGGCGGCCGGGGATCAGCGCCTCGTCGAGGCTGTCGGGCGGGTCCATCGGCTGCGGTTCGAGTAGCTTGTCATCGTTGGGCGCGGGCGGCGGCGGTTCGAGCTGCGCCGAGGGCGGCGGGGTCATCGTGTCCGAGCCCTTGGGCGGTTTCTTGGTGGTGCGGACAGCGTCGGTCGTGGCGGCGTCCTGTGCCCAGGCGGACGAAGCGGCCAATGCTATCCCGGCGGTCGCGAGTATCAGCGCGGGCCGCACGCCACCCCTCATTTGCCGTTGCAGACGTTCTGGTCCGCCGTGTCGAGGAACGGCGCGACCGGACAATTGACGTAGCGCAGCCGCACCCCCTGCGGCGTCAGCTGGTCGGCACGGATCGCCGACGGCGCCTCGCCGATCGACCCGACTTCGACCCCGGCATTGTAGAGCCCGAGGAACGCGATCATGTCGTCCTGATCGACGCCGTCGCCCGACACGCCGATCCCGCCGACCAGCACGCCGCCGCGATACACCGGCACCGAGCCGGGGAAGATCTGGATGCCGTTCTGCAACCGGTTCTGACCCGGAGTAGCATCGGGCAGGGTCGTGCAGCGCGCCGGCGTGTCGGTTGGCGCGCCACCGATATAGCCGAGGTGCTGGCCGATATTGCCGATGATCAGCGCCGATTGCAGCCCGGTGGAGAAGGCGCTGAATTGTGCGATCGGGCGTGACAGCGGGCCCGGCGGCTTGCCGTCCTCACCATCGGGATAGAAGGGCCGTGAGAGGTTGCCGTTGGCACGGTCGGTGAAGGCGGTCTTGCCGGTCAGCGCAGTGGCATCGCCAAGGAAGGTGCGGAACGCCGGCACGAACGCGCGCACGTCGGCGCTGGCATTGGCGATCAGGTCGCTGCCCGCGTTGTTCCCCGAAAAGAACGCGGCGGTGCGCGCCTTTTGCAGCGCCACATCGGTGCCGAAGATCGGCGCGTCGGGCGATCGCACCAGCCCGAGCGCGGCGCCGTAGGTATCGACCAGGGCGATCGACACTTCCGCGCGGCTGTCGAGCGGCTGGCGGATCGCGGCGCGCGCGCGGCGCATGACGGTGAAGGCATTTTGCAGGATCGCCTTCGCCTCCGCGGCGGTCAGCGGGCTGGCCACTGCCGCACCATCGGTGCCGCTCCGCAGCGGGAAGCGGTTGTGCGCCGATCCGTCGGTCAGGACGAACGCGTCGAGATTGTCGAACTCGGCGGTCGTCGCCGCACGGATGCCCGAGGCTTCGGTGCCATAGGCTTGTCCCGCGACGAGCGCGGGCGGGCCGCCTTCGCCGTAATAGCCGCGCACGGTGGCGAGACTGCCTGCCGTGCCGTTGATCGTCGCGAAGCCGGGGGCGCTCGCCGGGTTGGTTGAAAGCCCCGCGCTGGTCGCGTCGAGGTAACGCAACGACACGCCCCCGGCGATAATCCGGTCGGCGGTGATCGAGGATGGTGCGGTGAACCCGGTCGCGCCGGCGAGCGCGATGAACTCTTCGGCATCGTTATCGACATCGAGCGTGTTGGGGTCGAAGCTGTACACCCCGTCGCCCATCACCCCGATCCCGCCGACGACGACACCGTTCTTGTACAGCGGCATGCCCCCGGCATCGGCGGATAGGCCGAGCGGGGATCGCTTCGGCCCGATGAACGCACCGACGCCGCCCGCCGACTGATAGCGCGCCGACAGGTCGGAGCACGGCAATTGGCTGAACTGCACCCCGAACAACGGCCCGCTTTCCAGCCCGAGGCTGCCGGGTCCGGGGGTAAAATGCTCCTGCACGATCTGCGATGCGGTACGCGTGGTGAAGGCGTTGCCGCTGCTCGACAGATAGGCGGCGGTCACCGCCTTGGCGATCGCGCCGGCGGGGGCGGGGAAGGTCACGCCCTGCGCATCCATGCCGATCCCGCTGGTGGGGAGCGGGATCGTCGCGGTCGCGGGTGCGCCGGTCATATGGAACACCGCGAGGACGTTGCCGACGCGATCCGACACGGCGATGTCCGACGGCAGATTGCGCGCTTTCGCTTCAGCCACCGCCTGCGCGACGATTGTGCCGATCTCCGCGCTCGTCAGCGCGACTTGCGCAGGGGCGGTGTAGTAGTTCGTCGGGCCGCTCGGTGTGGGGGTCGGGCTGCTGCTGGTCGGTCCGCCGCCGCTCGATCCGCCACCACCGCACGAGCTGAGCACCAGCGCGACGGTGGCGAGCATCGCGATCGAGCGCCGCACCTTCATCGCAGTCCACCGATCGCATTGGTCGCGGTGCGCAGCGCGGTGCGGAAAGCGCCCGGGTTATAGGCGTTGGGATCGCGTACCGCGGCATAAGCGCGATCGATCGACGGCCGGATCCGCGCCACGTCGCCGCGCGACACCGCGCCGCCATCGGCGAGCGATGACAGCAAGGTATCCACTGCCATCACCGCTTGCACGCTCCCCTCATAATCGGTGTAGCGCGGCGTGGTGACCGTGTCGGCGAGCGCGGCGATCATCGCGAACGTTTCGCGCGGACCACTGCCCGACAGGCGATCGGCGAGCGCGCGGGCATCGGCGCGCAGCTTCGCCGCAGCGGCGACCGCGGTGGGGCGGCTGACGGTCATCGCGTTGTGGAAGGCGAGACTGTTGGCCAGGAACCGGTTGGCGAGATCGGGCGAACGCACGCGCGCTGCCGCCGCCAGCATGATCATGTTCTCGTCCTGGAACGGCGGCGTGCCCAGTGGGGTGCCGCGCCCGGGATTGCTGATGCTTGAAGGACGGTAGCTGGGTTCGTCGCCGATGCGGCGGTGACAGCTCTGGCAATCGAAGAAATACAGTTCGGGAAACACGCCGCGATTGGCCAGGCGGTCGTTCGAGAACAGGCTCAGCGAGCGTTCGAGCGCGGTCGCCTGGCCGACCATCCACAAGGTCGCGGCGCTCGGTGAATTCTTGCGGGCGGCATAATCGCCGTCCACGTTCCAATGCTTTTCCAGCGTCGAAAACAGGTCGAGCTCGAACGTCAGCCGCGGATGCCCGGCGGCCATGATGCGGTGCTCTGCGAACTGCCCGCCTTTGTCGCTGCCGTAGTGGCAATCGAGGCAGACCGCGGCGCGCACCGTCGGCTGGTCGAGCGCGCGCATGCCGCGCGCGACATTGTTCGCGTGCGTGCCGCCGACCGCATAGTGGCTCGCCAGCCAGCCCGCAGCATTGCCATGGCACGCCTCGCACCCGACGCCGTCCGAGGGTCGCGCGGCGGCGGTGCCGACGTGACAACCGGTACACGTCGGCGCGCTTTGCGGGTCGCCGATCCCGAGCCGAGCCGCGATCGCCCGCGCGCGCGCTTCGCCCAGCACGCGCCACGCGCGGCTGTGCGCGCCGGCGGGGGAGGATTCGTCCTGCCACAATTTGAGTTCGTCGAGCCGGACCACCGCGCCGGTCGGCTCCTCGCGGCCATGGCAGGTCGATCCCGCGCACGATGCCACGCCGACGGGGCCGCCAGCGGTGGATTGCGGGGATGCGGGCGACGCCGGGGCGGTCGACAAGGCGGCGCTGGGGTGCGCGAAGATCGCAAAGACGAGCAGAGCCAACGCGATAACCGGCAAACCGGCTTGCCAAAACCCCACGATTCCGGCGCGCTTCCCCAACACAGCCTCCGCTCGTTTCGCGCCCGTTCGCCGGTCGGTCGCCGCCTTGCCGGCATGATCCGGGTGGGGGCCCCAAAAGTCAATTCACGAGTCCTCCGGATCGTCGCGGATACCGCTCTGCCGAGCCGCATCGAATGCTGCTATGTCCCGATTGCGACTCCGGACGAACGGAGCGTGGTCGCCGCATTGCAAACCCGTGTGGGAGTACGGAATGGCCAGCAGCGAGCATGTCGATCTGTCGCATTTCATCGAGGGCGTGGGGCGGCGCAATCCAGGTCAGTCAGAATTCGTCCAGGCGGTCCAGGAAGTCGCCGAGGACATTTTCGACTTCATCGCCGACAAGCCCGATTATCACGAATATCAGATCCTGCGCCGCATCGCCGAGCCCGACCGGATCATCTCGTTCCGCGTCTGCTGGGAGGACGACAGTCACAATGTCCGCGTCCAGCGCGGCTGGCGGGTGCAGAACAACAATGCGATCGGCCCGTATAAGGGCGGCTTGCGCTTTCACCCCAGCGTCACCGAAAGCGTGCTCAAGTTCCTGGCGTTCGAACAGACGTTCAAGAACGCGCTGACGGGGCTGCCGATGGGCGGCGGCAAGGGCGGCGCGAACTTCAACCCCAAGGGCAAGAGCGACCACGAAGTGATGCGCTTCTGCCAGAGCTTCATGACCGAGCTCTATCGCCATGTCGGCGCCGATGTGGACGTGCCGGCGGGGGATATCGGCGTCGGCGGGCGCGAGATCGGGTACATGTTCGGCCAGTACAAACGCATCACCAATCAGTTCACCGGCGTGCTGACCGGCAAGGGGCTCGAATATGGCGGGTCGCTGATCCGGCCCGAGGCGACGGGGTATGGCGCGGTCTATTTCCTCGCCAACATGCTCAAGACGCGCGGGCAGGATCTGGCGGGCAAGACCGCGGTGATCTCCGGATCGGGCAACGTCGCGACGCATGCCGCGGAGAAGGTGACCCAGCTCGGCGGCAAGGTGCTGACCTTGAGCGATTCGGGCGGGTTCATCCACGATCCCGACGGCATCGGCCAGGAGAAGATCGACTGGATCAAGGTGCACAAGACCAGGCGCCGGGGCCGGATCGAGGACTATGTCGCCGAGTTCAAGGGCGCGAGCTTTGTCGCCGGCAAGACGCCGTGGGGCGTGCCGTGCGATGTCGCGCTGCCGTGCGCGACGCAGAACGAGCTCAACGGCGAGGATGCGCGGACGCTCGTCGCGAACGGCTGTATCGCGGTGGCCGAAGGCGCCAACATGCCGACCGACCTGGAGGGGGTCCACGTCTTCAAGGCAGCGCGCATCCTCTACGCGCCGGGCAAGGCATCGAACGCCGGCGGGGTCGCGGTGTCGGGGCTCGAAATGAGCCAGAACTCGGAACGCCGATCGTGGAAGGAAGCCGAGCTGCAGCAGCTGTTGCTCGACATCATGGCGGGGATTCACGACCGCTGCCTGGTCCATGGCCGCGTGTCCGACGATTACGTCGATTACGTGAAGGGCGCCAATATCGCGGGGTTCAAGAAGGTCGCCGACGCGATGCTGGCGTACGGCGTGATCTGATTAGTTATCCACAATCTATGGTTCGCAACATGGTTGTCACAGGCAGCGCCTAGCGACAGACTGGATTGGATTCGCACGATTCTTATCGTTCGACCCGCCATGCCGCGAAGGAAGCCAGTATGTCCCGTATCGTGTTCGACCTGCAGAATGACGTCCCGCTCAACTACGGCGTGACGCCCGATGCCGGGCCAGTGCGGTTCGACACGCCCACCCTCGCCGGCGATCTCCAGCCGCCGGCCGATCCCACACAAGCCGCGCAGGCCGGTACGGGCAGTGTGTCGCTGACGACGCTTGGCACGGCGTCCACGCAGGACTTCAACACGCTGTCGAACACCGCGGGCAGCTCGAACAACACCACGATGCCGAACGGCTGGTATTTCCTCGAATCGCTCGGCGGCGCACGCGACAACGGGCAATATGCTGTCGATACCGGCGGCAGCACCACCGCCGATACCTATAGCTATGGCGCAACGGCAAGCACCGAGCGCGCACTCGGCCAGTTGCGCAGCGGCACGCTTGCGTCGGTCATCGGCAGCCAGTTCACGAACAATACCGGCGGTGCGATCGGGTCGCTCGAGATCACCTATGACGGCGAGCAGTGGCGGTTCGGCGGGGTGCATTCAACCGTGCCGGACAAGCTGGATTTCCAGATCAGCTACGACGCTACCAGCCTCAGCACAGGGACGTGGATCGACGTCAATACGCTCGACTTCAACTCGCCGATAACCACCGGCACGGCCGGCGCACTCGACGGCAACGCGGCCGCTAACCGCGTGGCCGGGATCAACGCGATCATCTCCGGCCTCAATATCGCAGCCGGCGCCACTTTCTGGGTGCGCTGGGTGGACCAGGATGCAACGGGGTCCGACGATGGTCTCGCGATCGACAATTTCTCGATCAAGGCGAATGCCGCAGTCGCCACGCCCGGCAGCCTGACGATCGCCGACATGGCGGTAGCCGAAGGGAATAGCGGCGATACCGACATGGTGTTCACCGTGACTCGCGCCGGCGGCAGCACGGGCGCGATTTCGGCGGCCTATACGATCACCAACGGCACGACCGATGCTGGCGATTTCGGCACGGGCTTCGTCGCGACCGGCACGGTCAATTTTGCCGACGGCGCGACCACCGCGCAGATCCACGTGCCGATCGCCGGCGACACGACCTACGAGCCCAACGAGACCTTCTCGGTCGCGCTCAGCGCGCCGACCGGCGGCGCCACGCTCGGCGGTCACTCGACCGCGACCGGCACGATCACCAACGACGACGCCGCGCCGGCGGGGACGCTGAGCATCGGCAACGTCACGGTGGCGGAGGGCAATAGCGGCGACACCGACGCGGTGTTCACCGTCACGCGCGCGAACGGCAGCGTCGGCGCGGTCTCCGCGACCTATACGATCGCCAACAGCACCACCAATGCGAGCGATTTCGGCGCGGGCTTCGTCGCTACGGGAACGGTGACCTTCGCCGACGGCGCGACCACCGCGCAGATTCATGTGCCTATCCATGGCGACACCACCTACGAACCCGACGAGACCTTCACCGTCACGCTCAGCGCGCCAACCGGCGGCGCCTCGCTCGGCACCGCGACCGGCACCGGCACGATCACCAACGACGATCCGATCCCGCCGCCGGCTAACGTCTATATCAACGAGATCCACTACGATAATGCCGGCACCGACGCCGGCGAGGCGATCGAAATCGCCGGGGTCGCGGGCACCGACCTGACCAATTACAAGCTGGTGTTCTACAACGGCAGCAACACGCCGGGCGCCGCGCCGACGTACATGACGACCAGCCTGACCGGGGTGATCGATAACGAAGGCGGGTCGGGCTATGGCGCGCTGTCGTTCAGCTACCCAGCCAACGGCATCCAGAACGGCATCGCCGACGGCGTCGCGCTGATTGCGCCCGACGGCACGGTGATCCAGTTATTGTCGTACGAGGGCGTCTTCACCGCCGCCGCCGGCACCCCGGCGGCAGGTGTGACGAGCACCGATATCGGCGTGTCCGAAGACGGCAGCGGGGCGCTCGGCCAATCGCTCCAGCTGATCGGCAGCGGCGCGAGCTATGCCGACTTCACCTGGCAATCGGACGCCACCAGCAGCTTCGGCTCGCTGAACACCAACCAGATCATTATCGCCGACAATGCGACCGGGCAGATCCGCGTCGCCGACGCATCGGTGGTGGAAGGCAATTCGGGCACCGCCAACCTGACCTTCACGGTCTATCGCGCGGGTGGACTCGGCTCGAGCGCGACGGTCGATTATTCGGTCAACCTCGACGGCACCGCGACCAGCGACGATATCGGCGCGGGCGCGGTGCTGACCGGCACCATCACCTTCGCGGTCGGCGCGCACAGCGCGACCGTCACGGTGCCGGTGGTCGGCGACACGGTCGGCGAGGCCAACGAAACGCTGTCGCTGACGCTCAGCAACCCGACCGGCAACATCGCGATCACCGATGGTGCTGCGGTCGGCACGATCCTCAACGACGATTTCGTGACGCTGACGATCAGCCAGATCCAGGGCGCCGGCCACACCTCCGCCTATGTCGGCCAGCCGGTCCAGACGACGGGCATCGTCACCGCGGTCGATACCAATGGCTTCTACCTGCAGTCGGCGGTCGGCGACGGCGATGCCGCGACCTCCGACGCGATCTTCGTCTTCACCAGCACCGCACCGACCGTCGTGGTCGGCGACGGCGTCACGGTCGGCGGCACCGTCACCGAATTCGCCGGCGACGCGCAGGGCCTGACGATGACCGAGCTCAATTCGCCGGTCGTGACCATCGACAGCCATAACAATGCGCTGCCCGCCGCGATCGTCATCGGCAACGTGCCCGGCGGCATCCTGCCCCCGAGCCAAGTCCTCGATGACGATCATTTGACGACGTACGACCCGGTGCACGACGGGCTCGACTTCTGGGAATCGCTCGAGGGCATGCGCGTCACGATCGACGCGCCGCAGGCGGTGTCGAACACCGACAGCTTCGGCGACACCTTCGTCGTCGCCTCGCACGGCTCGGGCGCGACGGGGATGAACGACCGCGGCGGGATCACGATCTCGCCCAACGGCGACGGCACGGTCGACTACAATCCGGAGATGATCCAGGTCATCGGCGATAGCGGCGTCTATACCGGATACCACCCGACCTACACCGTTGGCGATCAGCTCAGCAGCATCACCGGCATCGTCAATTACGCGTTCGACAATTACAATGTCGTCGTCACCGCCCCGGTCACGATCACCAACGACGTCACGCTGACGCGCGAGACGACGACGCTCCAGAGCAACAGCGACTATCTGTCGCTCGCCACCTACAATCTCGAAAATCTCGACGCGTCGGACCACAAGTACGACATTCTGGCGAGCGACATCGTCTACAATCTG
This sequence comes from Sphingomonas bacterium, assembly GCF_028289855.1. Classification (GTDB taxonomy): domain Bacteria; phylum Pseudomonadota; class Alphaproteobacteria; order Sphingomonadales; family Sphingomonadaceae; genus Sphingomonas. The sequence continues at coordinate 69,383 of NZ_JAQGKZ010000080.1, read as the reverse complement.
CGCGCGCCGGACATTCTGGCGGTGCAGGAAGTCCAGGATGCCGACGGCGCGGGCAGCGGCACCGATCTGTCGGGCGTGAGCAACGCGCAAGGGATCATCGACGCGATCTTCGCGCTGACCGGCATGCATTACGGCTATGTCGAGATCGCGCCGACCGTCGCCAATTCGACCGGGGGCGAGCCCAACGGCAACATCCGCAACGGCTATTTCTACAATCTCGATCGGGTCCAGTACGTCGCCGGCTCGGCCGAGCTGATCACGGGTTCCGCGTATAGCGGCAGCCGCAACCCGCTGGTCGCGAGCTGGCTGTTCAACGGCCAGACGATCACCACGATCGACGTTCATGCGACCTCGCGCGGCGGCAGCGAACCCTTGCGCGGCAACGACCAGCCCGCCGGCGACGCCGGCGATGCGCAACGCACCGCGCAGGCGGCCGGGGTGAAGGCCTATGTCAACGCGCACCTCGCCGATAACCCGAACCTCAACATCGCGGTGCTCGGCGACTGGAACGGCTTTTACTTCGAGCAGGCGCAGACCCAGCTGACCGATCACTCCCAAGGCGGGATGCTGACCAACGTCAATTATCTGCTCAGCCCCGAGGAGCGCTATTCGTATCTATTCGACGGCAACGCGCAGCAGATCGACAACATCCTGGTTAGCGCGAACTTGCTGGCGGTGGCGAGCAACTACGACGCGGTCCACCTCAATTCGCAGTTCGGCGACACGCGACCGACCGACCATGACCCGCAAGTCGTGCTGTTCCACCTCGGCAATTCGGGCGGCGACAGCTTCTTCGGCACCAACGGCGACGACACCTACACGATCGATAACGTCAACGATCATGTCTACGAAAATGCCAATGGCGGCACCGACACGATCAACAGCTCGATCACCTACTCGCTGGTCAACGCGCCCAATGTCGAGAACTTGACGCTCACCGGCACCGCCAACATCGACGCCACCGGCAGCACGGGCAACAACGTGCTGGTCGGCAACAGCGGCGACAACACGATCGACGGCAATGGCGGCACCGACACGATGCGTGGCGGCGACGGCAACGACACCTACACCGTCGACAGCGCCGACGATGTGGTGATCGAGAATGCGGGCGAAGGGATCGACATCGTCAAGTCTACGGTCAGCTACACGCTGGCCGCGGGGTCGAGCGTCGAGCTGCTCCGCCTGTCCGGCACCGACAATATCAACGGCACGGGTAACGCCGAGGCGCAGAAGCTGGTCGGCAATAGCGGCGACAACGTGCTCGACGGCGGTGGCGGCGGCGACGTGCTGCGCGGCGCGGCGGGCAACGACACCTATATCGTGCGCGACGCGACCGACCGGATCGTCGAGAATGACGGCAACGGCAGCGATATCGTCAAGGCGGCGGTCAGCTACACGCTCGCATCCGACGCCTCGATCGAAACGCTGCGCACGATCGACGACAGTGCGACGACCGCGATCGACCTGACCGGCAACAGCCACACCACGCTGATCGTCGGCAACGCCGGGACCAACCATCTGACCGGCGGCAGCGGCGACGAGACGCTGACCGGCGGCGGCGGCGCGGACGTGTTCGTCTTCGCCGGCACCGGGGTTGGCCACGACACGGTCGGCGACTTCGCCAGCGGCACCGACCGGCTCGACCTGACCGCCTATTTCGCCGATTTCACGACATTCCAGGCGGCAACGCACGATGTCGGCGGCAATGCAGTGATCGACCTGGGCAATGGCGAGACGGTCACGCTGAGCGGCGTGCTCTCAGCCCAGATCCAGTCGGGCGACGTCATCACCGCCAGCGGCCAGGCGCCGTTCCACATCGACAAGGTCGATGTGCAGCACATGCTGATCGATGCGCTGAGCATGCCGTCGCACGGAGCAATGATCCACGAAACGTGGGGCAACGGACCCGCCACCTTCGCGCTGCTGTAAAGGCGGGCTCGGCCTTTCACGCAACGCTGATAAAGCGATCCGCGTGAAAAGGCTCCGCTCGTGCGTCAATTTAATCCACGCAGCGACGCGGAGCGATCAGCGCATCATGCGGAAACGAGCCGGGAATTTGGTCAGGGCCGCGGCCCGGCGCTTGACCTTCGAGATCCGAATAACGGCGTAACGTTCGATCGGATAAGCGATCGTTACGCTACCGAATAACCTATAACGTTAACATTCGCGCAAGAAACGATGCACAATTCCCATTTTGAGACTTTAGACAAAAAACAGTTATTTCGTTGTTAACCTTGATTGGGGTGTATTAACTATATTATATTATAGCACCGGGGATAATGATCGTGACTGATAGAGCTACCCGCTAAGATAAGTTACATTACGTGTCTTTCGATTTCGGATATATATCGCCTCATTGACTCTCGGCCTACTCATCAGCGACCATAAGGTATTCAATTGATACCTTGTTCGGGAGCGGGATGGCGATGTCAGACAAGCAGGTCTCCAATAAGAATGCACCGGTCGCAGAGGCGAAGCCGGCGCCATCGACGGTCCCGAAGGATCCCGCTCTGGCGGCGCTGATGCAGGCAACTGCGGTCGTGACCGGGCTCGATCTAAAAAAGGCGGCCGGCGATATCCAGGCGGACGTGCAAAAACTGCGCGAGAAGCTGACGCCGCAGCCGCCGCAACCGGTGCCGGACCACAATCATCGTCACGCGGACCCGCAGATCGGTCCCTTCCTGACGCAGCAGAAGCTCGACCTCGCCAAGGCGGACATCCGCTATGACAATGCCCAGTCGGCAGCGGTCGCGGCATTGGAGGGCGAGCTCAACAATTGGAAGCAGGCGGTCAGCCAGTACCATTTCGCGATGAATACCGCCCATCTCGCGGTAACGGCAGCGGTCAAGGCGACGAAGGACAGCTATGCACTGAAGCATACCGACTCCAACAGCCGCAGCTTGTATCTGTTCTACACGATGGCCGAAGAGGTCGATGCCGCGGTCCAGGCCTACGAGGTGAGCGCGGCGAGTGCCGCGACGGCGCTGGCGGCGGAGGCCGGAAACCTGCTCGCCGCGCACGCCACGTTCCGCGGATCGATCGCGGCGGCGACCAGCACCCTGATGACCGACCAGACCACGGCGGCGCAGACATTCTGGCAGGGAGCCGAACAGGCCAACGGCGTTGGCTGACGGCATACCGACCCGCCCCCCAGGCAACAACCATGGACCCGGCCCCGCAACCGAATGGCGGGTCGGATGGTTCGAAGAGGAACGCTCATGCCGATCGAAGTGACCTATCCGGGCGTCTATGTCGAAGAACTGCCCAGCGGGCAGCACACGATCACGCCGGTCGCCACCAACATCGCCGCCTTTGTCGGGCGTGCGCCGATCGGCGCGGCCGACGCACCGGTGACGATCTTCAACTTCGGCGATTTCCAGCGCGCGTTCGGCGGGCTGAAGTTCGATTATCCGCTGAGCTATGCGGTGCAAGATTTCTTCGCCAATGGCGGGTCGCAGGCGATCATCGCGCGGCTGTTCGAGCCCAATGACGGCGATGGCGTCGCGCGGCTGAAGTTCCCCGGGCCGCCGCCGGTCCTGCCCGAAGGCTGGCTGCTCGACGCCGACGCCGCTGCGGGCGCGACGCAGATCGTCGTCCACGCGCCGACCGGCGGGTCGGAGGGCGAGCCCGATCTGGGCATGACGCTGTTCCTCAACGGCGACACCAGCCGTCCGTATCTGGTCACCGGCTTTACCCAGGCCAATCCGGCCAAGAAGATCGACGCGAGCGTGACGATCGTCCCCGCGCTCGACCGTGCGTTCCGTAAATGCGCCACCTTGTCGTTCGATCACGGCCCCTCGCCGAGCGGCTGGTCGGTGCTGACGGTGTCGGGCAATGCGGTTACCTTGCAGGGCGGTACCGGGCTTCCGGAGCTGGGCGACACATTCCAGTTTTCCGGCGACGACACCGTCTATGTCGCGGTCGCCGAACCGGTGGTGCGCGGCAAGGATATGGATTCGCTTCAGGTCGTCGTCACGCTCGACCCCAAGCCCGGCGCGATCAGCGGCGCAGCGACCATCGCCGATCCCGTGCCGCTGCCGATGCCCGACGGTTGGGAGATCGAAACCTTTACCGCCGGCAAGACGCCGTCGGCGGCCACGCTCACGCTGATCAACGGTGTCGGCGACGCGCTGGTCGGCGACCAGTTCAGCATCGGCACCAAGCCCGACGTCTACGTCGTCACCGGCTTCACCCCCGCCGACAAGAAGAACCCGACGACGCTGAGCTTCGTCAGCATGTCGGGCGACCCGCTCGACCCCGACACCTTCTGCCTGTGCTGCGCGCCGATCTTCGACCGCCAGCCGCCAGCCGACTTCGCGGTCAAGACCGGCCCCAAGCTTGGCGACACGAGTTTCATGCCCGCGCGCAGCGACGCGTCGTCGGGCACGATCGACATCGGCGACACGTTCCAGGTCGACAATGACGAGACAGTCTATTCGGTGCGCTACATCGGCGCCGACGGCACGATCCATTTCCTGCCCGAGGCGGCCTCCGCATTCAGCGCATCGACCGGGATCACCTTCGCGCCGCCGCTCGCGCTGAGCGCGGCCAATCCCGGCGAGTGGGGCAACTACTTGACCGCGCGAGTCGACACCCAAGGCATTAGCGACGCGACCGCGAAGCAATTCGCCGAATACGATCTGACCGCGGTCGATCTGTTCAACCTGACGCTGACCCTCAAAAACGCGCGGGGCCAGGTCACCGCGACCGAGCGCTACCTCAACCTCGCGGTCAAATCGACCGGCAAGGCGGCCTATTTCCCCAACCGCATCGACCGCGTGCTGACCAGCGCGTCGAACCTGGCGCGCATCGACCGGCTGTCGGCGATCCCACCCGCCGACGGTGCCAGCGCCAAGGGCATCGGCGGCAACGAAGGCACCTATCTCAGCACCGAAACCTATCTCGGCGACCAGAGCGCGAAATCCGGCCTCTATCTGCTCGAAAAGGCCGCATTGTTCAGCTTGCTGTGCATCCCGCCCGACCGCCGCATCCTGCCCGACGTGCCCGAGAGCGAGCAGGATCTCGACCCGGTCGTGCGCCAGGCGGCGGCGAGCTACTGCACCGATCGCCGCGCGATCTACATCGTCGATCCGCCGGTCGCGTGGAAGAACAAGGCCGAACAGGGCCAGCTGTCGGCGATCGACCCCGAACAGGTCGGCATCACCGGTGAGAACGCCGCCGGGATCGAAGTCGCGCGCAACGCCGCGGTCTATTTCCCGCGCATCTGGAAAGAAGATATCCTGATGAAGTCGCGTCCGGCCTTGTTCGCACCGTGCGGTGCGATCGCCGGGGTGATCGCCGCCACCGATATCGGCCGCGGCGTGTGGAAAGCACCGGCCGGGCAGGATGCCGGGCTCGCCAATGTGATCGGGCTCGAGGTCAATCTGACCGACAACGAGAACGGCCAGCTCAACCCGCTCGGAATCAACTGCCTGCGCAGCTTCCCGATCATCGGCCCGGTCGTGTGGGGGTCGCGGACACTACGCGGTGCCGACCAGTTCGAGGACGATTACAAATATCTGCCGGTCCGCCGCCTGACCTTGTTCATCGAGGACACGCTGCTCCAGAACACGCGCTGGGCGGTGTTCGAGCCCAATGCCGAGCCGTTGTGGTCGTCGCTGCGGCTGAGCGTCGGCAGTTTCCTCGCCGATCTCGCGCGGCAGGGCGCGTTCTACGACTATGCGGTGACGTGCGACGCGACGACCACGACGCAGGACGATATCGACAACGGCATCGTCAACATCCTGGTCAAGATCGCGCCGGTCAAGCCGGCCGAATTCGTCGTCCTCCAGATACAGCAACTCGCCGGCGGCAAGCCGAACTGACCGCGCAAAGGATTGGGTGAACCATGCCGAGCAACACCGAATTTCCCAAGGCGACGTATCGCTACGATCCCTACCGGAATTTCAAATTCCGGCTGAAGTGGGACGGCAAATACGTCGCGGGCGTGTCGAAGGTCAGCGCGCTCACGCGCACGACCCAGGTCATCACGCACCGCGCCGGCGGCGACCCGACGACCCCGCGCCGGATGCCAGGGCAAAGCGAATTTGCCGCGATCACGCTGGAGCGCGGCGTGACGCACGACGTCGCGTTCGAGCAATGGGCCAACAAGGTCTGGGATTACCACAATTCGACGATCGACGATCAGCAGGGCGGCACCGGCAATCAGGACGTCTCGCTGCAGGATTTCCGCAAGGACATCATCCTCGAAGTCTATAACGAGGCCGGGCAGAAGGTGATCGCGTACAACATCTACCGTTGCTGGCCGTCGGAGTTCGTCGCGCTGCCGGAAATGGACGCGAACGGCAACGCGGTTGCGATCATGACACTCAAGCTCGAGAACGAAGGCTGGGAACGCGACACCTCGGTCACCGAGCCGGCCGAGCCCAGCTACACATTGCCCGCGAGCTGAGGGTCCGAACTCACCTGCAACGAGGATCGTGATCGCCCGTGGAAAGCCGCCGACAAGAAGCGCAGCGCAGTCGCGTAGCCGGGGCTACGCGCAAGCAAGCGACGCCGCTCGGCGGTTTTCCACGGGCGACCGCGAAGCGGCGGGCCGATTTTGGCGCCGGGCGGCGTCGCCGCGTCGGTCACGATGCTTCAGCATCGCTCCCTCCTTGCTTCTTGCCTGACACCAAAATCGGCTCCGTCACGACCGCGTTGCAGGTGAGTTCGGACCCTGCATCATGACCGCGCTGGCGCCGGCCGATATCGTCGCCGTGTGGGAAACGGGCGAATCGCGCCCGGACTGGAACAAGGCGCTGGTCGCACTGGCGCGCGCTACGCCGGGCAGCACCCTGGGCGATCTGTCCACGCTCAGCATCGGCGAGCGCAACGCGCGGCTGCTCGAGCTGCGCGAGGCGACGATCGGTCCGGTCATGCGCGCCTTGGTCAATTGCTCGTCGTGCGGCGAGCCGCTCGAGTTCGAACAGCGGATCGATGAATTGCTCGCCGGCTACGTCCCCCCGCCGCAGCGCGAGTTCGACATCGAGATCGAGGGCTATCGGCTCCATTACCGGTTGATGACCAGCCAGGATCTGGCCGCGGCGGTCAGCGGCGACCCTCTGCGCGTCCGCCGGACGCTGGCCGAGCGTGCGGTGATTGGCGCGACGGTAGCGGGCGCGACGATCGCGCCCGCCGACTTGCCCGAATCGGTGCTGGAGGCGCTGGGCGCGGCAGTCGCCGAGAAAGATGCGCTGGCGCAGCTGGCGATCCCGCTGGCCTGCGCGGCGTGCGACCACGTCTGGAACGCCTCGCTCGAAGTCGTGCCGTTCCTGTGGGCGGAAATCGAGCGCCGCGCGCGCACCATCCTGGAGGATGTCGTGACGCTCGCGCATGCCTATGGCTGGAGCGAGGCCGCGATCCTGGAGATGAGCCAGGCGCGGCGGCAATATTATCTCGACGCCATCGAGTAGCCCGGAGATGGATGTGTTCGCCGCACTCGCCGGACATGCCATGGGCGGCCGGGGCGATCTCCGTCCCGTGCCGCAGCTGGGCCGCATGGTCGCCTCGACGCCGATAATCTGGAGCGCCCGCGCGATGCCCGTGGGGTCGCGCATGCGCCTGCGCGTTCCCGCCCACCGCGCGCCACGTCGCGCGCCGCGCACCGCACCCGCCCCCGATCGCACCACGCATATCGAGCGCTGGCCGTGAGCGACCATTTCACCATCGCGTTCGTCACGGCGGCGCTGCACGACATCGTCCAGGCCGCGGTGCAGGACGTCGCGCCCGGCGTGGTCGTCCGGGTCGGGCCGCCGCAAGCGCCGACGCCGGGAGAGAAGGAGGTCAATCTGTACCTCTATCACCTCGTCCCCAACGCCCAGCTGCGCAACGCCGATCTGCCGACTCGCGACGCCGCGGGCGAGCTGGTCGCGCGACCGCAAGTCGCGATCGACCTGCACTATCTGATTTCCTTTTCGAGCGAGGATCATCTCGCCACCGAATTGATGCTGGGCAAGGTGCTGACCGCGCTCCATGCTGCGCCCGTGCTGACCGGCGACGAGTTGCGCCGGACGGTGGGCGCGCGCAGTGCGTTCGCGTTCCTGCGCGACTCGGACCTGCCGCGCCAGCTCGACCGTATCAAGATCATCCCGCAGACGCTGAGCCTCGACGAGCTCGCCAAATTGTGGACGGTGTTCTTCCAGATCGCGCACCGCCCCTCGCTGCAATATATCGCCTCCGCCGTCCTGCTCGACGCCGAGGGCGGACCGGTCGAAGGACCGCGCCGGGCCCGATCAGCGGTGGCGGCCTGACATGGCGGACGATCCGCGCGGCGCGATCGACGATCTGGCCGCCGAGCTGCGGCGGATCGCGGCGATCCTGCAATTGTATCGCGACGGCGAGCGATCGGGCGACGCCGGCGCGCCCGACGGCCGGGACCCGGCGACGCCGCTCGTGCGGGTGGCGGCAGCGTTCGGGCTGAGCGATTTCGAGCGCGACGTCCTGCTGCTGTGCGCCGGGATGGAGCTCGATGCGGGGTGCGCCGCCCTGGTGGCGGAGTTGCAAGCCGGCGCGCCGGCCAATTTCGCGCTCGCGCTCGCGGCGTTGCCCGCCGCGCACTGGAGTGCGACGCTCCCCGATGCGCCGCTGCGCCGCTGGCACTTGGTCAAGCTGGGCGACGGGCCGTCGCTGGTCGGCGCGCCGCTCAGGATCGACGAGCGTATCCTGCATCACCTGACCGGCCTCGATCCGCTCGACGCGACGCTGGCCGCGATCGTCGAACCGGTGCGCCCGGGCGGCGAGCTCGCGCCGGCGCACCTTGCCGTCGCCGATCGCGTCGCCGCAGTGTTGGGATCGCCCGATGCCGGACAAGGCGACACGATCGTGCAACTGGCCGGCGACGATCGCTCGGCCGCGCGCGAAATCGCCGCCAACGCGGCGACGCGGCTGTCGGCCGACCTGTTCGCCGTTGCGGCGCGCGACTTGCCCGACGATGCCGAGGCGATCGACCGCTTCGCGCGGATCTGGGGCCGCGAAGCACGGCTGGTGCCGCGCCTGCTGATGGTGACCGGGGAAGGCGACGGCGTGGAAGATCGCGTGCGGCGGCTCGCCGACCGGATCGACGTACCGTTGCTGCTGGTCGGACTGCGCCAGCCGATCGACGCGATGCGCGCGGTATTGCGGATCGACATCCCCCGCCTGACCCCGTCCGAGCAGCTCGCCTTGTGGCGCGATGCGCTCGGCGACACTGCGGAGATGTCTGAGGACGCGCTGCGGACGCTCGCGTTCCAGTTCGAGCTGGACCTGTCGGCGATCCGCGGCGCCAAATTGGCCGCATCAAGCGCGCGTGACGACGGCACGCCGTTCGCCCGCCGAGTGTGGGCGTATTGCCGCGGCCAGGCGCGCGGGCCGATCGGCGACACGATCGAACGGATCGAGCCACGTGCGACCTGGGACCAGCTCGTGCTGCCCGACCATGAGATGGCGATGCTGCGCGCGATCGCCGGGCAGGCCCGCGACCGCGCGACCGTCTATGGCGACTGGGGCATGGCCGAAACCGGCGCGCGTGGGAGCGGAATGGTATCGCTGTTCGCGGGACCGAGCGGAACCGGCAAGACGCTCGCTGCCGAGGTGATCGCGAACGACCTGTCGCTCGACCTGTACCGGATCGACCTGAGCGCGGTGGTCAACAAATATATCGGCGAGACCGAGAAGAACCTGCGCCGCGTGTTCGACAGCGCGGAAGCCGGCGGCGCGGTGCTGTTGTTCGACGAAGCCGATGCCTTGTTCGGCAAGCGTAGCGAGGTGAAGGACAGCCACGACCGCCACGCCAATATCGAGGTCAGCTATCTGCTCCAGCGCGTCGAGGCCTATCGCGGCGTGGCGATCCTGACGACCAATCTGCGCGACGCGATCGACCAAGCGTTCCTGCGCCGCTTGCGCTTTCTGGTGCAATTTCCGTTTCCCGACGCTGCCGAGCGCGCGGCGATCTGGCAGCGGATGTTTCCCGCCGCGATGCCGGTGGCGGCGCTCGATTTCGCCCGGCTCGCGCAACTCAACGTCGCCGGTGGCGGCATCCGCAACATCGCGCTCAACGCGGCTTTCCTGGCCGCGGCCAATCGTGCACCGCTGACCATGAGCGACATTCGCGCCGCCGCGGGAATCGAATATGCCAAGCTCGACCGGCCGCTGACCGAAAGCGAAACGCGGGGGTGGCTGTGACTCGCGCCTTCGTCACGCGGCCGGTGGATAGTCCCGCGAAAAAATCGGGTGGTGAGCCGATGCCGTCGGTCGCCGCGCCCGACAGCGCGCCGCTGGCCATCCCGGCCTTCTCGCTCGACCATATCGCGATCGCCCCGTCGCAAGGCGTAATCCAGGCGCGCTGGGTGCCGGGTCCCGGACCGGGCCAGGTGCATTGGGTCGGGCGATCCGACGAGGAGCACCGGCCGGGCCCGCCCGAGGGGATGGAGGTGGTCGACGTGCCGCTCGAAACCGGGCTGGCGATGCCGGCGGCGAGCGGGCATCGCAGCATGCGTGGGCTCTACACCCAGCCCGACGCACCGACATTGGGGCTCGACAATCTCGTCCATGCGGCGGCCAATGTCGAACAGGGGCGCGGGCTCGCCTATACCGGCCCGGCCGAGGTGCGGGGGATCGGCGCGCAACCGGTGCTGGCGGCGGTGCCGCATCGCGACCCGAACGAGCACCGCACCGTCTTCCGCCAGAATACCGGGTTTTCCAGCGCGAACGATTATAACGCCGATCTCGGCCTGCAGCGCCCGGGGATCAATTATCAGATCGGCCATGGCATGGGGCATGGCCAGGGCGGCGCGGCGACGCAGGACATCGATAACCTGGCCACCATTTCGCAAGGCGCGAACGGTGAGATGATCCCGTTCGACAATGCTATCTCGGGCAACACCGACGTCATCGTCAACACGTCGTTCAACATGCGCCCGAACACGCACCGCGCCGAGTCGGTGCAACAGACCTTCGCGCACCGCGACTATCCCGACGATCCGTTCCACAACCGCCTGATCGACGCCGACCGGCCGCTGCCGAGCAGTTCCGAATGGGATTCATTTCAGGCACAGGCGTCGCGGTTCGCGCCCGACGCGCTCGACGCCGCGGCGACGATGATCAGCATGACTCAGCCCCGCGCCTCGGATCTCCAGGCGCGACAGCCGCCGCGCCAGCTCGGCCGCGACGAGGATGAGATGGAGGACGAGGAATGACGCGCGCCCGCGGCCCGCGCATCCTCAAAGGCGCGCTCGTGACGATCGATCCGACCGATCCGACGCCGCGAGTCATCGCGTTCACCTATAATCCATCGACACTGAAGCGGTCGCTGCAGCCGCAGATGGTCGGGGGCGAGGACAATGCCCAATCATCGGCAGTGCGCTTCACCGGCGCGCCGGCGCAGACCATCACGATCGAGATCGAGCTCGACGCGAGCGACGATATCGGCAGCGGCAAATCGGCGGCGCTGCAATACGCCGTACTGCCGCAGCTCGCGGCGCTCGAACTGCTCGTCTATCCGGCGCTGGCGGCGGTCAATGAGGCACAGAAACAGCTGGCGAGCGGCGTGATGGAAATCGCGCCGCTGACCGCGCCGCGCACGCTGTTCGTGTGGGGCCAGAAGCGCGTGCTGCCGGTGCGCATCGCGAGCTACGAAATCAACGAGGAGTTCTTCGATACGCGGCTCAACCCGATCCGCGCGACGGTCACGCTGGCGATGCGCGTGCTGACGTACACCGACGTGTCGGCCGACAACCACGCCTATTTCACGTTCACGGCCTATCAGCAGGCGCTGAATACCATCGCCGGGCAAGCGACGGGCAGCACTACGCCGCTGATCGGCGTGGATTCGGGCGGATTGTGAGGAAGCGCTGATGGCCGATCCCCGCAATCGCTACGCTGCCATCGGCAATCTGCGCTGCGTCACCGACGACGGCATCGAGGTGATCTACAAGAAGCGCCGTTTCCTGCCGCGGGTCGATCCCGACGCGGCACGGTCGACGATCGTGCCGCGCGATGGCGATCGGCTCGATCTGGTCGCGGCGCGGGCGCTCGGCGACCCCCTGCTGTTCTGGCGGATCGCCGATGCCAATCTGGCGCTCGATCCGTTCGACCTCGTCGAGCCCGGCCAGGTGCTGGCGGTGCCGGCGCTTCGGCCGTCGGGGGATCGGTCATGACGGCGCCCGCCAGCGTCAAGCTCGAGCTTTGGCTCGGATCGACCGTCCCGAGACCGGCATCGGCCGCCGTGATGGAACGGCTCGACAGCGTCGAGGTCACGTGCGCCGACGACGCGCCGCGGTCGTTCAAGCTAACCTTCAAGGCGGATCGCGCGGCCGGCCCGGCGGCCGATTTCGCGTTGCTGAGCGGCGGCGACTTGGCGCCGTGGAACCGAGCGATCGTCAGCGTCGGGCTGGGATCGGCATCGCAGGTGCTTATCGACGGGTTCATCACCCAGCACGAGCTATCCCATGATGGGCCGTTCGGCGGTGTTGTGCTGAGCGTGACCGGCGAGGATGTCAGCATCCTGATGGACCGCGTCCAGATCTCGCTCGAATATCCGCAAATGGGCGATTCGCTGATCGCACTGGCGGTGCTCGCCAAATACGGCCCGATCGGCGTGGTGCCCGAGGTGATCCCGACCGCCGCCGACCTTACCCCGATCGTCATCGAGCGCACGCCCCAGCAAAACGCCACCGACCGCGCCTACCTGCGCGAACTCGCCGCGCCGCACGGTTATTTGTTCCACGTCCGGCCCGGTCCCGAGCCGATGACCAACATCGCCTATTGGGGTCCGCCGCTCAATATCGGGTCGGTCAAGCCGGCGCTGTCGGTCGATCTCGGTTCCACCACCAATGTCGATCGCATCAGCTTCCGGCTCGATTCGCTCGCGCCCGTTCAGCTCTATGGCATGGTCCAGGACGACGACACCGAGATCGACGCGCCGCTGGTGACGTTCGGCAGTTCACGGATGCCGCCGCTCGCGACCGATCCGGCGCTCAACCCGGTCGGCCTGCTCCAACGGCGCGACATCTTCACCGATCCGCGGCTCGGCTATATCCAGGCTTTGGTCAGCGCGCAGGCGACGACCGACGTCTCGACCGACCAGGCGGTGACCGCACAAGGCGAAGTCGACACGCTGCGCTACGGCGCCGTTCTCGAAGCGCCCGGGCTGGTCGATGTGCGCGGTGCCGGGACCAGTTATGACGGCCGCTACCGGGTCAAGACGGTGACGCATTCGCTCGCGCGCGGACGGTACCAACAATCCTTCACGCTCGCCCGCGAAGGCATTGGCAGCACCATCGACCGGGTGGCGGCATGAGCATCGTCCCCCCACGCGATGGCGAGCTTCGCTTCGTCGGCAAGTTTCGCGGCAAGGTGATCGAAAATCTCGATCCGCTGTTTCAGGGCCGGATCTGGGCCGACGTGCCCGATATCCCCGGCTCGCTGACCAACTGGGCGCTGCCCTGCACCCCCTATGCCGGACCCGATGTCGGCTTCTATGCGATCCCGCCGATCGGCGCGAACGTATGGATCGAATTCGAGCGCGGTGACCCCGATTATCCGATCTGGGCGGGATGTTTCTGGGGTCCCGAGGACATCCTCCACGTACCCGAGCCGCCGCCGCCCGAGATCAAGGTGTTCAAGACCGAATTCATCACGATGATCTTGAACGACTTGCCGGAGGTCGGCGGCTTCACGCTGCAATGCATGGTTCCTGCGGTCGATGTGCCGCTGACGATGACGTTCAATTCGACCGGCATCACGATCGATTGCCCCGAATCGATCATCGAAATGACCCCTGGCAGCATCACATTGACCGTGCCCGAATCGATCGTCGAGATGACGCCGGAAAGCATCACGCTGACCGTGCCCGAATCGATGATCGGCCTGACGCCCGAACTGATCTCCATCGCGGTGCCGGCCTCGTCGATCGACCTCACCGCCGAAGCGATCGAGATCGAATCGATCGAGGTCAGCATCACCGGCGAGACCAACATCACCCCGGTCCTGACGGTCGAGGGGGAGACCAATTGCCTGGGCGCCGTGACGATCGAGGGGGAGACCAACGTGGCAGGCGCGCTGACCGTCGAGGGCGCGGTCGATATCGCCGGCGGGCTGGCGGTCGAGGGGGGCGGCGTTATCGACGGCGCGCCGATCATATGAACCGGCAAGTCGCCTTTCCCTACCGGCTCGCGCCGACCGGCCAGACCGAGACGGCCGATCTCGACGATTATATCCGCGACCTGCTGCAACAAATCGTGTTCACCGATCCGGGCGAACGCGTGAACCGTCCCGACTTCGGCTGTTCGCTACGGCGGCTCGTCTTTACCGACGGCCGCAGCGAAACGACCGCGGCGGTCGAGGCGCTGATCCACAGCGCGCTCAGGCAATGGGTCGGTGAGGTGGTCCAGATCCAGCACGTCGACGTGGCGACGGTCGATTCGCTCGTCCAGGTGACGATCGGCTATCTCGACCAAAGTTCGCAGACGCTGCGCCAAGTCCAGTTGACCAACTGACGATGGCCGCCCCGTCCGATCCGGCGATCCATCAGGATGTGCATTTCCTCGCCCGCGACTATGCCGCGTTTCGCGCGCTGATGCTCGACGACCTCGCCGCCAATTCGCGCGATGCCGTCGCCCAGCACCCCGCCAATATCGACGTCGCGTTGGTCGAAGTGCTCGCCTATGTCGCCGATTATCTAAGCTATTATCAGGACGCGGTCGCGACCGAAGCCTATCTGGAAACGGCGCGGCGGCGGATCTCCGTCCGGCGGCATGCGCGGCTGCTCGGTTATCCGCTCAACGAAGGGTGCAACGCGCGCACGTGGGTGCACCTGGAAACCGCCGCAGACGGGGTGGTCGTGCCGGCGGGAACCGCGCTCGCGACTCAAATCCCCACGCTCGATGCCATTCGCATCAGCCGGGATGAAGCGGCGACGGCGACGATGTTCGAGACCATGCACGCCGTGACGCTGGTGAAGGGCCACAACCGCCTCCGTACCGCAGCCCCCGCCGCCGTGCTTCGCCCGGGGGAAGATCGGCTCGATCTTGCCGGGCGGCGGCCCGCGCTGGCCGCTGGCGACGTGCTGGTGCTCGAGCACGTCGCCAGCTGGGCGCATCCCGTTCGCCTGACCGAGGTCGTGGTCGGCGACGGCACGACGCGGGTCGTATGGCACGGCGACGACCGCTTGCCGGCGGACACGCCCGCCCGCTCAGGCTGGTCGTTGCTCGGCAATATCGTGCTCGCCGACCACGGCGCGTGGCTCGCCCCCGAACCGGTCGAGCTCGTCGCCGACGGGCGCGGCGACGTGGCGATCGACTGCAGCGATTTGTGCTTTGCCGCGCCGTACCGTCACGACGAGGCGACGCTCGATTCCGCGCTCGCGGCGCGCCGGCAGGAGCCCCGACGCGCGGAACCGGCCATGACTCTGGAACGCGCGCGACCGCGTTCGGCCGGGCCGCGTGCGCCGCGCTGGACCGCGCGCCGCGATATCCTGCGCGCTACGGCGTTCGACCGCGTGTTCGCGGTCGAGCCGATCGACGCCGCGCGGGCGTCGTTGCGCTTCGGCGACGGCGTATCCGGACGCCGCGCGCCAAACGGTCCCATGGCGATGCGCCACCGCCAGGGATGCGGTTGCGCCGGAAATATCGGCGCACGAACCTTGACCCATATCGTCAGCGACGACGACCGCATCCTCGCTGTCTGCAATCCGCTGGCGGCCACCGGCGGCACCGACCCGGAGACCATCGAACAGACGGCGGCGCTGGCGCCGTATGCGCACACCGAACGCTTGCGGTGCGTCACCGACAAGGATTTCGAAACTGCGGCACGTCGGCTGAGCGACGTCGAGGCCGTACGGGTGCACCGCCCCACCCCGCCGGCCGCCGCGGTCGTCGAGTTGCATGTCGTTCGTCGGTCGGGGGCCGTTGTGGACGCCGATTTCACCGCGCGGCTGACTCGCGCGTTCGCGCCCGTGCTGCTGATCGGCGAGACCGTTCGGGTCGTCCCTGCCCCCGTCCTGAAGCCGGACATCGGCATCATGTTACCGGTCGCGCGATCGGAACTGGCGGCGGCGGCTTCGGCGGTGCGCGACCGGTTGATCCATGCGGTCACGCCCGGTTTCGGCATCGCGCTCGAGATCGCCATGATCGAGCAGGCCGCGCGGGCCGTCCGCCAGGGAAAGGGCGCGCACGTGGTCGCCTTGGCGCTGGCCGGCGACGGCGATCTCGCGGCGATCCGGCCGCAGCCGCACGAGGTCGTGCGGGTCGACCCAGACCGACTGACGTTCGTGGCCGGTCGACAGCCATGAGCGAGATGGCGACACCCCAAGCGGATCAACGCACGCTCGCGCAGGCAATGACCTGGGCGGCGCAGCGCCACACGCAAATGGCGCGCATTCCCGCGACGCACCCCGGCGACTTCACCAACGTGCTGATCGCGGCATGGGCCAGGGTCTGCCGGGTCCTGGACTTTTATCGCGGCCGGATCGCCGTGGAAGGCTATCTCGACAGCGCGGTCGAGCCGTTTTCGGTCATCGCGCTGGCTGCGATGGTCGGGCAACAGCGCATCCCGGCAATTTCCGCGTCGGCCTATCTGGCCGTGCGCGTCACCGATATTGCCGGTCAGCCAGATCGGCTGAGCGTGTCCCCCGACCATCCGCTGGTGGTCCAGAACGTGCCCCCCGCCGGCCAATTGCCGGTGGTGTTCGAGTCATATGGCCCGATCGAGTTGAGGGCGGTGTGGAACGCGCTGCCGGTGCTACCCGATCGCCCGGCCGAGGTGCCAACGCTGCGTCCTTCGAGCCGCAGCATTCGGCTTGCCGGCACCGACAGCGGCGCGCGCGCCGGCATGGCATTGTACTTGCGCGTAGACGACGACGGCGATCCGCCGCGCAGCTGGCTCGTCACGATCGCTGAGGTCGTCTCCGACCGGCGGCAGGGGTGCACGATCGTGACGTGGACGGAGCCGCTCGGCGGGCCGAAGGAAGACTGGGCCTATCCGGTCGCCGAGATCGTGCTGCTGTCGCGCAACGCGGGATTGTTCGGCAACAATGCGGCGGCGTGGAGTGACGTGCCGGCGGCGACGCAGACGAAGATCGGGGTTCGCGCGGGGGGCGTGCTGCGCCAGGACAGTGCGGCGACCGGGCCATGGCGAAGCGTCGCCATCGCCGGCGATGTCGCGGCGATGGTCGCGACGCCGGACGACATCCTCTATGCCGTCGGCAGCGGCGCGTGGCGGTCGGACGATCATGGCGTATCATGGCGCGCGCTGGCGTTACCATCGGGACGCTTCGACCTGCTCGCCGTCACGGCCGCCGGTGACGTGCTGTACGCCGGCGACGTGTCGGGCAAGGTGCTGCAATCGAGCGACGGCGGAACGAGCTGGACCGTTTTGCCGCCGACGGTCGCCTGGACCCCGCCGACCGGGTTCGGCCGCGAAATGCTCGACGTGCTGCATCTGGCGAAGCGGCCGGCGACTAACGTCTGGCCGCTGACCGGCGCGATCCGGTCGCTCGTGATTACCGCTGGAGCCGGCAACGTGTTTGCCGGGACCGATCACGGCGTGTTGCGCCGGGCGGCCAACGATTTGCACTGGACCCCGTTCAACGACGGATTTGCCCAGATCAATCCCGAGAGCGGGGCCGCCGCCGTCAAGATCGCCGCGTTAGCCGAGTTCGCCGGCTGGCTGGTCGCCGCCACCGATCATGGCCTGTTCGCCAGCCCGGTCGATGGGGCGGACTGGTTCGTCGTCGACACGCCGACGCTGCCGGCCGGCGCGCAACTGCACGACCTCGCCGCGAACGTCGTCGCCGTCGATGGGAACCCCGTGGCGACGTTGTTCGTGGCGTCGTCGGCGGGAATCGCCGCGACGCCGGACCTCAACCGATGGGCCGATTTCAGCATCTACACCGAGCAGGGCAACCCGGGTGTGCACAAGCTGGCGGCGACATCGTCGGGGGTGATCGCGGCGACCGATGGCGGGGTGACGCGCTCCGGCCCCGACGCGGCGCGCTGGTCGCCCTGGGCGGTGCAGGAACTCGACCTCTTCACCACCGACCTGTCGCTGACGAAGGGACTGGACGAGGGTAAAGTCGGCCCCGGATTGATCGCCCGCTTTGCGCGTTTCCCGATAGCGTTGTCGCCAGATTCGCAAGTCGTGGTAATCGAACCGGGCAAGGTCTGGGACGTGACCCAGCCAGGCGATTTGGGTGAGGCCTACCGGCTTTTCGCCGAAGCCGGGCTCCGCGTTGCGCACCGCATCGCGATCGTGGGCGGCGATGTCGGCGCGACCGCGATGACATCGCAAGCGAACGTTATCGCGGTGGCGCCAAGCGCGGTGCTCAACACCGAATGGCCCGATTTCACGACCGGCGGATCGGCGCTGTTGCTCGACCGCAAGGCAATCGGGATCGACGCACCGGGCCAACTGGCGCTCGTCCTCTCGCCGGCGGCGGTGACGGCGCGGCCTGCATTGCGGTCGATCGCCGGCAATGAGACGGTGGCGGCGCGCGGCTTCGGCAAGCAAGCGACGGTGACTCGCGTCTTGCTCGAGCGACCGGACCTGCCCGCGTTCGATCCGCGTGCCGCCACGGCGTGGTTCGACAGCCGCCCGGTCGCGGCGCACACCCCACGGACCGTCGCTGTGCCGGGGATTGGCGGCGACCGGCTGACCCTCGACGCGGGCGCGGCAGAGATCGTCCCGGGCCGGCGATTGATCGTCAGCGGCTCGCGCCCGCGCGCAGCGGTGATGTCCGTGCTCACGTCCAAACTACCCGCCCCGGTCGCGCAATGTTTCGCCGATATCGCGCCGCAACTCGATCAGGCCGGGTTGCCCGCGGCGCTGAAAGACAGCCTGTCGGCGGCAGGCATCAAGCTGTCGCCCGACGCTGCGGTCGATATCGTCGTTCCGGCCAGCCTGTGGCTGCTTCATGACGGCGGTCGCGCTTGGCGCCTCGACACCGTGGACGGTGCGATCGCGATCACGTCGGTCGGTCTGGAGGATGTGCTGGCCGCTCCCGCGGACCCGTCCGGGACCTGGACCATCGCCACATCCGGCGGAGAGCGGCAGTATCCCACCGCCGCGGTCCATGTCGTCATCGTTCCCGCTACCCCCGATACGGCGGTGCACGCCGAGATCGTGACCGTCGCGGCGATCGCGACCGCCCCCGACGGTCGATGGCACATCGATATCCAGCCCGCCCTGCGCCAGCTCTACGACCGGTATTCATGCTCCGTCTCGGCCAACGTCGTCGCCGCAACGCAGGGAGAGGCCGTGCCGCTGGAAATCCTCGGCACCGGCCAGCCATCGCGCGCCAACCAGATGTTTCGCCTTCATCGCGGACCCTTGTCCTACGCCCGCGACGCCGACGGAACACCGCGGCCGTTGCTCACGCTCGAAGTCAATGGCGATACCGGTCGCGCCCTGCGCTTCGGCGCCCAGCCCGCCGGGATTCGCGGCGAGGCGTGGAGCCGGACAACGGGGCTGCCCCGTCACGACGCGAACGACCGCGTCTACGAACTGATGACCGACGCCAATGGCAGCACCTTCATCCGCTTCGGCGACGGCCACCATGGAGCCCGTTTGCCCTCGGGCGAGAACAATATCGTCGCGACCTATCGCGTCGGCGCCGGGCGCACCGGCAATGTCGCCGCGAACACGCTGACCGCGCTGCGCAAGCGAGTTCCCGGTATCCGGTCGGTTGCCAATCCACTGGCCGCCACGGGTGGCGCGGAGGCCGAGTCTATCGAGCATCTGCGCGCCAGAACGCGCGAGCGGGCGATGGCGGTCGATCGCGTCGTGACGATTGCCGACCATACCACACGCGCGCTGGCCTATCCCGGAATCCAGTCGGCCGCGGCGGCGATGATCGCGCGCCAAGGCGAAGACCCCCATCTATTGCTGACCGTCGTGTCGGCCGAGCCTGTCACGGCGCAGCACGACTGGGCCGGATTGCGCCATTGGATCGAAATTGCCTCGCCGCGTCGGGTGACGCTCAAAATAGTGTCTGCGCGCACGCTGCTGGTCGGGATCGACCTAGTGGTCACGTTAATGATCGACGCGGATGGCGATGCCGTGCTCGACGATGTGCGCGCACGGCTGGTCGCGGCATTCGACGCGGATGGCCGCCCGCTCGGTGTCCCGCTCGATCCGATCGACATCGCCGTGGTCGCCAAGAGCGTACCGGGCGTCGAGCGCGCGATGGCCAGCCGAATCCGGCCGCCGGACGGCGTAACCGCCGCGACGCCCGGCGCGCCTGACCGCATCGCGATCGATCCGGCGGGCATTCGCATCGAGCTGCGGCCATGACCGCGACACGCCGCATCTACGACCTGTTGCCCGAATTGTACCGCCGGCTCGACGCGCGCAATCACCATGCGTTGCGCGATTTGACCGAGGTCCTGGAGGTTGGCCGCGGCCAGATCGAACGCGATATCGACGGGCTTTACCGCGATTGGTTCGTCGAGACCGCCGACCATGCCGCGCTCGATCGCATCGGCGCGCTGGTCGGAGCGAGCGATCGTCAGGCCGATACCGCCGACCACCGCGCGCTGGTCGCCGACGCGGTAGCGTATCGTCGTCGCGAAGGCACCCGCGCGGCGGCGGAAACCCGACTTCGCGACCTGTCCGGATGGC
This sequence comes from Sphingomonas bacterium, assembly GCF_028289855.1. Lineage (GTDB taxonomy): Bacteria > Pseudomonadota > Alphaproteobacteria > Sphingomonadales > Sphingomonadaceae > Sphingomonas. The sequence goes on along the minus strand of NZ_JAQGKZ010000080.1, from coordinate 48,791 downwards.
CCGTCGCCATCGCCGCCGCCGATGAGGAAGGGTCGGTCTCGATCCAAGTCTGGCAAAACCAGGCATGCCGCTCCGCGCTGCTGACACCCGCGCCGTTCGACCGGGCGCGGACCGGTTCGCGCGCTTTCTGGCTTCATCCGCTCGGCATCGACGCGCCGTTGTACAAAATGCCCGACCGCTGCCCGGGCATGGATCGGATTTTCGCCGCCGAGCACGACGCACCCTTGCCGCTTGGCTTGGACGAGAACCCAGGGGCGGTCGCGGGGGCAATTGAGCTTCAGGTCGCGGACGCGGCGGGCGAATGGCACGGCATTGCGCCCGAGCGCATCGTCCTGACCGCGCTGGACGAGTGGCAGACACGCGGCAAACATCCCCCGGATGCGGCGGTCGCGGTCGATCCCCGGCGCGGCCGCCTGGTCATCCTCGACCCCGCGCTGGTCGGGGTACCGTTGCTCGCGAGCTTCGGCTGGGTACCGCCGGGGACGATTGGCGGCGGCAGCTATGACCGGCCCTTGCCCGCACGCTCGGCATCCTGGGTGGCCGAGGTCGATCGTTTCGCCGTGCCGACCCCCGGAGCTAAGTCGCCCGTCTTTTCGTCGCTCGGCGATGCGCTCGCCGCGTTCCGCGCGGTGCCGGGATGCGGGCTGATCCGCATCCTCGACAGCGCCACCTACGACATCGGGGACGCGGCGATTCACGATCAGGCCGACGTTTGTCTGGCCGATCCCGATGCTCCCCGGCGCCTGGCGATCGAAGCCGCGGCCGGTGAATCGCCGACGGTTCGCGGCGCGCTGGAGTTGCGCGGGACGGGATCGGGGCTCGATCTCGTGCTGGATGGTTTATGGATCGACGGCGCAATCAGGATCGAGGGAAGGGTCGCGATGCGCATGACGCATTGCACGCTCCATGCCTGTTCGGCGATGCGTCGCGCCCGGCAAGCGATGCCGGCGATTGCGATTGGCCACGCTGTGCCGGGCCAGCATGTGGCAATTGCCGACAGCCTTGTCGGCCCGCTCGATCTTGCGCGCGGCGTTCATGTCGATCTCCAAAACTGCGTCATCGACGGTTACGACCAGCTTCCCGCAATCGCCCGGCGGCCTATTCTCACGACGCGGCGGTCGACCGTGATCGGCGATGCCGATCTCGCGCAGCTGACGGCAGACGATACGTTGTTTGCCGGCACGCTGGCCGTCGAGCATCCGGGTCGCGGACATATCGCGACCTCGATCGCCACCGATGCGACAGGAGTACGGTGGCGCTCGAAGCTTCTCGGTGAGCCCGGCTACGCCCGTCTCGACCGACACGCCGACCATGCGATCACCACTGGCGCCAGCGATGGCGGCGAGATCGGCGCTTTTGGTGGCGATCGACATTTCCCGCGCGCGGCGCTGTTGCACAGCGCGATCACCGATGTCCTACCGGCCGGGCAGCGATATGCCCTCTCGTGGCACTAGGATTCCGCTAGCCCAAGCCCGGCGGCACGAGCGCCCGGGCATAGACGAACTCAGCCGGACCAAATATGGCGCGCTGGGGGACCGGGATGACCGCCGAGCCGAACATTGCCGATATTCGCGAATCCGTCCGGCGGCTCTGCGCCGATTTTCCCGGCACCTATTGGCAGTCCAAGGACCGCGACCGCGCCTATCCCAGCGAGTTCGTCGATGCGCTAACTCGCGCGGGCTTCCTGTCGGTACTGATCCCCGAGGAGTATGGCGGATCGGGGCTCGGGCTGGCGGCGGCGGCGGCGATCCTCGAGGAAATCCACCGGTCGGGCGGCAACGGCGCGGCGTGTCACGCGCAGATGTACGTGATGGGCACGTTGCTCAAGCACGGTTCCGCGGCGCAGAGGGCGAAGTATTTGCCAAACATCGCGTCGGGCGACTTGCGGCTCCAGGCGTTCGCCGTGACCGAACCGGGGAGCGGCACCGACACGACGCGCATCCGGACCTTCGCACGCCGCGATGGCGGCGACTACGTCGTCAGCGGCCAGAAGATCTGGATCAGCCGCGCCGAGCATAGCGACCTGATGGTACTGCTGGTCCGCACCGCACCGCGCGACGAGGCCGCGCCCGGCGACGGGATGAGCGTGCTGCTGGTCGACATGCGCGATGCGGTCGGCAACGGGCTGACGATCCGCCCGGTCCGCACGATGCTGAACCACGCGACCACCGAATTGTTCTTCGACGATCTGCGCGTGCCCGCCGAGAATCTGATCGGCGGGGAGGGCAAGGGCTTTCGCTACATTCTCGACGGGATGAACGCCGAGCGCATCCTGATCGCCAGCGAGTGCATCGGCGACGGGCGATTCTTCATCGACCGCGCGTCGGTGTATGCGAGCGACCGGTCGGTGTTCGGGCGGGCGATCGGCGAGAATCAGGGCGTGCAATTCCCGATCGCCCGCGCGCACGTCCAGCTGTCGGCGGCGGCGCTGATGGTCGACAAGGCCGCGGCAATGTTCGACGCTGGTGAACCGTGTGGCACAGAGGCGAACATGGCGAAGATGCTGGCGTCGGAGGCGAGCTGGTACGCCGCGGACATGTGCGTGCAGACGCACGGCGGGTTCGGCTTCGCCGAGGAGTACGACATCGAGCGCAAATTCCGCGAGACCCGGCTGTACCAGGTCGCGCCGATCAGCACGAACCTGATCCTCAGCCATGTCGCGACGCACGTGCTGAAACTCCCCAAGTCGTTCTGATGGCCGCGTTGGACGGCATCCTCGTCGTCAGCCTCGAACAGGCGGTAGCCGCGCCGCTCTGCACGTTGCGCCTCGCGGAGGCCGGCGCGCGCGTCATCAAGGTCGAGCGCACCGAGGGCGATTTCGCGCGGCGGTACGACCACGTCGTCCACGGCGAGAGCGCCTATTTCGTGTGGCTCAACCGCGGCAAGGAGAGTTTGGTGCTCGACATCAAGCAGCCCGATGACGCTGCGCTGCTCGCGCGGATTGTCGGCCGGGCGGACGTGTTCGTGCAGAACCTCGCCCCCGGCGGCGCGGCGCGGGCCGGGTTCGGCTCCGACGATCTGCGCGCGCGGCATCCCCGCCTGATCACCGTCGATATTTCGGGGTATGGCGAGGACGGCCCGGCCGCCGCGATGAAGGCATACGATTTCCTCGTCCAGTGCGAGACCGGGCTCGCCGCGATCACCGGTGGGCAGAGCGAAGCCGGGCGGGTCGGCGTGTCGGTCGCCGACATTGCGTGCGGGATGAACGCGCATGCCGCCGTACTCGAGGCGCTGATCGCGCGCGGCCGGACCGGGACGGGCAGCGGCATCGCGGTGTCACTGTTCGATTCGATCGCCGACTGGATGAGCGTGCCGCTGCTGCATTACGATTATGCCGGCAAGGCACCGGCGCGCGCCGGGCTGCATCACGCGACCATCGCGCCTTACGGTGCCTATGCCTGCGGCGACGCGCGGCAGGTGGTGCTGTCGATCCAGAACGAGCGCGAGTGGCGCGCCTTCTGCACCGATGTGCTCGCGCTGCCCGATATGGCCGAGGATGCGCGGTTCGCCGACAACAGCCGACGGAGCGCGAACCGCGCCGCGCTCGATGCCGCGATCGCGGCGGAGTTCGCCACGCTCGATGCCGCTGCCGTGGTCGCCCGACTGGCCGCCGCCGGGATCGCCTTCGCGTCGCTCAACGAGGTCGCGGACTTGTCGCGGCACGCGCATTTGCGCCGAGTCACGGCGGAGACCGCCAGCGGCCCGGTCGCGTTGCCCGCGGCGCCGATCCGCTGGGCCGATGGCGCGCGGCCTGCCGGTACGGTGCCGGCGATCGGCGAGCATAGCGACGCCATCCGCCGCGAATTCGCCGGCTAATCGTCTGCCGGAATCAGCGCATCGCGGATTCGTGCCGCCAGACTTTCCAGCGGCGATCCCGTCACGGGAATGGCCAACGTCGTCAGGCGGAGCGCGATGGCGGGCAGCGGCTGGTCGAACCGCAACGCGACTAGCGACCCCGCCGCCAGATCTTCCGCAACGGCATAATCGGGCAGGACGCCGATCGCATCGGCGTTGAGCACGCCGCGCTTCACCCCCTCGACGCTGCCCGCCGATTCGAAGGCCGCCTGACCGTCGGCGCGTGCCGCCCACGATCGCAACAGGTCGTTGAACGACCCTTCCGAATCGGACAGCAGCAATGTCCGCGCCGCCAGATCGTCGCCCGTCATGATGCGACCCGCTAACGGATGGCCCGGCGCGACGATCAGCCGCAGGCCAACCGGCGACAGCAGCCCCGGAGCGCCCTGATTGGCGCCTTCGATGGTGAGCGCCGCGTCCAGCTCCGACCGCTCGACGCGCCGCCGCAAATCCTCGCACAGCCCGATCGTGATCCGCACGTCGATGCCCGGCCATTGCCGGCGAAACGCGCCGAGCGGATCGGGCAGCAGGAACGAGCTGATCGATTCGACCGTGCCGAGCCGCACGCTCGCGCGACCGTGCCGCGCGCCCGCGCTCATCACCGCCTCGGATGCCGCGATCAGCGACCGGGCGTGCGGCAGCAAGGCCTCGGCCGCTGGGGTCAGCATCGCCTCACGACCGGCGCGGCGCAGCGTGACGGGCACGCCGAGCAGCCGTTCGAGCGACAGCAAGGTTTCGGACACCGTCGATTGCGCCACGCCGAGCGCGCGCGCCGCCGCGCCGACCCCGCCACCGTCGTGCACCGCGACCAAAGCGCGGCAGTGACGAACCTCCAAATCGCGCGCCATTCCCTGACCCATCGGTTTTTCCGATGCCTTTATCGCCGTTTTGGCACGCCCCGCCAAGCGGGCAATGAGGTGGCTGGGTGAGGGCCAAAACGCTTGAAACGCTTTCCGCAAAACACCGCCTTGCTGGTGATCGATGTGCAACGCGGGTTCGACGATCCCGCCTGGGGTCCGCGCAACAATCCCGGCGCGGAGGCCAATATCGCGACGCTGATCGCGGCGTGGCGCGCGGCCCACGCGCCAGTGATGCACGTCCATCACAATTCGCCGAAGCTGTCGGGCCGGCTGCGCTGGGGCACGCCCGGGGGCGAGCCCAAGCCGGAAGCGCTGCCGACGGGCACGGAGCCGGTCTATCGAAAGACCGTCAACAGCGCCTTTATCGGCACGCGGCTCAGCGCCGATCTGTACGAGCGCGGCATTACGACGTTGGTCATCGCCGGGCTGACGACCAACCACTGCGTTTCAACCACCGCGCGGATGGCGGGCAATCTGGGCTTCCGGACGTTCGTGGCGGCGGACGCGACCGCCGCGTTCGCCCGCGCGAACCTCGATGGAGCGATTCGCTCGGCCGAGGAGGTCCATCAGGCCGCGCTCAGCGATCTCCACGATGAATTCGCGCGGGTCATCGACACGCACTGGCTGATCGCCGCCTTGGGCGAGGACGAAATGCCGATCGAGGAGACCAAGCATGGCTAAATTCTGCAGCACGTTTCTGATGGCCGGTCTGATGCTGGCCGGCACCGCGCTGGCAGCCGCGCTCGATGTGGATCGATCGGTTCGGCCCGGCGACGATTTCTACGCGTACGCCAATGGCGACTGGCTGCGTACGACGCGACTGCCGGAGGGCGTGGCGAAGATCGACACGTCGGCGATGCTGCGCGCGGAAAATGCACGGCGCGTGCGCGGGCTGATCGACGATGCCGTTGCCGCCACCGCGCGCGGCGCCGTACGGCCCGACGTCCGCAAGATCGCCGATTATTACATCACCCGGCGCGACACCGTCGCGATCGAGGCCAAGGGGCTGGCCCCGCTGTCGGGCGACCTCGCCGCGATCGCCGCGATCGCCGACCGGCGCGCGCTGGCGGGCTGGCTCGGCCGCAATGTCCGCCTCGACGACGGCGGCAACCAGCAGACCGAGAGCCTGTTCGGCGTGTGGATCCATCAAGGCTTCCATGACCCGTCGCGTTACGCCGCGCATTTGGTGCAGGGCGGGCTCGGGCTGGCGGCTAACGATTATCTCGACTCCGGTACGGCGGCGACCGCGCACCGCGCGGATTATCGCGCGCGCATCGCCGCGGTACTGACGCTCGCCGGGTTCGACCAGCCCGATACGCGCGCGGCGCGCGTTCTCGACCTCGAAACTGCCATCGCCCGCACGCATGCGTCGCGCGCCGACACCGACGACGTGTTCAAGACCGACAATAGCTGGCGCCGCGCCGACTTCGCCGCGCGGGCGCCGGGGATCGACTGGGTCGGCTATTTCGCGGCGGCGGGGCTCGATGCAGCACAGAGCTTCGTCGTGTGGCAACCCGGCGCGGTGATCGGCGTCGCCCGATTGGTCGCGACCCAGCCGCTCGACGCGTGGAAGGACTATCTCGCCTTCCACCTGATCGATCATTACGCCGCGGTGCTGCCGCGCGCGGTTCGCGGCACTGACGCGCCCGACGCGATCGACGCCACCGGCGCGGTGTTCGGCGACGCGATCGGCCGGCTATACGTTGAACGCTATTTCCCGCTGCGCGCCAAGGCGGCCGCGACGATCATGGTCGACACTATCCGCACCGCGTTTCGCGCGCAGCTGGTCAAGGCGACGTGGATGGCGTCCGCGACCAGGACAAAGGCGATGGCGAAGCTGGCCGCGCTGAGGATCGGGCTGGGCTATCCCGATCGCTGGGTCGATTACACCGCGCTAAGCGTCGTGCGCGGCGACGCGTTCGGCAATCTGCGGCGTGCCGAAGCCTTTGCCTACGCCCACGAACTGGCCAAGCTGCGCCGCCCGGTCGACCCTAACGAATGGCCCGCCGGGCTGCACCCGCAACTGGTCGCGGCGATCCTCGACCTGAGCCCCAACACGATGGAGTTCGCCGTCGGGCTGTTCCAGCCGCCCTATTTCGACGCGGACGGCGACGCTGCGGCCAATTACGGCTCGGCCGGTGCGGGTCTCGCGCATGAAATCAGCCACAGCTTCGATGAAGTCGGCAATATCTACGACGCGCAGGGAAGGCTGGGTCTGTGGGTGACCAAGGACGATCTCGCGCGAGCCCGCGCCGCCGCCGCGCCGCTCGCCAGCCAGCTCGACGCGTGCGTCGCGGCCCCCGGCCTCACCGCGCGCGGCAATCAGGTGCTGGTCGAAAGCGTGGCCGACCTTCGCGGGCTCGCCGCCGCGTATGACGCCTATCATCTGTCGCTGCGCGGCAAGCCCGACCGGGTGGTGAACGGGCTGACCGGCGACCAGCGGTTCTTCGTCGCGTTCGCGCAGCGCTGGCGGCGGCTGCAAACCGACGACGCGCTGCGCGCGCAAATCGAGCACGACAATCACGCGCCGCCGCGATGCCGCAGCAACCTGGTACGCAACATGGACGCCTGGGCGCGCGCCTTTGGCGTAAAGCCGGGCGATGCACTGTACACGGCACCGGCGGCGCGGGTCCGCGCCTGGTAGCATCGAACTGCGATTTCGCGCGCGCGTATTGCCCGGGCTGGCGGCATCGTGCTTAGTCTGACAAGGCGCGTTTGTGGCCTGCAAGGACGATCGACGCGTGACCGACATCTTCGCCCGGTATCCCGAATTTCGCGGCAAGCCGCGCGAAATGGCGATGCTGTGCGCGTTGCTGCGCGACCGCGGGCACCATGCCGATGCGCTGGCGATCGGCGAGGCGGCGATCGCCGCGGCGCCGGGCGATTTCGCGCTGCGCACCAAGGTGCGCACTGCATTGTCGTCGCGGGTCGCGGGATTTCATGGTCCCATGCTGCTCGATCCCGTTCGCAACGGTGCCTATGCGCGCGCGATCGAAGCGATCGTGCGGCCGGGAATGCTGGTGCTCGAAATCGGCGCGGGGTCGGGGTTGCTCGCGCTGATCGCTGCGCGCGCCGGCGCCCAAGTCGTCACCTGCGAGCAGAACCCGCTGATCGCCGCAGCGGCGCAGAACATTGTCGAGCGCAACGGATATGCGGACCGAGTCACGATCGTCGCGAAACGCTCCGACGCGATGACGATCCCCGGCGACCTGCCGCGCCCCGCCGATCTGGTCGTCCACGAGATTTTCGGCACCCAATTGTTCGACGAAGGCGTGACCGGCGCGCTCGCCGATGCGCGGCAGCGGCTGCTCAAGCCCGGCGCGCCATCGCTGCCGCGCGGCGCGGCGGTGCGCTGCGCACTGGCGGCGAACGCGGCATCGACCCCGCCCGAGACGCTCGCCGACGTCCATGGGTTCGACCTCTCCCCGTTCGAATTGCTGGTGCGCCCGGTGCGCAGCATGTGGTCGAATGTGCGGCGCGGGCTCGAGCCTTGCTCCGCGCCGGGATCGGCGCTCGCGATGGACTATGACTCGCCGCCGCCATTCGGCGCGGCATCGGAAACGATCATGCTCGAATCGGACGGTGGCCGGATCGACGGCATCGTCCAGTGGATCGCGATCCGCTTTCCCGACGGTGCGGCGCTGGAGAACGATCCGTTCGCCGACGGCCCCGATTCGCACTGGGCGGCGACGTATCAGGCATTTCCCGAACCGATGGAAACGCAGCCGGGCGACAGGATCGCGGTCACGCTGCGCCACCGGGACCTGATCCTGACGCTCGATGCGGTCCGGGCCGCGAATGCCTGACGTCATGCCGGCCGGTAGTTTCGTGACACAGGCCTTCGGGCTGCGCTGGCGATCCGACTGGCCCAATCCGTGGTTCGCCGACGCGCCCGACGACGGGCGCGCGATCGATGTCGAGATCAGGCGCCGCGCGGTGCTGGAACCGCGCTCCGGCGGGCGCCAAGTCAATCGCGGCGAACTGTTCGCCGACGGCACGCGGTTCGCTTTGGATGGCGCGGTCATCGACATGTATGACGGACAGCGGATCGATTGGGTCGCGGACGGCGTGGACGCGGTGCCGCTGGCGCTGTGCGGCACCGTCGCCGCGCAGGTACTCGCGTGGCGCGGGCTGGTCCCGCTGCACGGATCGGCGGTGGCGTTCGACGGCCACGCGATCCTGGTCGCGGGCGAATCGGGCGCGGGCAAATCGACGCTGGCGCAAGCGTTGGTCGAGTGCGGCGGACATTTGGTGTCGGACGATTTGTCCGTCCTGCTGCCGAACAGGACGGGCGGCGCGCCGATGCTGATCCCCGGTCGCCCCGCGATCCGGCTGACCGAGCGGATCGGCGACGACAAGGACCAGCCGAAGCGGCTCGCGTTGCCGCCGCGGGTCGATCCCGACCGGCCGGTGCCGCTGGCGATGCTGCTGCTGCTCCGCGACCAGCCGATCGGGTCCGACCCTTCGGCGCTCACGGCGACGCTGGCCGGACAGATATTCCGGCCGAAGTGGATGCGCTTCATGCCCGGGCGCAGTCTGCGCATCGCGACGGTGTTTCAGACCGCGCAACGGATCGGGTTCGCGACCATGCCGCCGGCGTCGAGCGCGCGCGATGTCATGCCGGCGACGCGCGCGGCTGAAGCCATGGCGCTGCTGCGTCGCCACCAGCGGCGATGATCGCTTCCGGCCTTTTCACGTTCCGGCGCGCGCCGTAAGCAGGCGAAACCGCCAACCGGGGTCGATAATTGCGCCATTTCACCGAAAATCCCGAGCGTCCCTTCTCGATCGGCGCCGCGCAGACCGAGCTGTTCGCCGACCCGGCGCCATGGGCCGCGGCCTTCGCCGGCCAGCGCGCGATCGTCTGTCGCGATATCTTCGACGCAGCCTTGTTCCCCCGGCTTCTCACGGCAGCGAGCACGACGCAGTTTCGCGACGATTATGTCGTCGAACTGGGGACTCGCGCGGTCGAGGAGCCGCAACGCGTCGGCGGCACGATCAACGTCCTGCTGCAACGCCCCAACCTGTTCCGCTGGCTCGAGGCGGTCACCGGTCGCACCGGGCTCGCTGGCGCCGAGGGGCGGTTGGTGCAGACCCGCAGCGGCGGCGGCGACGCGCTCGAATGGCATAACGACCTGCAACAAGTCCGACGCGCGCTCGGCGTCACGATCAGCTTCACCGACACCATTTATACGGGTGGCCTGTTCGAAATGCGCCGAGTGGACGATCCGGCGAGCGCGCGCTGTTTCGATCATGCGCGCGCGGGCACGGCGTTGATCTTCGACCTCGGCAACGACATCGAGCATCGTGTCCATCCGGTGGCGTCGGGCGGGCCGCGGCGCGTGTTCACCGGATGGTTCATGCGCGAAGTCATGCTCCCGACGGCTGGCGCCGGTACTGCCGCGTGAGCCACCTGACGGCGATCCGGGGCGAAACGCCGCGCGCGATGAACGCGGTGCAGGAATGCGCGGTGCTTCGCGCGGCGGTGCGTGACCGCACGGCATCGCCGGGTGTCCGCCAGCGGCTGGCGGTGTTGCTCAACCAGCTCGACGTGTTCGCCGAAACGATCGAGCTGCTCGGGACCGCGGACGCACTTTGCCACGACGAGCAGATGCTGCTGGCGGCTGCGTATTTCGCGCGAAAAGACGAGGGTGACACCCAACGCGCGCTTCAGGCGACGACTGCCGCGGTGGCGCTGGCGAGCGACGAACGCGAACGCGCCGCCGCATTGGCAGATCAAGCCAAAGCGTTGTTTCGATTGGCCCAGAGCGAGCCTGCACGTACCGCCCTGCGCGACGCGCTTCGCGCCGATCCGGGCCATCACGATGCCTGCAAGCGGCTCACCGTCGATCTGCTGTTGCACGGCGACGCCGCGGCGGCGCTCGCGGTGACCGATATGCTGGCGGCACAAGGCGTGGGCCACGCGCGCTTGTTCGAAGCGCGGGCGACGGCGTTGGCGATGCTCAGCGAGCAAGACGCCGCACGCGATACGCTGCGCCTCGACGATTTTCTGTACCAGGACGTGATCGATCCGCCCGAGGGATGGGGCAGCCTGGCCGCGTTCAACGCCGCGCTGGCGGCCGAACTGCTCGCGCACCCCGCGATCCGATACGAACGGCACGGCACCGCGTCGGTCGAAAGCTGGCGGATCGATACGCTCGCTGCCGGCGACGGCCCGCTGGCGCGATTGCTGGTCGAGCGGATCGTCGCCACGGCGCAGCGCCACGCCGATGCGCTAGCCGGGACCGAGCATCCGTGGATCGCCGCGGCACCGCGGCAGGCGGTGATGCGCAGCTGGTGCGTCATTACCGAAGGGTCGGGCTATGAGCGCTGGCACATGCACCCGTTCGGCTGGATGAGCGGCGTCTATTATGTCGCCGTGCCAGAGCCGGTGAGTGCGGGCACCGATCGCGACGGATGCCTGATGCTCGGCCTGTCCGATCGCATATTGAGCGCGGAAACCGCCGCGGCGATCGGCCATCATCTGGTGCGGCCGCAACCGGGTCTGCTAGCGCTGTTTCCATCGCACAGCTATCATCGCACCTTCCCGCACCGTGCGGCGGGCAAGCGCATTTGCGTCGCATTCGACATCGGACCCGATTGAATGCGCGCACCGACCCAGAAGATGATCGTCTATGACAAGAAATGCATGCTGTGCTCGGTCAGCATGGCGTTCGTCATTCGCCACGACCGGCAGCACATCTTTCGCCTCGTCCCCGCGCAAAGCGCGCTCGGCCGTGCCGCCTATCTCGACCATGGGCTCGATCCCGACGCGCTGGCGACGATGATCGTGGTCGCCGACGGCCGCGCACGCACCGAATCCGATGCGGCGTTGTACGTGTTGGCCGCGTTGGGCTGGCCGTGGCGCGCGGCGGCGGTTGTTGCGCGCGTGGTGCCGCGTTTCGTTCGCGATCGCGTGTATCGCTGGGTTGCGCGCAATCGCTACCGCTGGTTCGGCATGCGTCATGCCTGCGCCTTGCCGAGCGAGGCTGGCGAGCGGTGAAACCCCTGCTCCTCCATCCCGCCGTGCTTGCCGCGCTGGCCTATCTGGCCGTGACGTTGCTGTTCCAGTTCCGGCCTTTCAGCACGCGCGCGCTCGGCCTCGACGTGCTCGGCATCGTGCCGCGCTGGAAGTTCTTCATTCCGCAACCCACCCGGTTCGAGGTCGCGATCGAACTCCGCTGCGGCAGCCATGAAGGCGATCTCGGCGACTGGACGCCGGTCCGCATTTACCCGTCCCGCCACGCCCTGACCTGGTTGTGGTTTCCCGAACAGCATCGCGCGGCGATCGTGTGGCTGTCGGCGCATCGCGTCGCGGTTCGGGCAGCGCGCGGCAACGACGCGTCCGCGCTCGACACACTCGCCTATCGGACGTTGGTGCGGCATCTGCAACAGACTGCGCCAGCGCAGCGTTCCTCCGCCTTCCAGTTCGCGTTGGTCCATCCGGACGACAGCCCTGCTGGCGCCACCGAACGCACCATGTTCACATCGCACGTGCATGCCCGATGACGGCGCAATTGCTCGCCGACGCCACAACCGCACTGCCCGCGATGCGTCTGTTGATCGCGGCGTGGATGCTGCTCGCCGCCGCGCAGTGGCTGACAAGTGCCGGGCTCTTCGCGCCCGACGGACTGCTGCCGTGGCCGGCGCTGGCGGCGCAGCGCGGGCGACCGTGGATCGGGCGGGTCAGGCGACGTATGTCGGTCGGCGTGCTGCGCACGATCCTGGTGATCCAGTTGATCGCGGCGATCACACTTGCGGTCGGCGAGTCGCCGGATGCCACGATTGTCTGCCTGACCGTATTGATCGCAAGCCATGCCGGTCTGATCATGCTGAGCGGCGAATTCTGGGCCGACGGCGCCGCCAAGATGGGCATGATCGCGATGGCCGGAGCGCTGATCGTCGCGATCGGCGTGCGCGGGCACGATCCCGCCATGGCGTTAGCCGGTGTGATCGTCGCAGGCGGGCAATTGACGCTGAGCTATGCCGTCGCCGGTTTTTCCAAGCTGGCGATCCGTACGTGGCGCGACGGCAGCGAATTGCAGGGCGCGATGGCAGCCGAGGCCTGGGGGCATCCGCTGGTCGCGCAATTGACTCGGCACCGCCCGGTTGCGCTGGCCGCCAGCTGGGGCGTGATGCTGTTGGAGGCCGCGTTTCCGCTCGCCTTGCTCGCGCCCACGCCGTGGCTGGTCGCGGCGCTGGGGCTGATGTTGCTGTTCCACTTTGCGACAGCGGTAATGATGGGGCTGAACCTGTTTCCCTGGGCGTTCGCCGCAGCCTATCCCGCCGTCATCGTGCTGGGCCGGACGATGCATGCCGCACTCTGACGGCAATCGCCGGCTGACCGGGTTCGATCTGTCGATCGACAGCGACCGCGACCTGCCCGGCGCGCTGCCCGACCGGACACCGGGCGAGGCGGCACCCGACCTCCGCATCGTGACTCTGCCTTCGCTGGCGCCGGCGGAGCCGGCGGCGCCTCAGTATAGCTGGGATAATCGCACGCTGACGTTTTCGGCGCCGGGGGTCGGCCGCTATGCTTGTCGCCGCGACGCGATCGATATCGCCGCCGTCCCGGATGCCGATCCGGACATGGTCACCGCCCTGCTGGTCGCGACCGCATTGCCGGCGGTGATGTGGCTGCGCGGCGAGACGATGCTGCATGCGGCCGGCGTCGAGACGCCATCGGGAGGATCCGCGCTGGCGATCGCCGGTCCATCGGGGATCGGAAAATCGACGCTCACCGCTCAGCTTCTCGACGCCGGCGGTACGTTGTTGGCAGACGATTCGATCGGCCTGCAGCGGCGCGACGACCGGATCGTGGGAAGCGGCCTGCCGGGCGGCCTTCATCTCGACCATGAAGACGAGGGTGCGCGCGCCTTCTTCCCGGTATCTGCGGAGCAATCGGCGCGCAGCGCGACGATCGGCGCGGTGCTGGTGCTTGGCAGGACCGACGGCGCACCGGCGCTAGTCCGGCTGGACCCGGTCCCGGCGCTGGAGCGGCTGCTGGCCAATCAGCACCGGCCAGCGGTTCCGGCAACGATCGGGCGCCGCGCGGCGATGCTCGCGACAATGGCCTTTATCGCCGGGAATTGCGCGGTATACGAATGGCATCGGTCTCAGGCCGCGTTGGGCATCGCGGAGCGCGATATGCTCACGCGCGAGGGATTATGGTGAAGGGGTTGGAATGAGCGATACGGTTTGGGTGCGCAGCGACGATTGGGTCGGGACCGAGGTCGATGGCAGCTATGTCATGGTCAATGTCGAGACCGGCAAATACATCTCGCTCAACGAAACCGCCGCCGCGATCTGGCAGGCGCTCGACACCCCGCAGACCGATGCGCAAATCGGCGCCTATTTGAGCGAGCGCTTCGAGATTTCCGCGGACGATTGCACCGCGGCGGTCGCCGACACGCTGGCAACGATGCGCGAGATGTCGCTGATTTCGGCCTGAGCGGAAATAGTCACGATCCTGCCACGACAACTCGGCTGACCGCGGGAGTTCCGGCTAGTACCGCGTTGGAATGTCGCGAAAATCGTGCTGGACGCGGCAATGTCCCTGTCTTATCGCCGCCGTCCCGGTCCGCCATTCTGGTGGAGTGCCGGTTCACAACCTGAATGGATATTGGGGGAAATATGAAGAAGTATGTTGCGCTCGCCGCGTTGATGGCGTGCGTCCCTGGCACTGCGTTTGCCCAGGACAAGCCCGAGCCCAAGCTGGATGGCGTTCGCGTCGAGGCGCGGATCGGCTACGAAACGCCGACCGTCAGCGGCGGCGGCTCGATCTACAAGATCGGCAGCGCGGTGTCGTATGGCGGCGAGCTCGGGTTCGACCTGAAGGCCGGCAAGCACGTCACCGTCGGTCCCTATGCGGTCTACGAATTTTCCAGCGTGTCGCTGTGCGATTCGACCGGCTGCATCAAGGAAAACGGCAATCTCGGCGCCGGTGGCCGGCTCGGCTTCATCGCCGGCGACGCGGTGATCTACGCAAAGGTCGGTTACGGCCGGATCAGCTTCAGCGGCACCGGTTCGGTCGCCGGGTTCGAAGCGCATAAGGACGGCGTTCAGGGCGCGATCGGCGTCGATTTCAACGTCAACAAGAACGTCTATCTGATGATCGAGGGCAATTACGCCGATTACGGCAAGTTGTTCGGCACCAACCTTCAGCGCCGCCAGCTGGCGGGGGGCCTCGGCGTCCGCTTCTAAAAACTGAACGATTATCGCGAAAAGGGCGTCCGGTTTTGCCGGGCGCCCTTTTTGCTTTGGCTGATCGCCTTAGCCGATTTTTTACCGCATCATGGCATGACGCATGCCGACCTGACCGCAGGGGAGGCACGATGCGTTCCGAAACCAGACTGGCGCTGGCCGCCGCACTCGCGCTGCTGGCCGCATCGCCCGCCGCCGCCGATGACGGCCGCCGCCATGTGATGACGCCGACCCAAAAAATCGATTTGGTCCGCGACTTGCCCAACGACGAGACGTTCGAGCGCGACGGCGAGTATTTCGATCTCGGCTATATCTATCCGATCCACACGGTGAACGGCGCGAGCGTGGCGTCGGACGGCGGCGATGCCGGGTTCGTGCTGTATCACGACGACCGCTACGCGCGGCTCGATGCGAACGACCTGCGGACGGTCACCATGGCGCTGGGCGAGGATCCGACCGCAGGCTATAACCCGCCGGTGGCCGCGTCGTCGGGCCAGCCTTTTTCCCGTGATGCCTCGCGGCCCGGCTTTGCCGAGCCGTCGGCAAGCGGCACTTCTGCCGGCCTCGGCGTTGGCGCGGCGTTCGGCTGGTTCTTCTTCCTGATCATCGGCGCGATCGCGGCCGTGGCCGGCATATTGCGCCGCCTGTCGCGCGGCGCGATCGCGCTCAGCCAGACCGGCAGCGGATCGTACCGCGCGGCGATCGGCAACGAACCGTTCGAGGCGCGAGTCGCCGCGCGGCTGGCCGAGTTGCAGAACGGCGGCGCTGCGGTTGAGCCGGCGGTCTATGATCCAGGCGCAACTCCGGTTGCGCGCGACTTCGGTCGTAAGGGCGCTTAGCCGCTCATCGCGCGCGACACCGCCAGCGTGTCGATATATTGCTGGAACGCGACCGCCTTACCGTCCTTGAGCGTCCACACATGCGCTGCCTGCGGGTTCATCGCGCCGCCGCTCGTCTTATAGGCGCCGCCATACCGGCCCAGCGCAACGACGCGGTCGCCGCCGTCGATCAGGTCGGTCATCCGGACGTTGAACCCGTCCCATTCGCCGATGCAGCGGCCGAACACGCCCTCGGCGATCGCTTGCGGCCCGACATAGGGATTGCGGTCGGCATAGGGGAAATTCTCCGCTTCGTGCCAGACGATGTCGGGACTCATCGCGCCGAGC
This sequence comes from Sphingomonas bacterium, assembly GCF_028289855.1. Lineage (GTDB taxonomy): Bacteria > Pseudomonadota > Alphaproteobacteria > Sphingomonadales > Sphingomonadaceae > Sphingomonas. The sequence goes on along the minus strand of NZ_JAQGKZ010000080.1, from coordinate 32,710 downwards.
ACGCCGGCGACGTCGCCGGCCCCGAACGCGTCGTAGATCCCCTTGATGACGGCGACGTTTTCCGCGGACATTTTTCTCTCCCCCGATACGGGACGATGAGGCCAGATCGCGATGTTATGGTCAAGCCTGCGGCCTTTGCTATGGCGAGCCCATGAAAGCCGAAAACAACCGGGTGCTGATCGTCGCGCTGGCGGCCAATATCGGAATCGCCGTGGCCAAGTTCGTCGCGGCGGCGATTACGGGCTCGTCGGCGATGCTGACCGAGGGCGTCCACAGCCTGGTCGATTCGAGCAACCAGTTGCTGCTGATGTACGGCCAGAAACGCGCCGCCAAGCCGGCTGACGCGCTGCATCCCGCGGGCTATGGCCGCGAGTTGTATTTCTGGAGCTTCGTCGTCGCGTTGCTCGTCTTCGCGCTCGGCGCCGGGGTGTCGGTGTACGAGGGCGTGATCCACTTCCTCGCGCCCGAACCGGCGGTGTCGCCGCTGATCGCTTATGGCGTCCTCGCCATCGCCTTCGCGCTGGAGGCAGGATCGACCATCGCCGCGTTCCGCGAGTTCGATCGCGCGCGGGGCGATCGGTCATGGTGGCAAGCGCTGACCGGTACCAAGGACGCGACATTGGTGATCGTGCTGCTCGAAAACGGCGCGGCGATGGCGGGCATCGTGATCGCCGCGGCCGGCCTCGCGATCAGCCAGGCGACCGGCGATCCGCGGTTCGACGGCGTCGCGTCGGTGCTGATCGGATTGCTGCTGGCGGTGGTGGCGATCTTCCTGGCGCGCGAGGCCAAGGGGTTGCTGATCGGCGAAGCGGCCGACCCCGCGCTGATCGCCGGCATCCGCCGCGCCGTCTCGCGCCCGGGTATCACCGGGATCGGCGAGATCATGACGATCCACAACGCGCCCGACCAGATCGTCGCGGCGGTCAATGTCGATTTCGACAATCGGCTCGGCGCGGGCGATGTCGAACGAATCGTCGACGAGATCGAACGCGCGCTGCGCGCCGAATTCCCGGCGATCTACCGCGTCTATGTCCGCCCGCACGAGAATGCCGGCGCGAAGTTCGGCGCGACGCGGGGGCTGGTCGGCGAGGCAGGGTAAGCGCCCGCGACCGGGATCATGTTGATTCCGGACGGATACTTTCCCTCGTCCGCAAGACTATTGGCTGGCGCCACGCGCGCTTGTTGCGCTTCCGAACTTATTAACCCCGTTCTTCTAAACCTTCCGACAAGCGGGTCGGGGGGCGCGCACGGCAATTTAGAGCGCGGGGGCAATGGTGTCATTTCCGATCCTGGCCATCGGCGCGCATCCCGACGATATCGAGTTGGGATGCGGCGCGAGCCTGGCGAAATATGCGCAAGCCGGGGCGCGCATCCGTGCGGTCGTCATGTCGAAGGGCCGGCGCGGCGCGCTGAGCGAAGCAGACCGCGCGACCGAGACCGCGCACGCGTTCGCGAAGATCGGCATCACCGACGTCGTCGTCTACGACTTTCCCGATACCAATCTGACCCATTCGCTCAACGAGATGGTCGCAGTCATCGACGAGCATCTGCGGTCGTTCGTGCCGCAGCGCGTCTACACGATGTTCGAACACGACCGGCACCAGGATCACCGCGCAGTCTATGAAGCGTCGGTGGTGGCGTGCCGCCAGGTGCCGCAATTGCTGAGCTACGAAACCCCGAGCTCATACCCCAATTTCAAGCCGACCGTGTTCGAGGACATCGCCGATTTCCTCGAGCTCAAGGTCGCAGCGCTGCAATGCCACCGTAGCCAGGCCGACCGGCTCTATATGCAGCAGGACAAGGTTCGCGCCGCCGCGCATTTCCGCGGCGTACAAGTCGATCTGGGGCCGTGCGAAGGCTTCCTTCCCTACAAGATGATGCTCTGAGGGTCGCCCGATGATGTCGCTTATCTTCCTCTTGGCCGCCCTGTTCGTGCTCGCCTGGCCGTTGTGGCTGCGGCGCGCGCCGCCGAGCTACAATTACGAATCGATCGACGCGATCGTCCCGGCGTTCAACGAAGAAATCTGCATTACCAAGACGATCGAGGATCTCCTTTGGAATGCCTATATCAACCGCGTCATCGCGGTGAACGACGGGTCTACCGACGGCACCGCGGCAGTACTCGATGCGCTCGCGAAGAAGCACAAATATCTGACGGTCGTCCACCAGGCCAATACCGGCAAGGGCGGCGCGCTCATGAACGGCCTCAACTACGTCGAATCGCCCTATGTCCTGCTGACCGACGCCGACACCGAGATTCCCTCGCGCAGTCACGGGCTCGGTCACCTGTTGCGCGAGATCGAGCAGGGGGCCGATGCGGCCGGCGGCATTCCGGCATCGAGCCTGGGCGGGGCGGGATTGCTTCCGCACATCCGCGCCACCGTCAAATTGCCGATGATCATCCTGAAGCGCAAACTCCAGCAAATCCTCGGCGGCGCGCCGTTCCTGATTTCGGGGGCGTGCGGGCTGTTCCGCGTCGAAGTGCTGCGCGCCGTCCCGTTGACCGACCGCACCAATGTCGAGGATCTCGACCTGACCTGGACGCTGGTATCGAAGGGTTACAAGGTCCGCCAGTCGATCCGCTGCATCGTCTATTCGCAGGAATGCAATTCGCTGAAGTCCGAATGGCTGCGCTGGCGGCGCTGGATTATCGGCTATGCCGTGTGCATGCGGCTGCACCCGCGGCTGCTGCTCACACGCTACGGTGTGTTCACGATCATGCCGATGATCCTGCTGGTGTTCTTCGGGATCGGATTCTTCTCCTGTCTGATCGGCGCGACCGTTTTCGAAGGCCACGCCCGGCAATTGCCGATCATGTTGTTCCCCGCCTCCTGGCTGATCGTCACGTGCCTGATCGGCACGATCAGCGCGATCCATCATCGCAGCTTCAGGCTGATCCCGATGGCACCGCTCGCCGTGTTCTACCTGTTCCTGTCATATGGAATCTGGCTGACTTATGGCTTGTTCGGTCTGGCCACCGGCCGCGAACCGACCCGCGACAAGCCGGAAAGGTACGCCAATGTGGTGGGCTGACGTCCGCGACCTCGGTGCGCGCCTGGCCGGACTGACGGCGAGGATCGACCCGGCGACCACGATCGAACCCGGCGCGATGCTCGACGAGAGCGCCGGGCCCATCGCGATCGCTGCGGGCACGAAGATCTGCGGCGGCGCGGTGCTCAAAGGGCCGCTCGCGATCGGCGCAGATTGCCTGATCGGCAATAACGCAATGGTGCGCGGCCCGACCCTGATCGGCGACAATGTCCGCATCGGCTACGCGGCCGAGGTCAAGCAAGCGCTGATCGCCGACGGCGTCAGCATCGGCCCGATGTGCTTCGTCGCCGATTCGCGCGTCGATGCCGGCGCGTATCTCGGCGCGCTGGTGCGCACGTCCAACCACCGCCTTGATGGCCAACCGATCAGCGTCCGCGACGGCGACATCGTGACCGACACCGGGTGCGAAAAGCTCGGCTGCTGGATCGGCGCGGGCGCGTCGCTTGGCATCCAGGTGATCGTCCTGCCGGGCCGCGTCGTCGCGCCGGGCTCGCTGTTCGAACCGCGCGTGACGGTCGACCGCAATTATCCCGCCGGGCGCTACCGGCTCAAACAAACCCTCGAAGCTGCGTGAAGGGAAATCCCATGACCCCGACCATCATCCGCCTGAGCGGCCTTGCCTTGGTGGCGAGCCTCGCTTTCCCCGCCGCCGCGTTCGCGCAGGACGTACCGGATCCCGCGAACGAATCGCGCCAGTCGGTCACCGTCTCGGCCGAATCGCAGGATTACACCAAGGGCTATGGCTCGTTGCGGTCGGTCAAGATCGAGTATCGCGTCGATTTTGCGGACACGACGGTGACCTTCACGCCGACGATCGGTCAGCGCCGGGTGAGCGGCGGCAGCGTCACAGCGCTCGGCGCCGACGCCACGATCTATCACGACTGGTCCGATACGATTTCGACGCGCACCCGCGCCTTCATCGCCGAGAACCAGCCGGTGTTCGCCAATCTCGACTTCGCGCAGGACGTGAGCGTCAAGCTCGCCGACAAGACCGTCGCGACGGTCGGCGCGCGCTGGGCGCGCTATTTCGGCAACCAGGACGTGTGGTTCGTCTCGGGTGGCTTGCGCCAGTATTTCAAGGGCGGATCGGTCGCCTATCGCCTGACCTGGGTGAAGCCCGAGAACCGCGACGCGTTCCTCGCGCAGCTCGTCAGCCTGACGGTCAACGACGGTCGTGGCCGGGGCAAGACTCAGCTTTGGGCGAACTATGGCGGCGCCTCGTTCGACCGCGCGCTCGACAGCAGCTTTACGGGCAAGGATTATGGCGGGCTGGTGCAGCGCATCCAGCCGATCGACAAGAGCCTCAGCCTGTCGCTGTCGGCCGGGCTGGAATCCTATGCGCGCCCCGCGGGCCGCGTCGAGGGCACCAAGCTCGGGCTCGGGCTGCAATTCTCGCTCGACTGACGGAATTTAGGCGGCTTCCGCTTCCTCGTCGGCCATCGCGATTCGCGGCTTGAGGTCGAACGCCACGCAGATCCGCCGGTCGCGCACGCCGTGCGGGAAGGTGCGGTGATAGGTGTGCGACGGGAACATCAGGCAGAGCCCATTCTGCGGCCGAACCACATTGGTCCCGTACGCCGCCGCGGCCTCTTCCCCGGCCAGATCCTCGGGCAGGCCGAGCGCGATGCAGCCGGCTTCGGTGTCGCCGTTCGCGATCGAATCGGGCACGCGGACATAATAGGCGCCGCTCAGCCAGCCGAACTGGTGAACATGCCAATTCTCGAACCCGTCGCTTTCGGTGATGACGCACCACGCGCGCAGCGTGGCGTCGGTCGGGCGTGCCGCGGCCCAGGGATGATCGACCCCGCCGACCCGCTCGACATGCGCGTTGATCGCGTCGGCGATCGTGTCGAGCAGCACGCGCACCAACGGCGCCGCGCGGCTGAGCGGCGAATCGATTCGCCAGGTCAGTTCGGAGGCGGTGCCGTAGCGATCGAAGCGAAGCCCCGGATGCGTCATCAATTCTTCGGCCAGCGCCGCATTGAAGCTCTCGATGCTGTCCCACCCGGCCGGCGGCGGCAACTTGGCTGCGCGAAAGAAGTCGTCGGCGCCCATCATCGTACGCACCTGGTCGCGTTCGTCGCGATGGGCATGGGCCAGCGCCTTGGCCGCGAACAGCCGCGAATGCGCGGCGCCCTTTGCCGCGAGATCGTCGTACATCGCCAACACCGCGCCGGTATCGCCCGCCGCCAGCGCAAGCGTCGCCAGCCGCTTGCACGCATCCTTGTTATGCGGGTCGAGCGCCAGCGCCTGGGTTAGCGTGGCGCGGGCGGCATCCACGTCGCCCATCCGCGTTTCCGCCTTGGCGCGCAGCGCGAGCGCCGCGGCGCGTTCTTCATCCTGTTCCGACAGCGCGAAGGCGCGGTCGGTCGCCGCCCACGCGCCGGCATCGCCCTCGGCCGATTCGTGCGCCAGCCACGCCTGCGCCAGCGTCATTTCCTCGCGCGGGCCGAGATCCGCCTGACCCGACAACAATGCGGTCACCGCTTTCGCATCGTCGTTGAGCACCAGCAGCGAGGCGAGCCGCCAGCGCATCGTCGGTGACGGATTGCGAGCATAAGCGGCCTGGACAAGCGCGAGCTCGTCCTGCGCGGTCAAATGCTTGACGGTTTCAAGCTCGATGTTGATGCGGCGCGACATGGCGGGCGGCTTACCACGCTTGGCACGCGTCGGTCACCATGGTTCGATCGAAGGTGTCCGGCCCGTCGCACGTTATTGTTACGGGTCGCGATTTATGCATTTGATCCGCCGCGCTTATGTTTATATGATAGACAAGATATTACCGAATCTAACAGGGAGATTGGGACTGTGAACGAGCCGAAGAACAACAACGAGGCGCGGCGCCCGTGGATCGTGCCTGAAATCCGTGAGTTGGACGTGCGCGAGACTTCGGCATTGCCGAATCGCGGCGCCGATGTCGGCGGCAATCCGTACGCCGACTGCCAGCGTTCGTAATATGGTCCTGTCGCCCTGACCGGCGTTTGCCGGGCAGGGCGCGCATGGCGTCAGATCGCGATGATGTCGGCCGGTGCGGCCGGCATTTCTATGTCGTGCAACCGCGTGAAATCGTTGCGGTCGAACACCACCACCCCGCCGTTCAGCGTACCGCGCAAGTGACGTGGGCCGAACGTCGACATACCAACCGCCATTCTTTCCGGCCTTAGCGCGATCCCGCGCGTCATCTTGTCGTCGGTGATATGGATCAGCGTTCCGTCCGACCGCAGGATGTCGCCGTCGCGCGACAGCGAATGCCACAATCGGCCTTCTTCGTCCTCGACAATGTCGTGACAGCTATGACCGGGCAGGAATTCGCGCTCGACCACCGTCCACTGCGCGTCGAGCCAGGCGATCTCGCTGTTCTTGACCGGCCGTGCCTTGCCGTTGTGCAGGAGCAACCCGATTCGGTCGCCGACCTTGGCGATGGTGTTGATATGCAGATAGGCGCCGGTTTCGTCGGTCAGCGGCGCGACCGGGAACGGCGTTCGAACGTCGACGAGATCGCCATCCAAGGTGTAGCGCCGAATCGCCTGGTTCGCGGTGTCGACCAGGCACAGCAAGCCGTCGACGACCGCGACCTGATGGCCATTGTTATGCAGCCCGGTCGCCAGCACATGCGGCGCGCCCAGCTTGCCGTCCGCGATGTCGAGCCGGATGATCCGCCCGGTGCTCGACCCGGGCTGGCGATGTCCGCAATTTTCGAACGCGTACAATCGGTCATCGTGCCGGCAAATGCCGAAATACCACCCGCGCAGCACCAGCTTTACACGGTCCGCGCCAACCGCGAAGACGCCGCGATGCGTCGTGACCAGCCATTCCCAGCCGGCCAGATCGGGATCGACGACGCGTACCTCGCCGCGATCATAGGCGAGCCGGGCGAGCGCCGCGCGTATCTCGCTATTCGACGCCTTGCGCACGGGATCGTTCATTCACTCTCCCTAGGAAATTCGACCGCGTCGTCAATCGACTGGCTCCCGGCGTGACCGCGGCGATCAGCGGCCTTTATGGCCTATTCGGGCTCGACGGCCGCCCGATCGACGACGCCGACGCCGCCGCGTTGGGGTTGACCGTCGATGGTCCGCCCGGCGCGATGCTGGCCGAGGGCGTGGATCGGCAGGCACCGGCCGCGGTCCATCGCAGCGATGCCGGTGGCCGGACGACGCTATTGCTTGGCGATCTGGACGAGCCAGAAGCGATGGCGGACCGCCTCGCGCTGTCGCGCGCCACGCCGCCGGCCGATCTGGCGCGCGCGGCACTGCTGAAGTTCGGCGCCGAAACGCCCGTGCTGCTGACCGGCGAATGGACCTTGCTGCATTGGGAGCCCGAGGGACGGTTGACGCTGATGGCATCGGCGGCGCGGCGCGACCGGTTGTTTTTCGTGGCGTCCGGGGCGCGATGCGCGGTCGCCCCAGATCTCGCCGGCCTATCGCGAATCGCCTGGGTCGGTGACGAGATCGACGCGGCGGGGCTGTTGTTCGGCATGGGCCGCACCGATCTGCGCGGCCGGCGCGGTGGCCGCACGATGCTGAAGCGGGTGCGCCAATTGGTGCCCGCCGAGTGCGTGACGATCGAGTTGGACGACATCCGGCATGAAACGGCGACCGTGCTGACCCCGCAACCACGCAACAGGGGGACGTTCGAGGATGCGATCGCCGAAGCCGACGCGCTGCTGCGCCTGATCATGCGCCAGCGCGCCGCGCGCACGACGATGCCGGCGGTGCTGCTCAGTGGCGGCCTCGATTCGTCGCTCCTCGCTTGCCTGGCCGCCGAAGAGCACGCGGCGGACCAGCCGCTGGGGCTGATCACGTCGGTCGCCCCGGCGGGCAGCGGTATCGCCGATGAACGCCAGTTCGCGGATATCGTCGCGGCGGCGCTGGGCCTAGCCGTGGATCCCGTCGCGCCGCCGCTCGATGCCGATACCTATCGCCCGCCCGATCACATCATCGCCGGTGCGGGCGGGCCATTCCTGTCCAACCGCCATTGCCTGACCGAAGCGTTTCAGGTGGCCGCGCGCGCGGCGGGCGCGACGATGCTCGTCAACGGCACCTATGGCGAGATGAGCGTGACGGGGTGGTTTCCCGGCACGACCATAAAGCAGCGCCTCCGGGCGATGGCGCGGCGCATGATACGTGGCCGGCCGCCGGTCGTACCGAACGAAACCAATGCCTTTCATGTCAGGATCGCGCCCGGCCGGCTGGCGCAGTTGCCCGATGAGATAAGCCGGGCGATCGCGTCACCGTCACCGGTCGTGGTCGAGCAAGCGAGCGATCTGTGGGGGTATGTGCCGGGTATCGAAAAGGCACTCGGCCAATCCAACGAATTCTATGGCGGTGCGCTGCGCATGGACTTCCCGTTTCGCGACATCCGCCTGCTGCGGCTGTTCGCCGGGATGCCCCAGTCCTTCTTCATGCGGCAGGGAATGGACCGAGCCCCGGCGCGCCGTATCCTCGACGGGCATCTGCCCGATTCGATCCGGCTGCGACGCTCGGGCATGCCGGCGTCGCCCGATCACATCGTTCGGCTGCAGCGCCAGGCGCCCCAGGCGCGCGAGCGGATCGCCGCGTTCCGGCGTGCCGATGTCGGCGAATGGCTCGATCTCGACTGGCTCGATCGGGTGCTCGAACGCGTGGCGGCGCATGGGCCTGCCGATGTCGGAGACGCCAACGAGGTTCAGCTGACCGCGATCAATGCCGAAATTCTGACCTGGTGGCGAACGCGTCGCTAGCCTTGCGAGAAAGCGCTAGGCTGGGACGGCCGCGAGCTTGACCTCGCCCTCGTCCTCGCCGTCCCAATAATGAATCCGCGTCGCGCGGACGTGGAGCATCGCGAGTCCCGGCGTATCGACGCCCTGTTCGAACCAGCGGTCGAGACCCTTCGACCAATGCTCGGCGAAGCGTGCCTTGTCGCGGATCACGTCGGCCTCGCCTTCGACCGCGACGAAGAACGGCCGCATCCCGAGCAGGCCGGCCTTGCCCTGAAAGGTCAGCGCGACGCGCGGGTCGCGGGCGATATCGGCGACCATTAGCGACGAATCCCACGTGAAATAATAGCTGTCGCCGTCGTAATCGACCTCGCGATTGTTGCTCATCGGGCGCGCCGCGATGGTGTTGTCGGGGCCGTGCGTGGTCAGCATCGTGAAGTCGATGTCGCGCATGCCTTCGGCGATCTCGGACAGGGTCTTGGTCATCGCGGCTCTCCCGGTTCTGGTTCGGGAGCGTCAACGCGCGCACCGCCCGAATCGCTCCCGCGTCAAATCCAGCCGGGCGCGTGGACCAGTTCGAGCCTGATGCCGTCGGGATCGGCGAAGAATACCGCGTAATAATCGCCCGAATATTGCGGGTAGTGCGCCGGCGGATCGAGCACGGCGATATCATGCTCGATCAGCAGCCCGTGGAGCCGGTCGACCTCGTCGCGGCTCGCCGCGCGCCACGCGAGGTGCTGCAATCCGGGCGCATAGCCGTCGTGCGTCCCCGCGCTGGTCGCCTGGCGGATACCGAGCGACCCCCCGAACGGCTCGCGCCCGCGAATGTCCCATTCGCACCCGTCGGACTCGTCCTTGACGCAGGTATAGCCGAGGAATTCGAGCACCGGCCCGTACACGCGCTTCGACGCGGCGACGTCGCGCACGCTCAGGTCGATATGATGGAATGCACCGCGCGCTTGATCGTCATCCATGATTCGACTCCTCACCAATTAGAACATACCATGAACACAACTACCGAGTCGTTGCCATGCTCTACATCATGATCAAACCGCCCTTCGTCGCGCAGCGCCAGGTCTGCGGCCAGCGCGCCCATTATGGCCTCGATGATAGCTACCCGTCCGACCGCCTGCACAGCACCATGCTGCGGCTCGGCGATGAAGCCGACTGGCCCGCCGCCAGGCTCGACCAACTCAGGCGGTTGCTCGGCACCATCGCGGTCGAGCCCTTTCGGGTGATGTTCGATCTGATCGCCGGCAATCTGTTGCGCAACACGAAGGGCATCCCGCAGGCAACCGAATTTCACCGCCTGTTGCGGCAAAAGGCTGAGATGTGCGGCGTGCGGATCGAGCACAATTTCTGGTTGCATCTGACGCTGGCCTATCGCGGCACGCCGATCGCAGCGGCGCGCAAGATCGACCCGATCGGATGGACCGTCGAGGAGTTCCTGCTGATCCGGAGCGACCGGGGTCACGAGCTCCTGGACCGCTGGCCGTTGCGGCAGCGCCAATATGCGCTCGCGCTATAAGGGCGGCAGCGCCCAGTCGATCGGCTTTTGGCCATGCGCGACGAGGAACGCGTTTGCCTTGGAGAACGGCTTGCTGCCGAAGAAACCGGTATGCGCCGACAGCGGCGAGGGATGCGGCGAACGCAGGACCAAATGCCGGTTCGAATCGACGAATGCCGCTTTCTTCTGCGCGTGACTGCCCCACAGCATGAACACAACGGGTTTCTCGCGCGCGTTGACCAGCCGGATCACCGCGTCGGTGAAGCGTTCCCACCCGCGGCCCTGGTGCGACGCGGCCAAACCCATTTCGACCGTCAGTACCGCGTTCAGGAGCAGGACGCCCTGCTCAGCCCAATGTTCGAGGAAGCCGTGCCGCGCCGGCGGGATGCCGAGATCGGCCTCCATTTCCTTGTAGATATTGACCAGGCTCGGCGGGGTGCGCGTGCCGGGGCGGACCGAGAAGCACAGCCCATGCGCTTGCCCCGCGCCATGATAAGGGTCCTGCCCCAGGATGACGACGCGAACCCGGTCGAGCGGCGTCAAATCGAGCGCGCGAAACCAGTCGGCGCCTGGTGGGAAAATGCGTTTGCCGGCGGCTTTCTCGGCAACGAGGAACGCGCGCAGCGCCGCCATGTAATCTTGGGCGAACTCGCTTTGCAGCGGTTCCAGCCAGGTCGGGTGCAGCTTGACGGCCATCGCGCGAGGTTGATCGCGATTGGGCCGCCCGTGTCAATGCGCGCCGCGATGGACGCGCGTCCCGGTCAGGCGACCGGGACGAGCGAGGTGGCGACGTTGATCAGGACCGCCGAACAGATCAGCGCGCTGAAGATCGAGAAAACGGCCTGGCCGGAGACGAAACGGATCGACATGGTGAAATCCCTTCATATTGTGGCGGCCTCGGATGATCCCGATGACCGATGCTGCAATGATTGCAGGGAGCATGCCAGTTTTATAAACTGTTGAAATTCAAGAATATCGTAAATTACCCGGCTAGCGAGTGGCGAAATCCGCCAGAATAGAAGGATATTTTACGCCGCCAGTTGGGATTTTTCGCCACCTGCCTTGATCTGGTTCCGCCCGGCGTGCTTGGCGGCGTAGAGCAATCGATCCGCGCGGCCCATCACCGATCCCATCACTTCGCCCGCCTCATGCACGCTGACGCCACCCGAAAACGTCACCGCGCCGAGCGGTGCGTCGGTTTCGCGCAAGCGATAGCGCTTGGCGGCGACCGCGCCGCGTGCGCCGTCGAGCGTCGCCACCGCCGCATCGACCGTGACGCCGGTGAACAGAATGGCGAATTCCTCGCCGCCATAGCGCGCGACGAGATGCTCGCCGCACGCCTCGCGCAGCGCCTCGGCGATCGCCTTGAGCACGCGGTCGCCGACGGCGTGACCGAACCGGTCGTTGACCGACTTGAAGCGGTCGATGTCGCACAGCGCGATACAGATCGGCACGTTCTCCTCGGACGCCGCGGCGAACGCATCCTCGAGCGCACGCCGGTTGGCGAGCCCGGTCAGCGGGTCGCGCCGCGCATCGTCGCGCGCCGCTTCGAGTTCGACGCGTAGCGCCTCGGCCTCGACCGTCGCGGTGGCGAGCCGTTCTTCGGCGGCCTGGACGCGATCGAGCATCGTGGTCGCCATCCGCGTGATGTCCTCGCCCGTCGCGCCGCTCGCCGACCGGATTGCGTCGGCGCCGGCCAGTAGATCGCGCCCGAACACTTGCGTTTCAGCGCGCATCGTCGCGACGGTGTCGGCAAAATCCTCGACTTGCATCTGGGTGCGCGCGACCAGCGCCTGCATCATTGCATTGGGTGATTCGGTTGGCTTGTCGTCATCGTCGGCGTCATCCCGCGCGACGGTCGCGCCGGCAGCTCCGGCCTGAAACCCCATATCCTCGATGTCGCGCGAGGTCAGCCGCACGCCGCCATCGGTCACGCGTGCCACGGCGGCGGCGAGCGGCCCCTTGGGCTGGCTCAGCAAGCGGTGCGCGAACGTGTAATTGACCGGATCGACGCTCAGCCGATGGTCGGCCAAAAAGGCGCCGATCGCCCCATAAAGGCGATCGGACGGCCCGAACGGCTGACTGGTCTGCGCAGCGCTAGCCACTGGTTTTCCGTTTCCCCATTATCCCCGGGGAGCGGCGTAGCGAAAAACGGTAAAAATGGCGTTTCCGCTATTTCAGCGCGCGGACCGCCTCCAGCGTCAGGCGGACATGGTCGGCGGCGCTCAGGTCCGAATGGACGAAGCGGATCGTCCCGTCGCGCGCGATGACGTAGCTGGTGCGGTTGGTCACAGCGCGCAGCTTCTTGGTCTCGACGTCGGGCACCATCCGCCCGAGATCGACGTCATACGCCTTGACCACGCGCGGCCCCGCGCTGGCGACCGCGAACTTGCCGGCACATTTTTCCTGGCTGAACTTGGTCAAGCGCTCGACCGTGTCGGTCGACATGCCGATCACTTGCGCGCCCGCCGCTTGGAATTGCGGCACGGCTTCGGAGAAATCGTGCGCTTCCTGGTTGCACCCCCCGGTATACGCCGCTGGGAAGAAATAGAGCACCACCGGCCCCTTCTTGAGTTGTTCCGACAGCGTCAGCTTGAAGACCTTGCCGGCGATCGCCCCGCGCGTGGTGAAATCGGGCGCCTTCGCACCAGGCGACAATATGGCGAGCGCGGGCACGGCGGCGAATGCGAGCGGAAGCGCAAGAAGGCGAAGGCGCATGGGACTCTCCTATGGTTGAGCGCTTTCTAGACCCGCGCCGCGCGTACCGCTAGGGCCGTCACCATGCGCATCACCGACGCCGATATCGCACTTGCGGAGCGCCTCGCGGACACCGCCGGCGCGGCGATCCGGCCGTATTTCCGCGCCGCTTTCGACGTGGAGACGAAGGCCGACCAATCCCCCGTCACCATCGCCGACCGCGCCGCCGAGCAAGCGATGCGCGCGCTCCTCGCCGCGGAAGTGCCGCGCGATGGGATCGCAGGCGAGGAATTCGGCACATCCGAAGGCTCGACCGGCCGGCAATGGGTGCTCGACCCGATCGACGGCACCCGCGCATTCATCGCCGGACGACCGTTGTTCGGGACGCTGATCGCGCTCGTCATCGACGGCTGGCCGGCGATCGGGGTGATCGACCAGCCGATCCTCAAGGAACGCTGGGTCGGCGCGATCGGGCGGCCATCGACGTTCAATGGCCAGCCCGTCGCGACGCGTGCCTGTCGCGACCTCAAGGACGCGCTGCTCGCCACGACCTCGCCCGCTCTGTTCGGCGACGGCGAGCTTCACGCCTTCGAGCATCTCGACGCCGCGGTGCGGTCGGTCGTGCTCGGCGGCGATTGCTACAATTACGGCACGCTCGCCTCGGGATGGATCGACGTGGTCGTCGAAACCGGGCTCAAGCTCCACGACTTCGCCGCATTGGTACCGGTAGTCGAAGGCGCGGGCGGGCGGATGTGCGACTGGGCGGGCGACCCGCTGACCGCCGCGAGTGCCGGCGACGTCGTCGCTGCCGGTGACCCGGCGCGAATCGACGACATTCTCGAGGCGCTGGCCTGCCACGGGCACTGACTTGATGCGCTCGCGCGCATGGCCGTGCCGTGCGGATTCAGCGAAGCTGAATTCCAAACAGCGCTTATTCCATCAATCCTAGCCCAAGCAGCAACATCGCGAACAAGGTCAGCGTGATGATCCCGAACAGCATCAGCGCCAGCGTCCGCCACAGCGACGAGAACCAGTTGAGGCCATAGGTGCCGCGCAATTGCGCGAACAGATGCACCGGCGGGGCGAAGGCGATCAGGCACCCCGTGATCACGCCGGGCGCATCGATCATCATCAGCAATGTCACCGCCGTCACCAGCAGCAGCATGAACGACAGCGAATAGGTCACGAAAATCGCGTGGTCGTACAGCTTGAACTTGCGCCGCCACAGAAAGATCAGCGCCACGAACGGCACCGATATCGGGATCAGCGCCCAGCTATATTTGTACGCCGAGGATTGCAGCTTGTAGAGCGCGAGCTCGGGGTTGGCATTGGCCTTGGCGATGCCGTGGTCGAGCCGGTCCCAGCCGGTCTTCGCATCGCTCAGCGTCACGCGGGTGTGGCCGTCCTTGCTGGTCGCGATCGTATTGCGCGCAACCTTGAGGCCGCTGAGTGTCGCCTTCAGCCCGACGATGTCGCTGGCGGCATCCTCGGCGCCGGGTCCGCCCTTGGCGGCGAGCCCTTCGGCCTTGGTCAACTCGGCCTGAGTCTTGGCGATGTTGCCGTCCACCGCCGCGATCCGTTCCTCGCGCGAGCGCGGGGTCGCGTCGAAATTCATGTCGCTTGCGCCGCCCAGGCTGCTGATCGTCGCGAACATCAGGAAGACGAAGAACAGGAACAGCGCGAGCGGCGACACGAACCGCGCCCGCTCGCCGTCGATATAGCGCCGCGTCAACTGGCCGGGATGCGCGACCAGCATCGGCAAGGTCCGCCACACCTTGCCCTCGAAATGGAACACACCGTGGAGCAAATCGTGCCCGATCGAGCTCAGCGTTTTGTGGACATGCCCGTTCTGGCCGCAGGCGTGGCAGAACTCACCGATCAGCGCGGTACCGCAATTGAGGCAGACGCCCTGCGCGGCCCCGCCGCCGGACTCGCCGGCGCGCGGCTCGACCGCCCGGCCCAGCAATGCGCCGGTCGCGATATCGCCGGCCACCTCGATTCCCCCACTCATCTCCGATGGATAGCATTTGCAGGCTGAAAGGCGATACCGTTTTGGCAGCGCGACGTACGCGTGATACCGCTGCAGTCATGGCCACGATTGTCGATACCGAGCTCGATCCGACCGCGTTGATTGCCGCGATGGGTCGGCGCGCGCGCGTGGCGGCGCGCGCGCTGGCGCAATTGGCCACCGCCGACAAGGCGCGCGGGCTGTTCGCGATCGCACAGGCGATCCAAAATGCCGCAGCAGATATCCTCGCCGCCAACGATACTGACATGGTCAATGCCACGGCCGCCGGCCTGTCGCGCGCGATGCTCGACCGGTTGAAGCTGACCCCCGAGCGCGTCGCCGCGATGGCCGACGGGGTCGCGACGATCGCGACGCTCAAAGATCCCGTCGGCGATATCATCGACACCACCGAACCTGCCAACGGCATCAAGCTGTCGCGCGTGCGCGTGCCGATCGGGGTGATCGGGATCATCTACGAAAGCCGCCCCAACGTCACCGCCGACGCCGCCGCGCTCTGCCTCGGCGCGGGCAATGCCGCGATCCTGCGCGGCGGCTCGGAAGCAGTCGAGAGCAACCGCGCGATCCACGCCGCGATCGTTTCCGGGCTGGCGGAAGCCGGGCTGCCGGCCGATGCGGTCCAGCTCGTGTCCACGACCGATCGCGCCGCGGTCGGCGCGATGCTGGCCGGCGAGGGCGTGATCGACATGGTCGTGCCGCGCGGCGGCAAAGGGCTGGTCGCGCGTGTCCAGGCCGAAGCGCGCGTGCCGGTGCTCGCGCATCTCGACGGGATCAATCACGTCTTCGTCCACGCCTCGGCCGATCCGGCAATGGCGGCGGACATCGTGGTCAATGCCAAGATGCGCCGCACCGGGATTTGCGGGGCGATGGAGACATTGCTGATCGACCGCGAATATCCGTACGCCACCGACCTGATCGGCGCGCTGGCCGCCTCCGGCTGCGAGGTGCGCGGCGACGAGGCCGCGCGCGCGCTCGATCCCGCGATCGGCACGGCCGTGGCGACCGATTGGGACACCGAATATCTCGAATCGATTGCCAGCGTCGCGCTGGTCGATGGCCTCGACGGCGCGTTCTCGCATATCGCGCGGCATGGATCGCACCACACCGACGCGATCGTGGCCGAGGACGCGAGTGTCGCCGAACGCTTCCTCGCGCAGGTCGATAGTGCGATCGTGCTGTGGAACGCCTCGACCCAGTTTGCCGACGGTGGCGAGTTCGGCCTTGGCGCAGAAATCGGTATCGCTACCGGCCGCCTCCACGCGCGCGGCCCGGTCGCGCTTGAGGGGCTGACCACCTACAAATGGGTCGGCCGCGGTACCGGGCAGGTCCGCCCTTGAGCCACCTTTTCAGGGCTTCGGTCTGATGCGCGTCGGTCTTCTCGGCGGGTCGTTCAACCCCGCGCACTCGGGGCATCGCGCGATCAGCCTCGCGGCGATCGAGGCGTTGGGGCTCGACGAGGTGTGGTGGCTGGTCTCGCCCGGCAATCCGCTGAAGGACAAGGCGACCGATATGGCGCCGTTCAGCGTCCGCTTCGCCTCGGCGCGCAAGATGGCGGGGCATGCACCGATCCGCGTGTCGGCGATCGAGGTGCGGCTCGGCACGCGCTACACCGTCGATAGCCTCGCCAAGCTGCAACGGCTGTACCGCGGACACGATTTCATCTGGCTGATGGGCGAGGACAATCTGCTCACGTTCGACCAGTGGAAAGGGTGGCGCCATATCGCGTTGTCGATCCCGATTGCGGTGATCGCGCGTCCGGGCTATGATCATGCTGCCCGGGCGTTTCCCGCTTTGGGTTGGTTGCGGCGCTTCTTCCGGCCCGCACACCAGGCGAAGAACTGGACGAAGTGGAGATTGCCAGCCCTCGTGCTGCTGCGTTTTCGCCCTGATCCGACCTCCGCAACGCGGCTGCGTGCAGCCGATCCCGGCTGGCAGCGCCATTATTCGCGCCGTCCCGCCGACCCACCGACTCACTAGGAACCGACTTGGCCACATCTCCCAATGCGTATCGTTCGTCCGATGCCGAAAGCGTCGAGGCGCTGCACCAGCTCGTTATGGCGAGCCTCGACGACGATCAGGCGGTCGACACGATATCGATCCCGCTCGCCGGCAAGTCGTCGATCGCCGACCATATGGTCATCGCCAGCGGGCGGTCGACGCGTCAGGTCGCGTCGATGGCGCAAAAGCTCGCCGAGCGGATCAAGGCCGAAACCGGCCGCCCCGCGCGGATCGAGGGGCTACCGACGGCGGATTGGGTGCTGATCGATGCCGGCGACGTGATCGTTCATCTGTTCCGGCCCGAAGTGCGCAGCTTCTATAATCTCGAACGGATGTGGTCGTTCGGCGACGCGCCGACGCCGTTGGCGCACTGACGCTGCCGCACAACCATCGTCGTCACCCCGGACTTGATCCGGGGTCCCACTTTCTTACCCAACGAGCAGAAGAAGCGGGATGCCGGATCAGTTCCGGCATGACGGATAAGGCGGAGAGCTGATCGATGCTCCTCCACCTCGTGGCGAGGGGACGGATCGGACGTAGTCCCGAAGCCGAACTGGTCGATCGCTACCTCAAGCGCGTCGCATGGCCGACCCGGATCACCGAACTCCCCGACATGGGCGGCAAGATGCCCGCGCTCGACCCGCAAACCAAAATCGTCCTGCTCGACGAGACCGGCGACACGCCCGGCTCGGTCGCGTTCGCCGATCGGCTGGGCAAATGGCGCGACGAGGGGGTACGAGAAGTCCGCTTCCTGATTGGCGCGGCGGACGGTTTTGCCGATGCCGACCGTGCTACCGCCGACTGGCTGGTATCGTTCGGCCGGCTGACTTGGCCGCACATGCTGGCCCGCGCGATGCTCGCCGAGCAATTATGGCGCGCATCCAGCATCCTTGCCAACCATCCCTATCATCGCGAAGGATAGGGCATGCGGTATGCGTTGATCCCGGTCGTTCTCGCCCCGTTCGCGGTTGCGCTGATGGCGTCGCAGGGCAACGCCCAATCCGATTCCGCGCCCGAGATTGCCGACCAGCAGCGCCGGCTGGTCGCGGCGCGCGCGCAATCCGCCGCTGCCGCAGAGCGGGCGGCCAAGCTCGACGCCGCCGCCAATGCCGAACGTGATCAAGCGGCAAAAGCACTGGCAGAGGAACAAGCGCTCGCCGCCAAGGTGCAGCAGGCGCAGGCCGACATCACGGCGGCGACAGCGCGGATCGCGCTGGTCGATCGCTTGCTGAGCGACCAGCAGCAGCAGCTCGCCGTACAGCAGGGCCCGATCGCGCGCCTCGTCGCCGCGCTCTGCTCGCTCGCGCAACGCCCCAGCGCGGTCGCGGTGGTGCAGCCGGGGTCGGTCGCCGACCTCGTCCATGTCCGCGCGGTGCTCGGCAGCACGCTGCCGCTGGTCCAGGCGCGCACCGCCGGGTTGCGCGGCGAGCTCGACCGCACACGACGGCTGCGCGCCGATGCCTTGCTTGCGGCGCAAAGCCTGACCGACAGCCGGCGGCGGCTCGAGAGCAACCGCATCGCGCTCGCCCGGCTCGAGGCCGAGCATCGTCTCAAATCGCAGAATTTCAGCCGCAGCGCGCTCGCCGAAAGCGACCGCGCGATCGGGCTGGGCGAACGCGCGCGCGACCTGGTCGATCAGATGCAGACGACCGGCGACGCCGCCAGCACGGGACGTGCGCTGGCGCAGCTCCCCGGACCGCTCCCCCGCCCCGTCCAACCCGGCGAAATCCCGCCCGGTGCGCTGCCGTGGGATACCGGCTCGGCACCGTGGCGATTGCCCGCCACGGGCAAGCTGGTCACCGGGTTCGGCGAGATATCCGACGGCGGCGTGACCGCGCGCGGGCTGACCTTTGCGGTGCCGGGCGAAGCCGACGTGATGGCGCCCGCCGCGGGAAAAATCGTCTTCGCCGGACCGTTTCGCGGCTACGGCAACGTCGTCATCATCGACCATGGCGGCGGCTGGACTACGCTTGTCTCTGGCCTCGGCACGCTATCGGTCAAACTCAACCAGCCCATCGGACAGGGCGCGCTGATCGGCGCCGCGCAACCGGGCGAGGACCGCCGCATAACCGTCGAACTGCGCCGCAAGGGCCGCCCGGTGGACCCTGTGGCGCTGACCGGCTAAACAGCCCCGACACTTTGTATCGATCGGACCGCTTACTCCCATGGCTCGTGCATTTTCCTGGCTTCAGGCGACCGCCATCGCCGGCGCGATCGCGCTCGTCCCCGTCGCGACATCGGCCACCGCCGCGTCGGACAGCGACACCTATCGCGAGCTCGACAAGTTCATGGAGGTCTTCAACCGCGTGAAGGCATCCTACGTTGACAAGGTCGACGACAAGGCGCTGGTGCGCGGTGCGATCGACGGCATGCTCGCCAGCCTCGACCCGCATAGCTCGTACGTCGACGCGGTCGATTTCCAGAATATGCAGATCCTGACGACGGGAAATTATGGCGGGCTCGGCCTGACCGTCACGATGCAGGACGGCGCGGTCAAGGTGATCGCCCCGCAGGAGGACACGCCGGCGTTTCGCGCGGGGATCAAGTCGGGCGACTATATCACGCATATCGACGGCCAGCTGATCTATGGCGAAACGCTCGACGAAGCGATTACGTCGATGCGCGGCAAGCCCGGCACCAAGATCGCGCTGACGCTGGTCCGCCCCGGCCGCGACAAGCCGATCGAAGTCGCGCTGGTGCGCGAGATCATCGTCCAGAAACCCGTCAAATGGGAGGTCAAGGACGGCATCGGCTACATCAACATCAACACCTTCAGCGAGAATACCGGCGCCGATACGCGCGCCGCGATCGCCGGGATCACCAAGGCGCTGGGGCACAAGCCGCTCGGCTACGTCGTCGATCTGCGCGACAATGGCGGCGGGTTGCTGAGCCAGGCGATCGAGGTCAGCGACGCGTTCCTGTCGGACGGTGAGATCGTCAGCCAGCGCGGGCGCGAAAAGGCCGATATCGAACGCTATTTCGCCAAGCCGGGCGACGACGCTGCGGGCTTGCCGATCATCGTTCTGGTCAATGCCGGCACCGCATCCGCGTCCGAAATCGTCGCCGGCGCGCTACAGGATCATCACCGCGCGCTGATCATGGGCGAACGATCGTTCGGCAAGGGATCGGTCCAGACGTTGCTCCAGCTCGGCCCCGACAGCGCGCTCCGGCTCACTACCGCGCGCTATTTCACGCCCTCGGGCCGGTCGGTGCAGGAAGGCGGCATCCGCCCCGATATCGCGGTGCCGCAGATTTCGGACGAGGATTACAAGTCGCGCCCGGTGTTCCGCGAGGCCGATTTGCGCAAGCATCTGGTCAACGAAGTGAAGGCCGACAACGTGATCCTCGAAGAGGACACCAAACCCGACCCGCGCTTCGCCGCCACCCCTGCGGAGCTCAAGAAGCGCGGCGTGACCGATTTCCAGCTCTATTACGCGCTCCAGACGCTCGGCCGGCTGTCGCGCGTGCCGACGATGGCGAAGCGTTGAGGCAAGCGTGACCGACACCAACAAGGCCCGTGCACTCGCGCTGCTGATCCCGGCTGCATTGCTCGCCGGAGCGTGGGGATCGCAGCTGATCGGCCACCTCTACCCGTGCGAGATGTGCCATTGGCAGCGCTGGCCGCACTACGCCGCACTCGTCCTCGCGCTGCTGACCTTCGTGCCGCGCGCCCCGGTCCGGTTACTCGTCGCACTCGCCGCCATCGCTATCGCGGTGAGCGGCGCAATCGGCGTCGCGCATGCCGGGGTCGAATATCATTGGTGGAACGGTTTCACCCCCTGCACCACGACGATGAGCGGCAGCGGCAGTCTGATCGATCAATTGCTCAGGGCGCCGATCGTGCGCTGCGACGTGGCGCAATGGAAATTGTTCGGCATCTCGCTCGCCGGGTTCAACGCGATCATTTCGCTGACCGGTGCGACGGCGGTGTTCCGGTTTCTCGCGAAGCGAACCCGCGCGGGATGAGCAGCTGGCGCCCCGGCGACCGCAGCCCGGCCAGCGACGCGATGATCCGCGTCGATCAGGCCGGCGAATATGGCGCGATCCGCATCTATGCCGGCCAGCACGCGGTGATGGGCGACCGCAGCCCGGCGGCGCGCGAAATTGCCGGGATGGCGCGGCAGGAGGAACGCCACCGCGCCTTTTTCGACGCGATGATGGCAAAACGCGGCGTCCGCCCGACCGTCTTGCAGCCGTTCTGGAGCGTCGCGGGGTTCGCGCTGGGCGCGGTGACCGCGGCGATCGGGCCCGAAGCCGCGATGGCGTGCACCGCCGCGGTCGAAACCGAGATCGACAAGCATTATTCACAGCAGCTTCAGGTACTGGGCGATAGCGACCCCGAATTGTCGACGGCGATCGCCGATTTTCAGGCCGACGAGGTCGAACATCGCGCGACCGCGCTGAAGCACGGGGCGGAGGCCGCGCCGGCCTATCCGCTGATGTCGGCGGCGATCCGGCTCGGCTGCCGGCTGGCCATCGCCACGGCGAAGCGCCTATAAGGCGTGACGGGGAAGAGGAGACGAGGACGTGAGGATCCTGATCGGCATAGTGGCGGCGGGCATCGCGCTCCCCGCTGCTGCGCAACAAGTGCAGGGCCCCGGCGTGCCGCCGCCGGCCAAGCCGACCGGCACTGGCCCCGTGTCGAAGAACGCGCCGGTCAACGGCGTGCTCGTGCTATACGGCAACGAGCGCTGCCCGACCGACGCCAACGGCGCCGAGATCGTCATTTGCACGCGTCGCGACGCGGCCGAGCAGTTCCGCGTTCCCAAGGAATTGCGCGACTTCAAGATCACGCCGCAAAACCAGAGCTGGGCGTTGCGCGCGCAGGGCGTGCTCGACACCGGCGGGACCGGGATCGGCTCGTGCTCCGCGGTCGGGCCGGGCGGCGGCGTCGGCTGCGCACGGCAACAGTTCAAGGAAAGCAAGGCGGTCGACAAGGAACGCGACACCGACGAGAAGGAAGGCCAGCGGACCAACTAGCCGCCTGATCGGCTTATTCCCGCCATTGCGAGCGCAGCGGAGCAATCCACGCTCACGCGCTACGCTGGATTGCGTCGCTACGCTCGCAAAAGCGATTCTTTTACGCGCACAATCGCTCTAGAGTCGCCTCTCCAGCCGGGGGGACGCATGGCCAGCCTTTTCATCAAGAACAAACCGATCAAGTCGATCACGCCGGATTGGTATGAAAAGCTGCTGGCGGCGGTCGCCGTGGCGTTGTTCGTCATCGTTATCGTCGCGCTGGCCAAGGGGCAGGCGCAGTGGAGCCAGGTGCCGCGCGGCGTATGGCTGCACCTTGCCACGATCGTGGTCGCGCTGGCGCTGACCCCGTACATACTGCTGGGCCTGCGTGGCACGAAGATTCACCGGCTGCTCGGCAAGGTCTGGGTGAGCGCGATGGTCGCGACCGCGGCGATTTCGCTGTTCGTGCGCTACAGCAATCCCGGCCATTTCAGCGTCATCCATATCCTGTCGGTGTTCGTGCTGATCATGGCGCCGCGCGTCTGGCTGACCGCGCGCAAGCACAATGTCGCCGCGCATCGCGGCACGGTGCGCGGGCTGGTGACCGGCGCATTGATCGTCGCGGGCTATTTCACGCTGCTCGAAACGCGGCTGCTCGGGCATTGGCTGTTCGGCTGAGATGCGCACGCGGTTCCTGCTGTTCGTCCTGGTCTGGCTGTCATGCGTCTGGTTCGGATCTTGGGCGCTCAACCCCAACAATTCGACGCGGATGTTCGCCGCGATCGCGCTGGTCGAACATCACGATGCTAGGATCGACGAGTTCCAGTCGCTGACGATCGACAAGGCCGAATTCGGCGGACACGTCTATCTCGACAAAGCCCCGGGGATGACGCTGCTCGCGCTCCCCGCCGCCGCGATCGCCGAGCATGTCTCGACGCGGCCGCCGACGCCGAAATCGGTGTGGAACGCACCGTTCGAGCATTGGATGACGGTGCGGCTGCGGCTCGCGGTGGCGTCGGTCAGCGCGCTGCTGACCGCGCTGGCGGCGGTCGCGCTCTACGATCTCGCGCTGCGCACCAGCGGCAGCGCGAGCGGCGCGCTGTTCGCCAGCCTCGCCTTTGCGCTGGGCACCCCGGTCTGGGGATGGTCGACTACCCTGTTCGGCCACGCGCCGGTGGCCGATCTGTTCGTCATTGCGGTGTGGGCGTTGTGGCGCGGCGGTGAGGAGCGCGCGATCGAGTTCGCAGCGATTGCCGGCACCGCGCTGGGCCTGGCGGTGCTGATCGAGTTCCAGGCAGTGCTCGCCGGGTCGATCATCGCTCTGTGGGGCGCATTCCGCTTGCGTGCGCCACGCTCCCTCGCCGCCGCCGCTCTGGCCGGCGCCGCGGTGTTGCTGATCCCGCTGATCGCTTACAACATGGTCGCGTTCGGCACGCCGTTCCGGCTCGGCTATCAGGGGGTGAATGGATTCCCGGGGATGAACGAGGGGTTGTTCGGGCTGACCAGCCCGAAATTCGCGGTGCTGTCGGAGATCGTCGTAGGCTTGCGCCGCGGCATGCTGTGGGTGGCACCAATCCTGATCCTGAGCCCGTTCGGGCTGTGGCAATTGAGCAAGCGGCATCGCGCGCTGGCGATCACGCTGGCGAGCGCCGCGGTGGTCGTGCTGCTGGTAAATGCGGCGTACGTCTATTGGGACGGCGGCCATTCGACCGGCCCGCGCCATTCGGTGCCTTCGATCGGCTTGCTCGCGATCGGGCTGGCGACCTTCTGGGCGAACCGCATCTATTGGTGGGAGCGCGCCTTTGCCGCCGCAGTCCTGGGCGTGTCGATCGCGATCAACCTCGCCATCGCCGCAGCCAACATCACGACGCCCGATGAGTATAAATTTCCGCTGTGGGATCCGATCCTCAAGACCGACTGGGCGACCGGCGTGCTGCGCACCTTGCCGAGCGATTTCCTCGGCTGGACACCGTTCGCCGGAGTGGCGCTGTATGTGGTGATCGCGATCCCGCTCGCTGTCCTGCTCTTGGCGAGCGTCCGCCGCTCGGCTAGACCCGCAGGCGCTGCGTGACTGGCGAAACCGTGGGACACCACAGGGGAGCGTAGCCTGAGAAAGCCGCTCGCCTGGGCATCCATCACAAGGAGACCCGTCATGGCTAGCCTTCCGCCCTTTCATATCGGCTTCGTGCTGTTCCCCGACGTCACGCAACTCGACTTTACCGGCCCGGCGCAAGTGCTGACGCGCATGGGCAATACGACGATCGAGCTGGTCGCCAAATCGCTCGACCCGGTGATGACCGACGCCGGCTTCACGCTCCAGCCGACCGCGACCTTCGCCACCGCGCGGATGCCCGATATCCTGTGCGTCCCCGGCGGGTTCGGCGTGGTTCCGGCGATGGAGGATGAGGAGACCGTCGCTTGGGTCCGCGCGGCGGGCGAGCAAGCGCAGTGGGTGACTGCGGTGTGCACCGGTGCACTCCTGCTCGGCGCGGCGGGGTTGCTGAAAGGATATCGCGCGACGACGCATTGGGCATCGCACCATAACCTCGAGCCGTTCGGGGCAATTCCTGTCCACGAACGCTACGTGTTCGATCGCAACCGCGTGACTGGCGGCGGGGTGACCGCGGGAATCGACTTCGCGCTGGCGCTGATCGCGGCGATCCGCGGGCCGGACCATGCCAAGTTCGTCCAGTTGAGCGTCGAATACGATCCCCAGCCGCCGTTCGATGCGGGTTCTCCGGACAAGGTCGAGCCTGCAATCCTCGAGCGCTACAAGGCGATGGTCGCGCGGCTGGCGGGCGACCGCGACGCGCGGACGCGCGCCGTGGCGGAAGGACTCAACCCTTCCTGACGGATTTGATGCGGTGCCAGATGTAGAACGCCACCGCCGCGACCAGCAGGACGACGATCACCGCCTCGGCCGAATGGAAGGCTGCGCGCAAGCGCGGGTCGGTGTCCCACGCCTTGCCGAGCTTCATCCCCGCCCAGGCGAGCGCGAAGCACCACGGCCATGAGCCGAGCGTCGTGAACAGATGGAACTTCACCCGGTTCATCCGCGCGATCCCGGCGGGAAACGCGATGAAGCTGCGGACGATCGGCAGCAAACGCCCGACCAGCGCCGCCGCGCTGCCCCACCGCGTGAAGAACCGCTCGGCGGCATCGACGTGCGGCGCGTCGATCAGCAAATACCGGCCATAGCGCAGGATCAGCGGCCGCCCGCCGCGCTTGCCGATTTCGTACGCGATGCCGGCGCCGATATTCTCGCCCACCGCCCCCGCGGTCGCCGCCGCGATCAGGCTGAACTTGCCCTGCGCGACCAGGAAGCCGGCGAACGGCATGATCAGTTCGGACGGGATCGCGATCCCCATACTGGTCATCGCCATCAACAACACGATGCCGGGATAACCGAGTGCCGAAATAACGGCGCTCACCACGCCGACGAGCCAGCCGAGAATGTGTTCGATCATGACCTCGGGCGATGCGGGAGCGCGTGCGAACGGTCAAGCGATGATCCTTAACCGTTAAGTTTCAACGATTCTTTAGGGTTGATCGGACAAGGTCGCTGTCGGAATTGCGGGGACCGGCGATGATCAGGCGTGGCATGGTAATGGGGTTGCTGGCGATGGCGCTCGCGGGTTGCGGCAACGGTTACTCACACGTGGTCGACAAGCCGCAGAGCGAGGTGGTCGCCGCGCTCGAGGATCTCGACATCACCGCGCAGCCCGGCAATCCCGGCACTGACCCGAAAGCGTCGGGCGGCACGCTGCCCGACATCCGCCTCGAAAAAGCCGCCGATCATATGACATGGTGGGTGATGAGCGGCGACAAGGTCGCGATCTCCATGACGGCGAATTTCGAGCCGCTCGACGGCGGCAAGCGAACGCGCGTGACGACCAGCGTCGCGCGCGGCGATGCGCCCGACGACAGCGTTTCCCCGGCGTTCCGATCGGTCGGCATCACCTCCGGGTTGTTCTCGCTGGCGGTCGAAGGCGAACTCAACAAGCTGACCGACGGCCCGCGCGCGAGCGCCGAGGATTGCCGTGAGATGATCGAGAAATGGCGCGAGGCGGGCGAAGCGGAGGCGGAGATGCGTCCGCAGGAGAGGCCACAAAACCTGAGCCAGGCGATCGGCGAGGGCGCGCGCAACACGATCAAGCTTCAGGCGATGGCGGATGCGCTGCGCCGCCGCGGCTGCCCGACGGGCGGTGGTGGCGCCTTCGCGCCGGTGTCGAGTGAGATGAAGCCGGCGGACGACAGCGACGCGCCACGTCCACGCGAGACCGATTCCGCCGACACGTCGGGCGACGGTATCCCGGATAATTAATCAGGCTGCCGCCGCCGCGGCCCTGAGGTCGGCGACGAACTTGGCATATTCCTCGCGCCGGGCGGCCTCGTCGGGCAGGCGAAGCAAATAGCTCGGGTGAACGGTGATCCACGCCGCACCGCCATCGGGAAGTTCGAGCACACGCCCGCGTTCGTGCGA
This sequence comes from Sphingomonas bacterium, assembly GCF_028289855.1. GTDB lineage: Bacteria > Pseudomonadota > Alphaproteobacteria > Sphingomonadales > Sphingomonadaceae > Sphingomonas. Next base: position 6,291 of record NZ_JAQGKZ010000080.1, on the reverse strand, counting down.
AATCGTCATGGTCTTGCCGAACAGGCTGCGCGCGGCGGTCGCGCCGAGCGCTACGGTCATCTTCGGCTTCACCAGCGCGAGTTCCTGGTCGATCCACCAGCGGCATGCGGTGATCTCCCCCGCGTCTGGCTTCGCATGGATGCGGCGCTTGCCGCGCAGTTCGTATTTGAAATGCTTGACCGCGTTGGTGACGTAAACGCGCGCCCGGTCCACACCCGCTTCGGCCAGCGCGCGGTCGAACATTTGCCCTGCCGGGCCGACGAACGGATGGCCCGACAAATCCTCCTGATCGCCGGGCTGTTCGCCGACGAACATGATCTCGGCATCGACCGGCCCTTCGCCGAACACGGTCTGCGTCGCGTGCTTGTAGAGGTGGCACCGCGTGCACCCCATCGCCTCCTCGCGCAGCGCCGCCCACGCCGCCTCGATATTGCCGCCCGGCTTGGCCTTCGCGGTCGCCACCATCTCGCTCTCCCGCGCCTGCGCGCTTGCGATCAACCCCGGCACCAACGCGGTTTCGGGCATGTTTTTCCAATATTTTCGCGGCATTTCCTTGAGCATCGCGCGGACCTTAACCCGCGCCGGGTTGAAGATCGACGCGTAATAGGTCTTCCACACCGCTTCGACCGGATCGCCATGGGGGGCGTCCGCCTTCGTCGCACCCGGGCCTTCGGTCAGCCTTTTGCCGTCCCAATGGATCGTGATATCCGGCGTCAGGATCGACCAACGCATCGTGGCGAAGCGGTTGACGAAGAACGCGGCGTTGGCGCGAGCTATGTGGAATTCGGGCTCGAACCACGCGACGTAGCGCGTGCCGCCATCGTCCTGCATTTCGCGGAACCGCACGAACGCGCGCATCTTGTGGATGTCGCGGCGCACCGCCTTGGCGAAGCCTTCGAGCTTGCGCACCAGCGGATCGGCCTGGTCGTCCATCAACTTGGGTTGATCGCGCAACCGCGCCAGCAAGGCGTGGAGCAACGCGAACCGCTCGCGGTCGCTGTGGAGGATCGCGTTGCGCGCGAGGTCGATGAATGGCCGCGGCACCGAGAACGCGCCTGCAATCGGCGGCTGGGCGGGCGCCGTGCCGACGAACAATTCGCCTGGCCCGTCGCCGACTTGCCACACCACCAGCTCGGGCGGGACATGGTCGAGCACCAGCCCGCGCACCGCGTCGCGCCAGCCGTCGAAATCGTCCTCGGCGCCGAGCGTGATCACGCGCATCGCGGATCAACCGTTCAGCGACCGCGCCGGTCTCATCCGAACAATTCCATCTGCTCGACCTTGGGCGCGACTAAGGTTCGAACGTCGAGCTTGTCGGCAAGCGCGACCGGGCGCCAGTCGCTGGCGATCAGAAACGGCCGGATCTTGGTCAGGCTGACGGTCAGCCGCCCGACATCGGCCAGCGCCAGCCGCCGCCAGCGGCGTGCCGCGATAATCTTGTCGACCGCGCGCGTGCCCAGCCCCGGCACGCGCAGCAGCATCTCGCGCGGGCTCCGGTTGACGTCGACCGGAAAGCGCCCGCGAAACTTGAGCGCCCAGGCTAGCTTCGGATCTATGTCGAGCGGCATCATACCCGTATCGTCGGCGGCGTCGGCGACCTCCTGCGGCGAATAGTCGTAAAACCGCATCAGCCAGTCGGACTGGTACAGCCGGTGCTCGCGCATCAGCGGCGGGCGTTTCAAGGGCAGTACGGCGCTGGCGTCGGGGATTGGCGAGAACGCCGAATAATAGACGCGCCGCAAGTTGAACCGCCCGTACAACCCCGCTGCCTTCGCCACGATATCGCGGTCCGTCGCGGCGTCGGCGCCGACGATCATCTGGGTCGATTGTCCCGCGGGGGCGAAACGCGGCGCCGATTTGTAGCGCTTCTTCGCGTCGGCAGTGTCGATGATGTCGGCCTTGGTCGCCGCCATCGCGCCCTCGATCCGCGCCTCCGACTTTTCGGGCGCCAGCCGTTTCAATCCGCTCGCGGTCGGCAGTTCGACGTTGATCGACACGCGGTCGGCATACATCCCGACCTGGTGCACCAGTTCGGGATCGGCGTCGGGGATGGTCTTGAGATGGATGTACCCGCGAAAATCGTGATCTTCGCGCAGGCTCCGCGCGACCTCGACGATCTGCTCCATCGTATAGTTCGGGGAGCCGATGATCCCCGACGACAGGAACAGCCCCTCGATATAATTACGCCGGTAGAATGCGAGCGTCAGCTGGACGACCTCTTCCGCCGTGAACCGCGCGCGGCGCACGTTGCTGCTCCTGCGGTTGATGCAATAATGGCAGTCGAAAATGCAGCTGTTGGTCAGCAGGATCTTGAGCAGCGAAATGCACCGTCCGTCGGGCGCGTACGCGTGGCAGATCCCCATCCCGGCATCGGTCGATCCAATGCCTTTGCCGTTTCGCGAGTCGCGCTTGACCGATCCGGACGAGGCGCACGAGGCATCGTATTTTGCGGCGTCGGCGAGGATCGCGAGTTTTGCGCGGGTATCGAGTTGAGCCATTTGTTCATTATATGTTCCTGGGAGCCGGAAGTCACTGCCGCAGGTTAGTCGGCGGGCGCCAACGCTTTCGCCAACGGCCGCGCCAGCGCGAGGACGATCACACCCCCGACGATTCCGATCGCAGCGTCGATCGACCAGAATTTCGCCGGGCTCATCTGATCGTAGAAACTGCCGACCCAACCCGCGATCACGCTGCCGGCGAAGAACGACAGGAACACCCCGCCCATCATCGTCGCGTTGAGCTTGGCGGGTGCGGCCTGGCTGATCAGCGCGAGCAGCACTGGCCAGTAATAGAGGAACGCCACCCCCATCCCGAAGAACCCGCCGAGCGCCCACAGGACGCCGGTCTTGCCGTCGGCGCCGGGCAGCAGCGCCCCGGCGACGAAGAACAACGCCGACAGGCCGGTCAGCAGCGAGCCGATCCCGATCTTGGTCACGTCGTGCGGTTCACGCCCTTGCTTGGCTTGCCGCGCCCACAGCGCGACGAGCGGCGGCACCGCGACGATGCTCGCGAACGCATCGACCGAATTGAACCACGACGCCGGCACTTGGCCGAACGGGCTGGCCAGCGAAACGTGCTGGTCGATCCACAGCACGCCGATACTCCAGATCATCGGATAGGCGACATTGGGGAACAGCGTGAACGCCGCGACGACGACGAGCAACGCAGTGCGCTTGCGCTCGGCCGGGGTGAGGGGTGCATAGACGACCTTGTCCGCGCCGCGCGGACGCTCGTCGGGCAAGTGCCGCTGCCCAGCGAGGTAGATGACTAGAGCGAGCAGCATCAGCCCTGCCGCTGCACCGAACCCCGCATGCCAGCCATAGGCCGCGGCCAGCCCGCCGCAGGTCAGCGGCCCGAGCACCGCGCCGACATTGATCCCCGCCGAAAAGATTGTGTAGCCCTGCGTCCGTAAGCTCTCCGCGGCCTCCGGATACAGCCGCCCGACCTGGGCGGAAATGTTGCCCTTGAGGCACCCCGACCCGGCGATCAGCAGCGCGAGCGCGAGCAGGAAGCTGGCGTCGAACGTCATCGCCAGATGCCCGCCCGCCATCAGCAGCGCGCCGAGCACCACCGTCCTTTTGGTCCCAAGCCAGCGATCGGCGATCAGCCCGCCCAGGATCGGGGTGAAATAGACGAACCCGCCGTACCAGCCATAGATCAGCGACGCGAACGCGGTATCGCTGATCGGCCCGCGCCATTCGAACACGTGCCGCAATCCCGCGAGCCCGATCACATGCTCGGCATGACCCGGCAGGAAGAGTTGCTGGACCATGTAGAGCGTCAGCAATGCGGTCATGCCATAATAGCTGAACCGCTCCCACGTTTCGGTGAAAGCGAGGTAATAGAGCCCGCGCGGGTGGCCGAACCGAACTACGTATGTGGTGTTCGGCGTGGCCATCTAGTCACTGATCCTCTTGAACCGCACGCGCACCCATTTGGTGGGATTGCTAGCAATGTAGGCGCGCAATGCCCGCTCAAGCGAATCCCGATCCTTGAACCGGCATCTTTGTCCCGTCGGTTTTTCCGAAATCTTCGGTGTGGGCGGGTCTATCGATGGCGACATGTCGTTTGCTTCGACGACATTGCTTGCCTCATTATCCTCAACCTCGCCGCCAGCCGCGCGGACGATCTCCGCCGTCGAGTCGCAATCGATGAACGGCATCACCCAAAGAATATCGGCGTGGAGTTCCGCCAAGCCATAGTCGACTTGGGTTTGACCTTCGTCGGGCGCATCCTGCAAAATCCACACCTGGCGTCCAGGCACGGCAAAACGCACCGCAATTTGGCGCCACGGTTCTTCTTTCTTTTTGGACCTGAGCGGCGTCCAGCTGGTCGACCCATCGGGCAGCCACGCGATCCGGTAGAGGTGCGCAGGTTTGCCGTCGCCGAGAACATCGATCTTGTAGAGGCCCGGTTTGATCGGCCCAGCATCTGTAGGATCGCCTTTGTACAGCGGCGGCCCGACCCAGCCGCAGCCCGACAGCACCATCGCAACCGCCGCGACAATCACGATTCGAAATCGCATGGCACGTCCTTCTCCAGTGGGACTCGCCGCGCTAGGCTAGGTCAGGAAATCATAGCGGGATAGTGGGAATGACGATCGAGGAACCGGACGTTCGCCCCGACGCGCTGATGCAGCCGCCGCACAAGGGAGAGTTCCTCGGCCACCCTTGGGGTCTCCCCGTCATCGCCGGGACCGAGGCGTTCGAGCGGTTCAGCTATTACGGCATGTCCGCTTTGCTGGTGCTATACCTGACCAGCGCCCTGTTGCTGCCGGGGCATGTCGAGCATGTCGCGGGTTTCGCCGCGTTCGAGCGCGTGCTGACGGCGATCTATGGTGCGGCACCGAACGTCCAGGCGCTCTCCTCCTACATCGTCGGCAGCTACACCGCTTTGGTCTATGTCACGCCGATCCTAGGCGGGCTGCTCGCCGATCGCTGGCTTGGCAAGACGCGGACGGTGACGCTCGGCGCGCTGTTGATGAGCGCCGGCCATTTCCTGATGGCGTTCGACGTTTCGTTCCTGGCCGCGTTGCTGTTGCTCGTCATCGGTGTCGGCTGCCTCAAGGGCAATCTCGCGAGCCAAGTCGGCGCGCTGTACGGCCCCGGCGACAATCGCGCGGCGGACGGGTTCCAGATCTATTATCTCGGGATCAGCGGTGGGGCGTTCTTCGGGGCCATGATCTGCGGCACATTGGGCGAAAAGGTCGCCTGGCACTGGGGGTTCGGCGCGGCCGGCGTCGGGATGATCATCGGGCTGGTGATCTATCTGTTCGGCCGGCGTCACTTGCCGCCCGAAGCGCCGCGCATGCGGATGGTGAAAGCGACGGCACCCAAAATGGCCGCGCGCGACGTCAAGGTGCTGCTGGTGTTGCTCGCGCTGATCCCGGTGCTCGCGCTCGGCGGCATGAGCAATCAGCAGATGTTCAACGCCTATCTCGTCTGGGCAAATCGCAGCTACGATTTCGTGCTGTTCGGGATTCGCTGGCCTACGACCTATCTGGTGTCGTTCGATTCGATCACCGGGTTCATCACGATGGCGGGCGCGGTGTTGTTCTGGCGCTGGTACGGAACGCGGTGGCGCGAGCCCGACGAATTGAGCAAGATCATCATCGGTTGCCTGCTGTCGTCGTCCGCCTTCATCCTGCTGGCGGTCATGAGCCAGCACGCCGCCGCGACCGGCGCCAAGCTGCCGCTGTGGATCGCGCCGGTCGTCAACACGCTCAACAATATCGGGTTCGCCAACGTCTTTCCGGTCAGCCTCGCGCTCTATTCGCGTTCGGCGCCGCGCTCGATCGCGGCGACGATGATCGGAATCTATTATCTGTTCCTGTTCGGCGCGGGCGTGTTGTCGGGCAAGGTCGGCGCGTGGCTCGACGTCATGCCGGTGGGGCAGTTCTGGTGGATCCACGTCGGGACGATCCTCGCCGCGGCGGTCCTGTTCCTCGTGGCCAAACTGCTGTTCGGAAAATTGTTGGAGCCGGTGGCCGAGTGATCATTCGGCGGCGAGCAGCGTCTCCGCCCCGCCCAGATCGACCGATACCAATCGGCTGACCCCGCGTTCGATCATCGTCACGCCGAACAGGCGGTGCATCCGGCTCATCGTCACGGCGTTGTGCGTGACGATCAGATAGCGCGTGCGCGTTTCGGCGCACATCCGGTCGAGCAAGTCGCAGAACCGCTCGATATTGGCGTCGTCGAGCGGCGCGTCGACCTCGTCGAGCACGCAAATCGGCGCCGGGTTGGTCAGGAACAGCCCGAAGATCAGCGCCACCGCGGTCAGCGCCTGCTC
>NZ_JAQGKZ010000055.1 GCF_028289855.1 Sphingomonas bacterium | reverse complement strand
TCCGTGATCTGCAACAGGCGCTTGCCAGCCGTGCAACGCCTCCGCTATCGCGGCGCCCGCTGGTAGGGGCCTGTAGCTCAATTGGTTAGAGCTGACCGCTCATAACGGTTAGGTTGCGGGTTCAAGTCCTGCCGGGCCCACCAGCCGCTTCGATCAATTCCGCCAACCCGCACGGCCGCACGCGCAACCGGTTCAGTTCGGCCAGCACGCGATCCCACCAATCCCAGAACGACCGCAAGTCGGCTGCGTCGCGCACGTACGGCGTGTGCCCCGGAGCCAGTGACGGCGAATGGAACGCGAAGCTGAGCACGCGAAGATCATTGCCGACCGCGACGCGCACTGCCTCCAGCGCCTCGGCGACCGGGATGCCTTCGGGGGTCAGCGGAATGCGCTGGAGCAAGCGCGTGCGCGCGAGCAATGCGCGCCCTTTTGGCATGCGCCCACCCGCTCGATACAGACCCATACCCCCGCCCCGCGCCAGCCCGGTAAACACTGTCGTAGAGGGCAGCTCGATCAACCCGCCGAAATCAAACGCATGATTGCCGACCGCGCCGAAATCGGGGCCGCCCTGGGGCGCATAGTCGAACCCCGGTCGCATCGAGCTGTCGAGACGGTAGCCGCGCTCGGCGAGCAAGTCGAAGGTGTTGAGACCGATCCCGTAGCGTCCGGCGCGATACGCAGTCGGCCTCGCCCCGAACGCGGTGGCGATCGCGTCCGTCAGCGCGTCGAGCTTCGCCGCCTCCAGTTCGCGCGGCAGGTTGCCCGCAAAGCTGTTGCGCGGCGTCAGCGCTTCGTCGAACGGCGGCGTGACCCATGGGTGAAGCTGCGCGCCGACCACGCTGCCGCCGGTGAGCAACGGCCCGATCAAGTCGATCGCCCTGGCATCGGCCGCGACCGGATGGTCGAGCATCAGCGCCAGCGGCACGCCCGCGGCGGCAAAGCGCGCATGCGCATCGGGCAGAGCGCCCACCGCCTCGACCGAGCGGTTGTCGCGCGACAGCGACCCGTTCCAGTCGAACTCCTCCTCGACATCGACGAACACCACGAAGCGCGTGCCGAAATCGGAGGCCCAGGCGATCAGATCGGCGGGCGGTTGCGGGCGGAAGCCGGGTTCCGGGGCGGACTTGTGCGTCACGTCAGTTGGAAGAAAGCTGCCCCACGTCGTGATCCAACGCCGCCGGCAGGCGCAATGTCAAGCGATCCTCGCCAATCGTCAGACCGCCGCCGAGCTCGACCGCGAGCCGGCGCGCCAGCCGCAGCGCGAATCCGGCGCCGAGCAAACTAGCGCCCTCCCCCGGATCCTCGCTGTCGAGCGTGAACAACGCGTCGCCGGGATGCGCCGCGAACGCGCGCGGGCGGTCTATCGTCAGCGCGACCATCTCGCCTTCCGCGCGCGCGCCGACAGCAAGGTGCTCGCCCTGCCCGCTCGCTGCGACGACCAGCCCCATCAACCGGCTGACGATTCGCCCGACAGCGATCTCGTCACCCGCGATGCTCAGGTCTTCCCGCCCCAAACCGATATCGATCGCCGATTTCCGCAGCCGCATCAGCGGTTCGAGGTCGGCGGCGGCGCGCGAGAGCAAGCCGGCAACCGCAACCACACCGGGACGCAACACCAGTGCCTGCTGGTCGAGCCGCGCGGCGGTATCGACGTCTTCGATCGCATCGAGTAGCTCGCGCGTGTTACCACGGATCGCGACGGCCATGTCACGATATACCTCGGGCGTCGGTCCGAGCACTTGCGCTTCGATCATCTCGGCAAAGCCCGAAATCGCGTTGGTCGGTGTGCGCAGTTCGTGGACCAGCGCGCGAAACGCTTCTGCGGTGGGCTGGCTCGCGCGGATCGGTTCGGCGCGCTCGTCGGCGCGCGGGCGGCGGGCGACACCGCGATACCCGGTAAAGCGGCCGCTCGACGGCTCGAACGCGGGCGTCGCCGACATTTGCCAGTCACCGCCAGCGGCCGAGTTGCCCGTCACCACCAACCGTGCATTGGCGAACGGTGCTCGGCGACGGAACGCGCCGGTCACGATGCCATCGACTTGCGCCGAACTGGCGCCGAGCAACACGCCGATCAACGGCTCGCGCGGGATGCCATCGACCCAGCGGATCGTCCCGCTGGCATCGGTTTCAAAACAGAAATGCTCGGCGGGCGCGTCTGGGTCACCGATAATCGGGCGTGGCGGGCGATTGAGGTCGCCGTGATTGCGCTGATACGCGTCGAGTCTGGCGACCAGTTCGGCGATCACGAACGGCCCGGTCGGATCGACCGGCGCGGGATCGTTGGCCGGGACCGCGCGGCGCCCTGCGGCGGGAATGTCCGGCGCGACTCCGTCGGGCCGCGGCAACGCGAAATCGGACGCCCCATAGCTGTCGAGCGCGCGCACCGCCCGCGCCGGAAGATCGCGGCGATGGCGGAGCAACGAGCGCGATGCGGGGGGCAGGTCGGGGATCATCGCCAGCCAATCGCTGGCGTCGAGCCGCGCGGTCGACAGGATCGGCGCGGCGATCGCCGGATCGTCCTCGGCGAACAGCCGCACCAGCCCCGCGGGCGGTGTGGCGAACGCTAGGCTACGCGCGCTCGCGGCACGAACCTGCGGCGGCACCAGCGCGCGAATAGCGCGCAGCCGGTCCAACGCTTCCGGCGTATCGGTCACCCGTCCCCGCCCGATCAAATCGGTGATCTGTCGCCACGCCGACTGCGCGCCGAACGGCGTCGCCATGTCGGCGCCCAGAACCGTGTCGAGGCTGTCGTCGAAGCGCAAGGAACCCCGCTAAGTTGGACGACGCGCCGATCCGCGCCGTAACGATTCCTTAACCGCACAAACCCCCGCTTCAAACGGCCCATTTTGGCGCGTCGCAATGTGGGACGATTGCGTAAGCCCGCAATTATATTATGCTGAGGGACGGCGAAGCGCGCCGAAAAAATCCGGAGAGTGCAGAATGGCGTTGGATCGGATCGACCGGCAGATATTGTCGCTGCTCCAGGCCGATGGACGGATGACCAATGTCGACCTCGCCGACCGCGTCGGGTTGACCGCGCCGCCGTGTCTGCGCCGGGTGCGCGCGCTGGAGGAGGGCGGCGCGATCCAGGGCTATCATGCCGAACTCGACGCGGCGATCCTGGGGTATCCGATTACGGTGTTCGCGATGGTCAGCCTGCGCAGCCAGGCCGAGCGCGATCTGGCGGCGTTCGAGGCGCACGTCGCGACGATCCCGGAAATCCGCGAATGCCACATGCTCAACGGCGAAATCGACTTCATCCTGAAGATCGTCGCGAGCGATCTCAAGGCGTTTCAGGATATCCTGACCACGCACCTGACCCCCGCGCCCAACGTCGCCAGCGTCAAGACCTCGCTGACGATCCGGACCTCGAAGCATCAGCCGGGGATCCCGGTCGGCGAGGAATAAAAAGGGGCGACCATCGCTGGCCGCCCCTCGATAACCCGGTGCCTTCGCTCAGTTCGTCGGCGGATGGTCGAGCCAGATCATCCAGAACGCGGCAATCTCGCTCCGCGGCGCGCCGGTAACTGCGCTGAACGCGGTCTTGGCGCCGGCTTTGTCGCCCGACATCGCCAAAGCGATGCCGAGATGCGTGTTGACCTCATCGGCATTGACCCCGCCCTTGGCGAGCGCCTGGCGATACAGCGCGATCGACTTGGCGTAATCGGACCGGCCGAGATAGGCGTCGGCGGTCTGCGCCGAGAGCGGACCGGTCGGCGACGCCGCCGCCTTGCGCTCGAGCGCGTCGAACGATCCCTCGGCTATGATCGCCCTGCCGGCCATCGCCGCCAGTTCCTTGACGGTGACGCTCGGCACCGCAGGAATCTTGCCTGTCGCCTTGCCTTCATCGATCACCAGCTTGGCTTCGTCCGGCAGGCCCACATCGGTCACATATTGGGCGTATTGCTCGTAATCGGTCTGGTCGGCCAGCGCCTTGGTCTGGCGCATCAACCGGAACAGATCGATCTGCTGGCGCTTGTCGAGCTTGGCGACCGGCTTGGCGCTGATCCCGTAGAACAGGATCGCGTTGCGCCATGTCGCAGCGCTCGGATACGTCGTGACCCATCGTTGCAGCCACTTGAGCGTATCGGCCTTGAGTCCGGCCCGGCTCGATTGGTCGATCGCGTACCGGTACAAATCCTCGCTCTGCGGCTTACCGCTTGCGTACAGGCTGTCGAAATCGGCCATCCCGCCAGCAACGTTGCCGCCCTGAATCTTGGTCTTGGCGAGATACAGCGGCAGATTGGCTTCGGTCGATCCGTGGGTCTGCGCGGCGGTGAACAATTGCGTCGCGAGCGCCCAGTTCTTCTGGTCATAGGCGATCGTCGCGCGGCTGAACTCGAATTTGGGCCGCATGTCCGCTGGCGTGTTGGCATTGGCGATCAGCGCGTCGAGCGGCGCGATCATAGGCGTCGGATCGAACGCGCCGTTGGTGCCCGTCGAGGCTCTGCCGATCTTTTCCGACACCAAAGCATAGCGCAGGTAGGAGCCGAGATACTTTTCGTAATCGGTCTTCGCCGCGGTCTCGACCTCGACAACCGCAGCTTCCAGCGCGACGATATCCTTGGCCGCGGAGGCGGCCTTCGCCTTCTCGACGGCCAGGCCGACTTCCTTGCTGACCGTATTGCCGGCCGGCTTGGCTTCCTCCTTCTTGGCGAAAGCCGCGGGCGCGAACGTCACGCCGGCCATCGTGGCCAGGGCCGCAGTCAGCACGGCGGTCGAAATCCTCTTCATCAAACTCTCCTCATGGGGCGCCCGGCCCTTCGCTACCGCTCTAATCAGCGCGCGTCCGACGTTCAAGGCGCATGGCGGGCGAATGACCGATTCGGGCTGAACGCGGATTGAATGGTGCGTCTGCCGGGCGCCCGATTTCCTCGCGCGCGTACCCGCGCGCACGCGTGACATCGACAGCCGGAGCGCCTATACCGTCACACATCCGCAACATCACCTGAAAGCACCGCTAAATTGACCGACGAGACGATCCTCGCCGACCCTTCGGACATTACCCCCATCTCCATCGTCGAGGAGATGAAAACGAGCTACCTCGACTATGCGATGAGCGTGATCGTCGCGCGCGCGCTGCCCGACGTGCGCGACGGGTTGAAGCCGGTCCACCGCCGCATCCTGTTCTCCGCGCAGGAAAGCGGATTCTTCTACAACCGCCCGTACCGCAAGTCGGCGCGCATCGTCGGCGACGTGATCGGTAAGTATCACCCGCACGGCGACAGCTCGATCTACGAAGCGCTGGCGCGCATGACCCAGGACTGGGCGATGCGGCTGCCGCTGATCGACGGTCAGGGCAATTTCGGGTCGATGGACCCCGACCCCGCCGCCGCGATGCGCTACACCGAGGCGCGGCTCGCCAGGTCGGCCGGGTTCCTGATGGAGGATCTCGACAAGGACACGGTCGATTTCGTCCCGAACTACGACGGGTCGGAAAACGAACCGTCGGTGCTGCCCGCGCGCTTCCCCAATTTGCTGGTCAACGGCGCCGGCGGAATCGCGGTCGGCATGGCGACCAACATCCCGCCGCACAATCTGGGCGAAGTGATCGACGCGTGCCTCGCGTACATGGACAATGGCGCGATCACGACCGAGGAATTGATGGAGATCGTCCCCAGTCCCGATTTCCCGACCGGCGCTATCATCCTGGGGCGCAGCGGCGCGCGATCGGCGTACGAGACCGGGCGCGGATCGATCGTCCTGCGCTCACGCTACGAGATCGAGGAAGGGCGCGGCGACCGGCGCTCGATCGTACTCACCGAAATTCCCTATCAGCAGGGAAAGAACGCGCTGGTCGAAAAGATCGCCGAAGCCGCCAAGGACAAGCGGATCGAAGGCGTCGCCGACATTCGCGACGAATCGAGCCGCAAGGGCGTGCGCGTCGTCATCGACCTGAAGCGCGATGCGACTCCGGAGGTGGTGCTCAACCAATTGTGGCGGCACACACCGGCGCAAGGGTCGTTCCCGGCGAACATGCTGGCGATCCGCGGCGGGCGGCCCGAATTGCTCAACCTGCGCGATTTCATCCAGGCGTTCATCCAGTTCCGCGAACAGGTCATCACGCGCCGCGCCAAGTTCGAGCTCGCGAAGGCGCGCGACCGGGCGCATTTGTTGCTCGGGCTGGTCATCGCGGTCACCAACCTCGACGAGGTCGTGCGCATCATCCGCGGGTCGGCGAGCCCGGCAGAAGCGCGCAACGCGTTGCTCATGCGCGAATGGCCGATCGCCGAGATCGCGCAGTACATCAAGCTGGTCGAAGCGGTCGAAGCCGAGATCACCGGCGACATCTATCGCCTGTCCGACCTTCAGGTCCGCGCGATCCTCGACCTGCGGCTGCATCGCCTGACCGCGCTCGGTCGCGACGAGATCGGCGGCGAGCTCAAGACGCTGGCCGATTCGATCGCCGAACTGCTCGCGATCCTCGCCGACCGCGCCAAGCTTTACGAAGTTATGCGCGAGGAACTGGTCGAAGTCCGCGCATTGTTCGCGACGCCGCGCCGCAGCGAGATCGCCAACGCCGCCGACGGGATCGACGACGAGGATCTGATCGAGCGCGAGGAGATGGTCGTCACCGTCACCGTGCAGGGGTATATCAAGCGCACCAGCCTCGACACGTTCCGCGCGCAGCATCGCGGCGGCAAGGGCCGCGCCGGGATGGCGACCAAGGACGAGGACGCGGTCACCGAACTATTCGTTACCAGCACGCACACGCCGGTGCTGTTCTTCTCGACGCTCGGCCGCGTATACCGGATGAAGGTCTGGCGGCTACCCGAGGGCGGGCCGGCAACTCGCGGGCGACCGATGATCAACCTGCTGCCGCTGGCCGAGGGAGAGACGATCTCCACCGTCTTGCCGTTGCCCGAGGACGAAAATGAATGGGGCAAGCTCCACGTCATGTTCGCCACCGCCAAGGGCAGCGTGCGGCGCAATTCGATGGATGCCTTCGCCAGCATCCGCACTGCCGGCAAGATCGCGATGAAGTTCGAAGGCGTCGACGAGGACGACCGGCTGATCGGCGTCGCGCTGCTCGATGCCGAGGACGACGTGCTGCTGGCGACTCGCCAGGGCAAGGCGATCCGCTTCACCGGCACCGAGGTACGCGAGTTCCAGAGCCGCGATTCGACCGGCGTTCGCGGCATGCGGCTGAGCAAGGGCGACGAAGTGATTTCGCTGTCGATCCTGCACAAGGTCGGCGTCGCGGATCAGGAAGAACGCGAAGATTATCTCCGCCACGCCGCATGGAAGGCCGAGGATACCGAAGGCGTCCGCGCGCCGCGCAAGATGGACGACGAACGCTTCGCCTATCTGGGCGAGCGCGAGCAGTTCATCCTTACGGTCTGCGGCAATGGCTACGGCAAGCTGTCCTCGGCGTACGAGTATCGCCGCACCGGGCGCGGTGGTCAGGGCATCACCAACATCGACAACATTAAGCGTAACGGCCCGGTCGTCGCCAGTTTCCCGGCGACGAAGGGCGATCAGCTGATGCTGGTCACCGACCAGGCCAAGCTGATCCGCATGGCGCTCGATTCGATGCGGGTGATCGGGCGCAATTCGGCCGGCGTGAAGCTGTTCAACGTCGCCGACGACGAGCATGTCGTGTCCGCCGCGAAAATCGAGGAAAGCGACGAGGAAGAGGTAGTCGAGGGTGAATTGCCCGATGACGCTACCCCAGAAGGCGGCGAGACCGAGGCGTGACCGATCGGCCGCTCGTCGCGTACAAGGTGCTGACCGCCGATCAGATGCACGCGCTCGAGGCCGATACGTTTGCGGGTGCGCCGGTCGATCTGGCCGACGGGTACATCCACCTGTCGACCGCGGCGCAGTTGACCGAAACGGTCGACAAGCATTTCGCCGGACAGACCGATCTGTCGGTCGCCGCGATCGACCTGGAAGCACTCGGCGGTGCGGTGAAGTGGGAGGAATCGCGCGGCGGCGCGCTTTTTCCGCATATCTACGGCGCGATGCCGCTCGAGATAGTGATCGCCTATGGCCCGCTGGAGCGCGACGACGATGGTACTGTCCGGCTACCGGTGGCCGGTTAGTCTAGCCGCGCTGGCGCTGCTCGGCGCGAGCACGGGGCGGGCTGCATCGCAATATCGTCCTGCCATGCCCAACGGCTGTCCGGCCGACGGCAAATGGGCGCGCGAGGGCGATTGGGCGTGGGAATGCCGCTATCGCGCCGACAATGAGCGGCTGATCGCGGCCAAGACGAAGATCGATGTCGTGTTCATGGGCGATTCGATCACCGAAGGCTGGGCGATCGCCGACCCGTCATTCTTCGGGCCCGGACGCGTCGATCGCGGGATTAGTGGGCAGACCAGCCCGCAGATACTCGACCGGTTCACCCCCGACGTGCTGCGGCTCCACCCACGCGTTGTTCATGTCATAGCGGGGACCAACGACATTGCCGGTAACACCGGCGCAATGACGCTCGAATGGACCGAGAACGTCATTCGCAACATGGCCGAACATGCGCGCGCCGCCGGTATCCGCGTCGTGATCGGGTCGGTGCTGCCCGCAAGAGTCTTCGGCTGGAAAAAGGAAAAGCGGCCGGCGGTCGCGATTGCGACGCTCAATCGCTGGCTGCACGATTATGCCGATCGACGCGGCTTCACCTACGCCGATTATTATACGGCGATGGCTGAGAGCGACGGCGGCATGCCCGCGAGGCTGTCGCGTGACGGTGTCCATCCCAACAAAGCCGGCTATGCGATCATGCGGCCGATTGCCGAGGCAGCGATCGCAAAGGCGCTCGCGCGCTAGGGGATCAAATCCACGACCTCCGCCCCCGCCCCTTCCTCACGCAACAGCATCGTGCGGTGGCAATGACGCGGGTCGCGTTCGAAGCATAACAGGGCGGAGGGCTTTTCCGCCGCCAAATCGCGCATCTTCGCGGCTTCGGCCTGCGCCTCGGGCAGTTCGAGCTGGCCGGCATAGACCGCCTCCATCGTCCGCCAGTCGCCTTTCTTGGCGGCATCACGGCCCGGCTTGGGCGTACCGAGCGCCTTGAGATGAACATAGCCGATCCCCGCCTCCTTCAACGTTGCGGCGAGCGAATTCTTCGAAAATCCCGGACGGCGCGACAGCGGGAGCGCGCGGACGTCGATGACTTGTTCGACGCCCGCATCCTTCAACGCGGTCAGGAACGCGTCCATCGTCGTAGCCTCATAGCCGATGGTGAAGATCGTCATTGTCTACTCCCCGCCAACGCCGCCGCAAGCACCGGCGCGATGACCGCTCGGTTGGCGGTCATGCTCGCATGGTTACGATCGACGAACAGCCGCCAAGGTTCGGGATAGGCGCAAAACGCGGTGGATAGATCCACCACCATCACCCCGCTCAACGGCACGCGCGCGGGCGGGCAGTCGAACCGCAGCGGTGGACGCCCCCATTGCTCGCGTATCGCGCTGTCGGTCGGCACATCGACGCCGGGGTACGGTACGCCAGCCAGCACGATGATCCGCCGGCCGCCCAGCGCTGTGACGATCGATTGAACTCCGCGCCAGAGCCGCTCGCGACCGCTCATTTCATAGCTGTGCCACAGCGCCGTAAGGACAATTGTGGTGATGTGCGGCCGTTGCTGAAGCCATGCCAGAATCGCGCGGTTGCGTTTGGCGCAACCCTCGCTCACTCCCGCCGACGGATCGATTACCGGTGGGCAACCCCCACTCGAAACTACGGCGCTCGGAACGCCCAGTGCGGCGGCAATCCCGGCCGAATCGGTTGCCGCATGGCTGTCGCCCCAGATCAAGGCGGTCGGCAATCCGCGTCCCACCAAGCACTTGCCGTCGATGTCAGCGAATGCGGTATGAAAGCACTTGCGGGCCAGTGGTGCGTAGTCGTCAGCTTGCGCCAGCATGACGCGAGCGCGCGGCGTGAAACGCTCGGGTACACCTGCCCAAATCAGGCCGACGACGGCGATGGCGGTGACGACTGCGGCGCCTCCCGCCACTATCGCTGCCACCGCGCCAAACCGGACGGTGCCGCGCCGCGCCGGCTGTTCGACCCAGCGGTAGGTGATCCAGGCCATTGCGATCGAGACAGCGATCCCCGCGAGCGACCAGGCAACGGGCAGTTTGTCGTCGATCCACCATCGCTGCAGGAAGGCGAAGATCGGCCAGTGCCACAAATACAGCGAATAGCTGATCCGGCCGACCCAAACGAACGGCGACAATCCCAGCGCGCGATTGACCGGTGCGCCGGGCCCGCTGCCGATCAACAACATCGCGCCGACCGCCGGGGCCGCTACGGCCCACAACGGCGACACGCCTTGACCCTCCAACAGCGCGATGCTCGCCGCGATCATCGCGATTCCGATGACGGAAGCCGCCGCCCGCAAGCGCGCTGGCACGGCGATCGTCTCGACCGCCAGCATCGCGCCCAAGCCCAGCTCCCAGGCGCGCCCAGGCAGAAGATAGAATGTCGCTATGGGCGCGCGCGTCGTGCCGATCACGCACAGCGCGAAGGACAGGACCACAACCAACACGATCGCCGGGCGCACGACACGAAAACGCGCGGCGATCATCAGGAACAGCGGGAAGATCAGGTAGAACTGCTCTTCGATGCCCAACGACCAGGTGTGGAGCAAGGGCGGCGGTGCCCGCTTCGCGATGGCGAAATAATCGCCGCCGCCGACGTAGGCGAAAAAGATGTTGGGGATCATCGCCAGCGCGGCGATGGCCGATCGACACTGCTTCACCAGTTCGTCGGGGACCATCAACAGATACCCGACCGCAAGGGTAAAGATCAGGACGACCACGAGCGCCGGGGCGATGCGGCGAAACCGGCGGCGATAGAAATGGCCGAAGCTGAACGACCCCGTGGCTAGATCGCCGCTGATGATCCGGGTGATCAGATAGCCCGAGATGACGAAGAATATATCGACTCCGACAAAGCCGCCGGACGCGCCGGGCAAGCCGCTGTGGAACCAGACCACGGGCAGGATCGCAAGCGCGCGTAGTCCATCGATATCCGCGCGATAGCCCGGCTTGCTGCTCTCGCTGCCCCCTGACGCTGCTTCAAAGGCGATGGTGGAGTTCCTCATCCGCTTTCCACCGCAGTAACGTCGTCACCGCGCCCCAGGCTATCAACGCCTGCCCGCCGAAATAGAGCGGCCAGATCAGCAAGTGTAGCAACGGCGATGCGGCTAGCGGCCCCAGCTTTGCGAATATCAGCAGGTCGGATGCCGCGAACATCACGGCACCGATCCCAAGGCGATAACGCGGAAAGGTGCTCGCCCAGGCACTGCCCGCCATCGCCCCTAGTCCGAGCGCGTACACCGCGATCAGCGGTGCGGCGGCGCGATCGGCGGGAAGCAGGAATGCGATCAGCGGCGTGCCGACCAGCAGGAGCAATGCCAGCGCGGTCTGGCTTGGCGTCCGCTTCATCCGGTGATGACGCCAGTACAGCGCTGCAGCGACGATGTGCCCGGCGAGGAAAGCCCCGCCCCCGCCCGCCTGGCTGCGTTCGAGCACCACATCCCCCAGCGCGCCAAGCGCCAGCACGGCCGCAATCTGCCACCCGTCGCGATTGCGCGCGTTGAGCGCCGCCCACAGCGCGAGCAGCCCGACGCCGCTGCCCTTCCACGCCATCGGCAACAGCGCCGGCTCGGTGTGTTGCCCGCCGATCCAATAGCTCACGCCTGCAACCAAAGCAGCGACAAACAGAAGAGGAAACTTCGGAGCGGCCGATGACATGGCGCGTACGATGGGCCAGCTCCCTTTTCGCCGCAAGTCCCGATCGACCGCTTGACTCCAAATCGCTCAACAGTTATTTCTGAAATTACAGAAAGAGTCGATATGACCGCGATCGACCATCCCGATGCCAAGGCCTTCATCCTCCATTGGGGGGAAATGGGGACGCACTGGGGCGTCAACCGCTCGGTCGCGCAGGTTCATGCGCTGCTCTACCTCTCCGACCGACCGCTCGACGCCGACACGATCGTCAACGCGCTCGGCTTGGCCCGCTCGAACGTGTCGACCGCGCTCAAGGAATTGCAGGCCTATTCGATCGTCCGCCGCGTCCATGTCGAGGGCGACCGCCGCGACCATTTTGCCGCCGAGACCGATTTGTGGGAAATGCTGCTGCGCATCGCCGCCGAGCGCAAGCGGCGCGAAGTCGACCCGACCATCGCGCTCCTCGCCGAATTGTCCGAGCGACTCGCCGCCGACAAGAAGGCGCCCGAGCATGTCCGCCAGCGCGTCGGGCGGATGTACGAGTTCATCTGGACGCTGTCATCCTGGTACGACCAGGTCCGCGTGCTGCCCAAACCGACGCTCGTCACATTGATGAAACTTGGCGGCCGAGTCGCCAAGCTGATCCCCGGCAAGCGCAAGGGCTGACGGCGATGGATCACGCCCACCCTCCGCCGCGTTCTTACGCCCGATAATTTCTGTTTTTCCTGAAATCCCCGAATATACGGAGGTTATGATGATCGAGACGATCTATGGCGCCTATCTGCTGATCACCATCGCGATCACGATCTGGGTCGCGCGCACCTTGTCGAAGAACGGCATCGTGTTCCTGATGCAATGCTTCGGCCAGAACGAGACGCTGGCGAAATCGACCAATCACTTGCTGGTCGTCGGCTTCTATCTCGTCAATATCGGCTTCATCACACTGACGCTGAACCTGGGCGACGAGCCGACCACGATGGGCGGCGCGATCCGCTTCCTGTCGAGCAAGGTCGGGCTGGCGGTGCTGGTGCTCGGCGCGATGCACTTCTTCAACATGGGCGCGATCGCGCAATTCGGGCGCAAGGTGAACAGCTGGCTCGACGACCGTAACCTCGCGAACCTGCGCGCCGCAGCGTTGCGCGGCGAAGTCGTCGCGTGACGATCGAGACCAAAGAAAGCCCGGTGATCGTTTCAATGTCGCCGGGTTGGGGTTGCGCAGCAGCCCTGGCGATCTTCAACACCATATTCATGGGACTGCTAGCGCTGGCATTCGCCAGCGGAGGTTATTCATCTTGGCAGCAAGACCTGTGGTATCGTTACGGTTCTTTGGCGTTCGTGTTGATTGGTGCCCTCGTTCCGGGGGCAATTCTGATTGTCCGCGGGCGTCGATCAGCAAGAGCGGTGATCGCCGTTACCCTGTGGATGATCGTTGTTCTGATCATGTGGGCCGGCTTCGTATTCAATTCGGGCGGAGGCGTGTGAACGGGTCTGCACGGCAACGACCGGCCTGCACAACTTAACGATTTTTTCGCCCAATCTCCGGCAGATGGCTGGAAACGGGAGCGATGATGGACAGCGTCGAACTTGAGGCTGCGGTAAAATCGGGCGTGATCTCGCCGGAAATCGCGCGCGATTTACGCAACTTCAGCGCGGAGCAGCGCCAGACGCCGCTCGCCGACGAGGAACGGTTCGGGCTGGTCGGCGGGCTCGCCGACGTGATGACCGCCGCCGGGCTGTTGCTGCTCCTAGGTGGCGTCGCGTTCGCCTTCGCGTTCCTGCCGCTGCTCGCGATCGTCATCGTGCTGGGTGCGAGTTGGGCCTTCGCCGAGCATTTCACGCGCCAGCGCCGGATGACGTTGACCAGTTTCGTACTGTTCGGCGCGTTCGTGGTAGCGGCGCTGGTCGGGCTGATATCGGTGGCCAACCTGTTTCCGGCATCAGGCGGATGGCCCGGTTCGCCGTTTGGGTGGACGGCGTTGTCGCCGCTCGGCGCGCTGATCGTGTCGTTCGGCACCGCGATGATCAGTGCGCTCTACTGGCTGCGGTTCAAGCTGCCGTTCGCTTATATGACGGCGGCGGTCGCGGCAGTGAACGTCGGCGTTCACATCGTTCATTTGCTGACGCCGAATGCATCGGCGGGCGTGGTCAGCTTCATGCTGCTGTTGGTCGGGCTGTGGCTGTTCGCGATCGCGATGTGGTGGGACATGTCGGACGTGCGCCGTGAGACTCGCCGCGCCGACATCGCGTTCTGGATGCACTGGGCGGCGGGATATCAGGTTGCCGGGGCCAGCTTTCGGCTGTTGCTTGGCGTGACCGGCGGATCGGCCGGCTGGGAGCGGCTCAACGCGTTTACAACGCAGCCCGCCGATGGCGGCGCGGCGATTGCGGTGATCTGCCTGTTCGCGTTTTTCTGCTTCGTCGCCTTGGTCATCGACCGGCGGTCGCTGCTGATGTCGAGTCTGATCTACGTCGTGCCAGCGACCGCGACGCTGATGGGTGCGTTGCAATCGACGACGATGACGATCACCGCGATGCTGACCGGCGGGTTCCTGGTGGTGCTCGCCGCCTATTGGCGCCAGGCGCGGGAGTTGGTGCTCGCTCGGTTACCCGATCACGTCCGCGCGCAATTGCCGCGCACCGATCTGTCTTTCGCCAAGCCCCGACCCGTCGCCTAGCGGATGTCTTTGTAGCCCATGGTGGCGGGCTTGCCGCGGAAGACAATCGAGAAGAAATTGATGAAATAGATGCTCGCCATCTTGATGAAGCCCTGCTTCTTCATCCGCCGTCCGGAAGTCGGCATGACGAAGCGCGGCGAGAACAGCACCTTGCCCTGTTTTTGCGCGCGCTTGGCGATGTCGACGTCCTCACCGTAAAATTCGATTGAGGCATCGAACCCGCCCATCTTCTCCAGCACATCGCGGCGGATCGCGAAATTGCCGCCGACCAGCATGTAGCCGATGATGCTGTAGAGCGGCCGCGCCGCGACGAACCAGCCGGCGGAGACAGCGTTGCGCAGACCGTTGAGGTCGTAGAAACTGTAGGGACCCGACAGGCAGGCAAGCTCCGGATTCTTGCCGAATTGCTCCCAGATCTGCTCGATCCACCCCGCCGGCGGATGCGTATCGGCATCGACATAGGCGATGATGTCGCCACTAGCGGTCAGGAAGCCGCGCTGGCGCGCCCGAGTGATCCCCTTTTCGGCTTCGAACACATAGGTCACACCGGGATAGCGCTCGGCAACCGCCTTCGTCCCATCGGTGCTGTTATTGTCGACGACGATGATCTCCATCGCCTTACCCGCGACGTTCGCCATCACCGCGTCGAGACAGGCTGGGAGATAGTCCTGTTCGTTATAGGCGGGAATAACGAGGCTGATCGTCGGCCTTGCAGGAGTCTCGGCGGGCATGGCAGCCGCTAGTGCCGCAATATCCGCCTTCGGACCAGAGGATAAACGCGGCCGCGGCGGCTTCCGCCAGACGGCGAAGCGGACTATCGCGACCCGCAATGACACACCAGGTCCACATCATCGGCGGCGGGCTCGCCGGGTCGGAGGCAGCGTGGCAGCTCGCCGAAGCAGGCGTGCGCGTGAAACTGTCCGAAATGCGCGGATCGGGGGATATGACCCCGGCACACCAGACCGACGGGCTGGCCGAACTGGTCTGCTCGAACAGTTTCCGCTCCGACGACGCCGAAAACAACGCGGTGGGTCTGCTCCATGCCGAGATGCGAGCGTTCGGATCGATCATCATGAGCGAGGGCGACAAGCACAAGGTGCCCGCCGGATCGGCGCTGGCGGTCGACCGCGACGGCTTTTCCGAAGGCGTCACCGCGCGACTGGCGGCGCATTCGAACGTCGAGATCGTGCGCGAACGCGTCGATGCGCTGCCCGACGGCCCCACGATCGTCGCGACCGGCCCCCTTACCGCGCCCGGCCTGGCCGCCAGCATCGGCGCGGCGACCGGAAGCGACGCACTGGCGTTCTTCGACGCGATCGCGCCGATCGTCCACCGCGATAGCATCGACATGGACACCGCCTGGTTTCAGTCGCGCTGGAACAAGGGCGAGGGCAAGGATTACATCAACTGCGCGATGGACGCGGACCAATACCACGCCTTCGTCCAGGGATTGGTCGACGGCGAAAAGGGCGAATTTCGCGAGTGGGAAAAGGACACGCCTTACTTCGAAGGCTGCATGCCGATCGAGGTGATGGCCGAGCGCGGGCCGGAGACGTTGCGGTTTGGGCCGATGAAGGGCGTCGGGCTCGACGATCCGCGCACCGGTCGCTGGCCTTATGCGGTGGTGCAGCTGCGTCAGGATAATGCCAGCGGCACGTTGTGGAACATCGTCGGCTTTCAGACCAAGCTGAAGCATGCCGAACAAGTGCGGCTGTTTCGGACGATCCCGGGACTCGAAAATGCCGAGTTCGCGCGGCTTGGCGGGCTGCATCGCAACACCTTCATTCGCTCGCCAGAGTTGCTCGATCCCACGCTGCGGCTGAAATCGCGCCCCAACATCCGCTTCGCCGGCCAGATTACCGGGTGCGAAGGCTATGTCGAAAGCGCAGCGATCGGGATGCTCGCAGGCCGCTTTGCCGCGGCCGAACTGCGCGGTGACGTCATGACGCCGCCCCCGGTCGAAACCGCGCTGGGCGCGCTCCTGCACCACATCACCGGCGCGGCCGAGGCTGCGACCTACCAGCCGATGAACGTCAATTTCGGGCTGATGCCGCCGATCCCGGGCCGCACCAAGAAAGCCGACCGCAAAAAGTTGTACACCGACCGCGCGCGCGCCGCGCTCGCGGCGTGGATAGCGGCCTAGCTTTCTTCCTCGCGATCGGGGGCTGTCGGCGGCGCCGGCTTATCGGGACAGTTGGTTTTCGCACGCGGCTTGCGCTTGACCGCCGTGGTGGCGAATTCGGTCGGATTCATCGCGCCCGATTTGTCGGCGTCGGCGGTCGCGAACTTGGTTTCCGCCTTCACCGCCCATTCGTCGAACGACAGATTGCCGTCATGGTTGATGTCGAGCTTGGCGAACGCTTTGCTGCGCGGCATCAGATATTCGCCGCGCGTGATCGATCCGTCGCGGTCCTTGTCGTAGCGGTTGAAGCGCTTTTCTTCGCGGGTCTTGTCGGTAGCTTCGGGCACAGCGACCGCGACCCCCTGCCCGCCCGGCTCGCTCGCCACCGCCGGCATCGCCGCGAGCGGCGCGACTGCGGCGGGCCGCATCGCCTGGAGCATCATCCCCGCCACCACCAGCAACACTCCCGCGCCCGCACCCGCCAGATACCGCCACATCGCGCCACCTCCCGCTGTTCAGGCCGCCAGCCTAACGCCAATTTTTCTGCGGCGAAAGGCTAGCGCCCGGTCAATCGGTGCCACGCCAATCGGCCGACGCGCCACGGTGTCGCAGAGCCAGTCAGATCCATCCGCGCAGTATGCGCGAGCGCGCCCAAAGTTCGCGCGTTGCGGCTCCATCGCGCACTCGTCGCACTCGACAACAACGGTGTTGCCGCCTCGCGCACGTGTGACGCCAAGGCAGCATCGCTCAGATGCGCTGCAAGATCGGCCAGCGCCCAGCCCCGTCCGGCGTCATCGAGCCGATCGCCCGCATCCGCGCCGAGTACCAGCCCAGCTTGCGCAAACAAGGTGCCGCCCCGCTGCTCCGCATGACCCACAATGGCCACATCGCCGATCAAACTGAGCAACGGTTCCCAGCCATCGATCATTTTGGCCAGCGCGGCGCCGGTCACGCCAAACGGCATGACGTCATTGGCCAACGCCAGCAACACCGGTTCGGCCGGGGCTGACGCGCTGTCGAGCCGCACCAGTGCCTCTCGCCACCAGGCCAGCCGCATCTGTCCGACTATCGGCTCGCGCGTCGTGCGCAGCACTTGGCCAAGAGCATTATCCAGCGCGAACAGTGCACAAAGCCCGGCACGGCGGTCAAACGGTGCGTAACTGAACGTCAGCGCCCGTTCGGGATCACTATTCGCCGTCACCGTAACATTAACCATTCCGCTTTAGGGGCGGTTATCCCTTCGGGCGTCATAGCGCAGGCTCGTAGGACCTTATCGGGCGGAACGGGGCAGATGATCGCACCACATAGTCGCAAGCGGGCGGTGCCGTATACCGTGATGGGGCGGCTGCGGAACGACAAGCGCGGATCGACGCTGGCGATGCTGGCGATCGCGCTCGTCCCGCTGTCGCTGATGGTTGGATCGGGGATCGACACCGCGCGACTGTACGTCGTCAAGGCGCGGCTGCAACAGGCGTGCGACGCCGGCGTGCTGGCCGGGCGCAAGGCGATGGTCTCGTCGACCTCCACGACGCTCGACAGCGCCGCCGCCACGCAGGCCACGACATTCTTCAGCAACAATTTCAAGTCTGGCTGGATGAGCACCAATACGGTCAGCTTCACGCCCGCCAAAACCACCGATCAGCAGGTGTCCGGCACCGCGTCGGCTACCGTACCGATGACGATCACCGGGTTCTTCGCGTCGCCGGTGGCCCTCACCGTAACATGCGAGGCGCGCTACGACGTCGCCGATACCGACATCATGTTCGTGCTCGACACGACGGGATCGATGGCGTGCACAACCGCCGACGACCCGTGTGGAGCGGCCGCAGTAAGCTATACGAAGCCCGACGGCACGACCGCCTATCATGCTACGGAGGAAAGCGGATCGAAGATTTCCGGGCTACGCTCTGCAGTGCTCAATTTCTACGATACGATCGCCGCCAACGTCGATCCCTCGACGCACGTCCGCTACGGCTTTGTAACCTATACCTCGACGGTGAACGCCGGCTATGCGCTGCCGCAAAGCGCCATTGTCGACAACTGGAACTATGAATCGCGCAGCATCGTCGGCGACGCCAACAATGGCTCCTCGAGCGCGAGTACGCCGAGCTTGACCCAGACCCAGTGCGCCGCGGCCAACAATGTCCGCACGCCCGCCAGCGGGTTCAACACGGACGGTACCGCGACCTTCGTCACGACGAACTGGTCAAGCAGCAAATGCAACATGACCACCCAGCCGATCAAGCCGACCTGGCGCTATCAGCAGGTCACTTACGATACGAGCCAGTACAAGACCGGCGCGACCGTCGACGATCCCAGCAAGATCACTAACGCTACGAGCAAGTGGCAAGGCTGTGTCGAGGAGCGCGACACCACCGCGACCTCAACGTTCGATGTCAACAATTTGCCGCCAGATCTTGATCCAGACCTGTCGGCGACGAGCGACTCGACCAAGTGGCGGCCGATGTGGCCGGATGTCATGTATTATCGCGGCAACAACACCAGCGTAGATTATTCAGGGAATATCAGCCTCAGTTCGACCCCGCCGTCGCCCTATGCGTTTGGCGACTATGCCTATACCGGCACCAGCGCTCTGCAGACCTATACGTCGATGTCTTATTCGGCGACGCTGAAATCCGGCTATGTATCGTGCGGCAAGCCAGTGCAGCGGCTCGCGGTGCTGTCGCGATCTGATGTCAGCAATTACGTCAACGCCAGCGACTTCGTGCCCCAGGGCGGAACCTATCACGACACCGGGATGATCTGGGGCACGCGAATGATCGCGCCCAACGGCATCTTCGCGTCGGATACCGCCGCCTGGCCGGGGCGCAACACGCCCAACCGGTACATCATCTTCATGACCGACGGCGACATGGCGCCCAACTACAACATCTACGGGATGTACGGGCTGGAATATTACGACAAGCGCGTCACCGGATCGAGCGGACTGGGCAATGACGAGGACTATCACAACGCGCGCTTCCTGGCGGAATGCGCCGCGGCGAAAGCGCGCAATATCAAGGTGTTCGTGATCGGGTTCGGCCAGACGCTAACGTCGCAGCTGACCGCCTGCGCTTCGCCCGGCAAGGCCTATTATGCCAGCGACAATACCTCGCTGAACACGGCGTTCCAGGATATCGCCAAGCAAGTCGCCCTGCTCCGGATTTCGCAGTGATGCGCCGGCTCGCTTCCCTCCGGCGCGATGCACGCGGCGCGGCGCTGGTCGAATTCGCGATCCTCGCGCCCGTGATGATGACGCTGATCCTCGGCCTGTGCGACTTGTCGTACCAGATCTATGCCAAGTCGATCCTCAACGGGGTGATGCAGAAGACCGCGCGCGATTCGGCGATTCAGGGCGGTGCGGACAATACCGCCACGCTCGACGCGAAGGTGACCGCGATGGTCCAGAACATCGCCAAGAACGCGACGATCGTGTTCACCCGCAAGAACTATGACTCGTTCAGCGTGATCAAGCCCGAGCCGTTCGTCGACACCAACGGCAACGGCATCCGCAACACCGGCGAATGCTACACCGACATCAACGGCAATGGTCAATGGGATGTCGATCCCGGGGTCAACGGCCAGGGCGGCGCGAACGACGTCACGCTTTACACCGCGACGGTCACCTATCCGCGCCTGTTCCCACTGTTCGGGGCGACCCAAACGATCACCGCGAGCACCTTGCTCAAGAACCAGCCCTACGCGTCGCAGACCACGGTGACGCCGGCGACGGTCTGCACCTGATGGCCGTGCTTCGCTCGCTCTCGCGGCTCGCCCGCACGCCCCTTCGCCTTACACGCGACACCAGCGGCGTCGCGTTGCTCGAATTCGCGTTCGGCATGCCGATCGTGCTGATGCTCGGCCTGTATGGGCTCGAAGTCGCCAACCAGGCGTTGGTCAACCTGAAGGTCAGCCAGATCGCGCTCAGCCTGGCCGACAACGCATCGCGCGTCGGTCTGATCAACAATTCGAATATCGAGCAATTGCGCGAAATCGATATGAACGACGTGCTTCAGGCCGCGCGCAACCAGGGCGCCGGGATCAACCTGACGACCCGCGGGCGGATCACGCTGTCGAGCCTGGAGAAGAATTCCGCCGGCGTGCAGCGCATCCACTGGCAACGCTGTATCGGGCAAATGTCCGGCGCGGGATACGATTCGGCTTATACGACCAGCACCACGGCGGGCACGGACACCACGACGGGCAATGCCGGTACGCTCGCCACCGCGGGCATGGACGATTCCGCCCGGCCGGGCAGCCCGGTCAACGCACCGACCAACGGCGGGGTGATGTTCGTCGAAATCAACTACAATTATCAGCCCATCGTCGGCAATTGGCTGCTGACGCTGATCGGGTCGGGATCGATGAAGGTCCATTACGTGGCATCGTTCATCGTCCGCGACAATCGCGACTTTGCGCAGATCTATAACCCCTCGCCCACGGCGACACGGGCGACGTGCAACCTTTATCCGGCCTGATCGGATGACGCAGAAAGGGCCGCGGCGGTTGCCGCAGCCCTCTCGCCCGCTTGTCTTCGTTTAGAAATGCACCGCCGCACCGACGCGGATATATGTACCCAGGATACCCTGGAAATACGTCGTCGTCCCGCCTGACGCCGGATAGGGATAGGGCGGCTTCACATCGAACAAATTATCGATATCGGCATTGAGCGAGAAGTGCTTGCCCACGTCGTAGCGCAGCGACAGGTTCACATAAGTGAACGCCTTCACTTCCGGCACAGCATAGAAATTCAGCGCCGTGTCCGGGTCGATCCGCGTCTTGCCGATATAGTTGACCTGCACCTGGCCGAAGAAGCCGCCCCAATCGTAGCGGAAGGTCGCCACGCCCTTGTTGCGCGAATAACCGACCGAGTTGCTGGTATGAACCGGCGCCGACCCTGCGGTCACGATCGTCGAGAGATCGTCGAGATACTGGTAGTTGAGATCGAACCCGATATGGCTGCCCGCACCCAGGAAATTGCTCGTCGTGCGGTACGAAATTTCCGCCAGGATACCCTTGTAGCGTAGCTGGCTGGAGTTGAAGTAGGTCGTCCCGACATTGCTCAACTGACCATAGTTCGTGTTGGTCCCCGGCGTGCCCGTGAAATCGCGCGATACCAACGCGCAGAACGGATTGCTGGGGTAGTTCGCGGCATCATAGCAAGCGGCGACGACCTGCGAGTTGGAGAACTGGCTGATCGCGTTGTTCAACTTGATATGGACGTAATCGATCGTCGCGCTGAAGCCCCGAAGGAAGCGCGGCGTGATGACCGCGCCAACGGTGAAGTTGTCGGATTTTTCGTTCTGCAGCGTGGGGTTGCCGATGACGAAGGTCGGGAACGAGCGCGCGTTCGATTGCGACGTCAGGTTGGTGGGTACGCCCGCCGCCAAACAATTGGCGGCGCGCGTTGCGGGCGCCGGGCCCGAGTTGCGCAGGCTCTTGTCGCACACGTCGGTCGCGAAGCCGTAGGCGCTCGAGCTCGGGTTGAACGCCTCAGTGATCGACGGCGCACGAACCGCCCGCGTGTACGCCGCGCGGAACGTGATATCCTTGATCGGCGCGAAACGGCCCTGGAAGGTGTAGGTCGGGTCGTTGCCGGCCTGCGAATTCCAGATGTACCGGCCGGCCGCCTGCAGCGACAATTCGTAGATGAACGGGATATTGTTCTTGGCCGAAATCAGGTTGGCGTCGAGTTCCCCGAACACTTCGTTGGTGTGGTATTTGCCGAACACCGGCCGGATCGGCACGGATCGTCCATAGAACAAGTCGTTCGGATCACCGTCGCCATCGAAATCGACGCCGGGATATTGGTCGGTCGTTGCCCCTTGATAAAAGGCGCCGGGGGTGAACCTGGAATCCTCCGCGCGGTGCTCATAGCCCAACGCGAACGAGAAATCGCCGCCGGGCAACCGGAACAATGGGCCCGATACCGACGCCACGGCATCATACTGGTTGTTGATATTTTCGGGCGTCGCGATCGTCGTGATGTACGCCTTGGCGGCATCCGACACCTGGTTGCCGAACGGATTGATCGGCGCGCAGGTCGCACTTTGCGTCGCGATCGGCGAGTTGGTGTAGCCGGCGAGACAGGGCACGCCGTTCGGATTGGCGCCGGTCACTTCGCCGATCGCATTGAGGAAATTCTGTTCGTTGAGTTCCGGGTTGCGGCTGGTAACTTTCGAGCGGCCGTAATTGAAATACGCTTCGAAGCGCCAATCGCCCGCCGGCACGACGTTCATCTTGCCATCGACGCCGCCGACGAAGCGCAGGATCTCCGACTTGCCGGTCGAAACGCCCGACGACAGATCGACATTCGCGCGCCCGAGATAGAAATAATCCTGCGGTCCGGCACCCAAATTCTGGTCGCTGAATGGTTGGCTATTGATCGAACTGATGATCGTCGCCCGCGCCGCCGGGCTGAGGAACGGGTTGTTGACCGACAGGATCAGGTTGCCGTCGCGCAACCCGCCGCCGCCGAATAGCGCGGAGTTGTAGACCGGCTGGTTGGCGAGGTTGCGACCCTGGCTGACGCTGTACCAGCCTTCGCCAAACAGCCGGATCTTGCTGGTAATTTCGAACGATGCCTCGATATTGGCGCTATAGCGCTTCACGTCGGTCAGCAGGTTCTCGACGTCGCGCAGGGTGAAGCCGTTGCCGCCCGAACTGAAGATGTTCGAGCCGTCGGCCGTGGCGCCGACGACCGTCCCAAAATCGATCGGGATCAGGTTGCCGAACTGATCGAACTTCAATTGCTGGCCGGCGCCGTTAACGACGCCCACGTTTAGGGTCGGATCACCGATATAGGCGGCTGACTGTGCGCCGGGTGCCGTATTGATGAAGTCGTAGACGAGCGGGATGCCGTACGGCGAAATCGACGGAATGCGCTCGTCGCGATAGATGACCTGTGGCCCCGATCCCGACGGCGCGACATCGAAGCGATCGTCGCTCGACGTTGCCTTGCGGTCGTTGAAGAACAACCCCTTGGACTGATTGTATTCCCCGGAAATCGTGATGTTGCCGCGGCCCCCGGCGAAGTTCTTGCCGGCAAGAAAGCGGAAGCGATAATCGGGCGCGTCGCCGCGCCGCGAGATGCCCGATTGCGCATCGAGGTCGATGCCCTCGTAATTGCGCTTGAGGATGATGTTGATGGTGCCGGCGATCGCGTCCGAGCCATAAATCGGCGCGCCGATCGCGGCAACGGTCTCGACCCGGTCGATCAATTTGGTCGGGATGACGTTCAGATCGACCTGGTTGCCACCCGATCCGGTCGGGCCGAAGATCGACGACGTGTTGCCACCGACAAAGCGCCGGCCGTTGACCAGCGTCAGCGTACGTTGCGACCCCAGCCCGAGGAAATCGACGAAGCTTTGCCCCGCGCCGAAGCCCGACTGGTTGAATCCGACCGGCGACGCGCCCGGGACGCCGAATGACGGTAGTTCGTTCAGTGCCTGCGCCACCGTCTGATAGCCGCGCGCGTCAAGATCCTGCGAGGTAATCGTCTGCAACGGCGAGGCGGTTTCATCGCCGCGGCGGCGCGCGATGCGCGATCCGGTGATGACGATGTCGCCGTCATCGCTGCTGGCTTGGGGTGCATTTGCAGGAGGTGCGGCGTCCGGCGCCGTTTGTGCGCTGGCGCTATTGGCGGTCATCGCCATGACGATCGCGATCGAAGAAACGGCCAGATTCATGGCGCGCGCACGGGAGAGGTTCATTACAGGCCCCTTTTGCCTAGCGGACCGTCCCCACGGTCCCAATATCGCCCCTCCGCGATGACGACACTAAGACACCAAAACTGACCCAATTCAATGGCATCGCCTGCAAAATCCCAAACCGTTGCAATCGGGCAACAAAAAGCCGCGCCCGGATTCCCGGACGCGGCCAATTGCAACGGCGCTGATCGTACGATCAGTAGCGATAATGGTCCGGCTTGAACGGCCCTTCGACCGGCACGCCGATATAATCGGCCTGCTTCTGGCTGAGCTTGGTCAGCTTCACGCCGAGCTTCTCCAGGTGCAACTCGGCGACCTTCTCGTCGAGGTGTTTCGGCAGCACGTACACGTCGTTCTTGTACTGTTCGGACTTGGTCCACAGCTCGATCTGCGCCAGCGTCTGGTTGGTGAAGCTGGCCGACATCACGAACGACGGGTGGCCGGTCGCATTACCCAGGTTGACCAGGCGGCCCTTCGACAGGACGATGATCTGCTTGCCGTCGGGGAATTCGACCAGATCGACCTGCGGCTTCACTTCGGTCCACTTGTAGTTCGACAGCGCCGAAATCTGGATTTCGCTGTCGAAGTGGCCGATGTTGCAGACGATGGCCATGTTCTTCATGCCCTTCATGTGCTCGGCGGTGAGCACGTCGGCGTTACCCGTCGCGGTGCAGAAGATGTCGGCGCGAGTCACCGCTTCCTCCATCGTCACGACCTCGTAGCCCTCCATCGCCGCCTGCAGCGCGCAGATCGGGTCGATTTCGGTCACCAGCACGCGCGCGCCGCCGTTACGCAGCGACGCGGCCGATCCCTTGCCGACGTCGCCGAACCCGGCGACGCAAGCGACCTTGCCGGCGAGCATCACGTCGGTGCCGCGGCGGATCGCGTCGACCAAAGATTCCTTGCAGCCGTAGAGGTTGTCGAACTTCGACTTGGTCACGCTGTCGTTGACGTTGATCGCCGGGAACGGCAGCTCGCCCTTCTTCGCGATCGCATACAGGCGGTGGACGCCGGTGGTGGTCTCTTCCGACACGCCCTTGATCGTCTTGACCGTCTCGGTGAGGTAGCCTGGGCGCTTGGCGATGAACGCCTTGAGCGCGCGCTGCATCTCGACCTCTTCGTCATTTTCCGGGTCGGGCATCGTGTGGCCGGCTTCGAGCTTGGCGCCCCACAGCGCGAACATCGTCGCGTCGCCGCCATCGTCGAGGATCAGGTTGCAGGTCTCGTCACCCCAATCGAAGATCGAGCCGACATAGTCCCAATATTCGGCCAGGCTCTCGCCCTTGATCGCGAACACCGGCACGCCCGACGCGGCGATCGCGGCGGCGGCATGGTCCTGGGTCGAGTAGATGTTGCAGGTAGCCCAACGCACCTTCGCGCCGAGCGCGGTCAGTGTTTCGATCAGCACCGCGGTCTGGATCGTCATGTGCAGCGAGCCGGTGATGCGCGCGCCCTTGAGCGGCTGGGCGCTCCCGAATTCGGAACGCAGCGCCATCAGGCCGGGCATTTCGGTCTCGGCGATGTTGATCTCGGCACGGCCGAAATCGGCGAGGGAAATGTCCTTCACGACATAATCGGTCGTACGGTCAAGCACGGTGGCCACGTCAAAATTCTCCGAAAATGGATTGATGCCGCGCGCCCTACAGGCTGGGGCGCTCGATTGCAATAACGATATAAAGATTTCTTTATATGTCTCGGACGAGCACGCTTGCCGTCAAGTTCAACCGGTGCCGGAACCCGAGTTCCTCATACAGCGTGATCGCCCCCCGATTTGCCGCGAGCGCGTGAAGGAACGGCATCTCCCCGGCGGCCAGCATCCGTCTGGCGACCGCGCGGATCAGCGTGGCGGCATGACCCCGCCCGCGATGCTCCGGATGCGTGCAGACACCGCTCACCTCGGTCATTCCCGGCATCCGCATCCGCTCGCCCGCCATCGCGACGAGAGCGCCGCCGCGCTTGACGCCGATGAACCGCCCGAGCCGGTTGGTGTGTAGCATGTACGGGCCTGGGCGAGTCAGCGTAGCAAGATCGAACATCGCCGGCGCGTCGTCCTCGGTCAACTCCACCCAATCGTCATTGTGAAAGCCGGGCGTGAGGGTATCGCACACCATCTGCACGATCGGCTCCGGTGTCTGCGCCAGCCGTGTGCCGGGCGGCAGTGGTGGCACATCACGCTCGATCAGGAGCAGACCGCCATCGTCCGGCACCAGCGTGGCGAGGACCGCCAGACTTTCGGGCGCTTCATCGGCGACGGCGCCGAACATGCCGTAGTCGGGGCGCAACCGCCACGCCCGCGCGTCGCCTTCCGCCAGCCGAGACCAGCCTGTCCTCAGCGCGGTCCAGACGGGGCGGTCGAGATTATGTGGCATTCCGCCCTGCTAGAAAGTTTGGCGGTTTTCTCCAAGGCCGATGATCTACCGACGGCTAGGCTCTCGACAAAGAGTTCAGGGGGAAATGAGATGAAGCTTCAATTGACAGTCATCGGTGTCGCGGCAATGCTAGGCGGGTGCGGATCGGGGGTTGGTGTGCCCGATCAATTCGCCGGCAGCTGGGGCGCCGATTGCAGCGCGCCCTTCGTGAAATTCGATGGCGACAGCGTTCATGTCTTCCCCGACAATATGGATTACACGATCAAATCGGCGACGCTGACCGGTAACGAACTCAAGGTCGCGTACGATACGAAGGATCGCGGCACCGTCACCGATACGTACGAAAGCCAGGGCGCGACCTTGCGGCTGACCAAGACCGAGGCGGCGGGTGGCGAAGCGACCTGGGACAAGGCGCCGATGTCGAAATGCCCGTGACGCCCGACCGCTCCGAGGCCCAAGGCGCCGTCGCCGGTGTGATTGCAGTGGTCGCGAGCGTGCCGATGCTCGGCATCGCGCTCGTGATCGCACTGGTTCTGCAACGAACCGTCGTCGCCAAAGTGCTGCATCAGGACGTCGAATTCAGCGATATGCAATCCGGCAGCACCGGCATCCTCGCCAATATCGTGCTGTCGGTGCTGGTCGGCTGGTTCGCGGCCTTCCTCGCGGGTCTTGTCGCCCTGAAGCTAGTCAAGGCGGCGGCCGTGCGCGGGTTTGTCATCGTATCGGGCGTCGGCTTCGTGGCGATCGCGTTGGGCATCTTCCGCTGGCTGGCACCGCGCGCCCACGGCCATACTTTCTCGCTCGGTTTACTGGTCGCGTTCGGCTGGATCGCCGCAATGCTGGGAGCCTATATCGCCGCGATGGTTCGCGACGAGCCGGATCTCGCGCCCTAAGCCGTCCCGGTTTCCGGCGCGAGCAGGCGCGGGTCGATGCCGGCGCCGGCGAACCCTGCCGACCAGCGTTCGTCGGCGGGCGTGTCGTAAATCAGGCCAGCGTCGGCGGTAACATTGAACCAGCCGTGGCGCAGCATCTCGCCGTCGAGTTGACCCGCTTCCCATCCAGCATAGCCGAGCGCGACGATCCAACGCGACGGCCCCTGCCCTTCGGCGATCGCACGCAGTATGTCGATGGTGCCCGACAGCGACCAGCGGCCGGCGACGTCGATCGTGTCCTGCCCGCCCCAATCGTTCGAGTGGATCACGAAGCCACGCTGCGGCTCGACCGGCCCGCCGAAATGGACCGGCGCGTCGGGCGCGACGCCATGGCCGATCTCGAACTGATCGAGCACGTCGTGCAGGCCAAGCCCCTCGATCCGCGCGCCGATGCCGATGCCGATCGCGCCCTCCTCATCGTGCCCGCACATCGCGATCACTGCCTGCTCGAAACGTGGGTCGCCGATCCCCGGCATCGCGAGGAGAAATTGTCCGACCAGAAAACGCGCCGACTCCATGACTTGGCTTGTAAGCGCCGCATGCCCGGTTCGTCACCGCTTGAAATTCGCCGCCGACGTGCCAATTGCGGCGGTGAGGCGCGCGCCTGCGCCTGGGAGAAGATTCATGACCGTTTCCGTCGGCGACAAGCTGCCCTCGACCACCATCGTCAAGGCGACCGACAACGGGCCCGAAGCGGTCAGCTCCGACGCGTTCTTCGCCGGACGCAAGGTCGCGCTGGTCGCCGTGCCGGGTGCGTTCACGCCGACCTGTTCGGCGCGGCACCTTCCCGGCTTTCTCGACAAGGCCGAAGATTTGAAGGCCAAGGGCATCGACGAAGTCGCCTTCACCTCGGTCAACGACGCGTTCGTGATGAACGCATGGGCCAAAGCCAACGAATCCGACGGGAAGGTCACGATGCTGGCCGACG
Source organism: Sphingomonas bacterium (assembly GCF_028289855.1). Lineage (GTDB taxonomy): Bacteria > Pseudomonadota > Alphaproteobacteria > Sphingomonadales > Sphingomonadaceae > Sphingomonas. The sequence continues at coordinate 46,802 of NZ_JAQGKZ010000055.1, read as the reverse complement.
GCAATGGCGAGTTCGCCAAGGCGGTCGGGCTGACGATGGACGGCAGCAAGTTCGGGCTGGGCGAGCGCAGTCAGCGTTATTCGATGATCGTCGACGATGGCGTGGTGACGGAGCTCAACGTCGAAGCACCCGGCGAGTTCAAGGTGAGCTCGGCCGAGCATTTGCTCGAACAGCTCTAAATCGTCGCGTAACCGAAACAAAAATTCCGGCCACTGGAACGCATGGCATGATCCTCGCGTTCTCGTGGCCGTAATCGTTTCACTATCGGAGATTTGACATGGCCGCTGCGAAAAAGCCGACCGCCCCCGCCCGCGCCAAGGCAAAGCCCGCCGCGAGCAAGCACTGGATCGACGCCGACAAGTTGCTCGCCCGCGCGCAAAAGGAAGCCGGCGCGCTGCTTGAGCGTGCCCAAAAGGAAGGGGGCAAACTTCTCGACAGGGCGCAGAAGGAGGCGTCGGCGCTGTTGACCAAAGCGCAGAACGCGGTCAGCGACGGCGCCAGCAAGGCGGTCAAGGCTGCAAAAGACAATCCAAAGGTTGCTGCCGGAATCGCGGCGGGCGCGGCGGCGACGATCGCCGGCGGCGCCTACGCTGCAACCAGGTTGAAATCAGGCAAGAAAGCTGCCGCGAAGCCAAAGGCAGCGACGGTCGCCCGCAAACCCGCCGCGCGTAAGCCGGCGGCGCGCAAGCCCAACAGCGCCAAGGCAACGCCCAAGAAGCCGTAACGCCCCTGACTTGCCAGCGTCATCCGACTGCTTTAGCCGCAGCGGATGACGCAGGCTTCCGATATCGTCGCCGAACTCAATCGGCTTTACACCGCATCGGTCGGCCGCCTCCAGCAGGCACTGACCGCTTATTTGAGCACCGGCGAAACCCCCGATCCTTCCGCGCGAACCGACGGTTCGTTCGCTTATCCCGAAATCCGCCTGACCTATGCCGGCGATAACGGACGCCCGGCGCCGCTGCGCTCGTTCGGGCGGCTGAGCGAGCCGGGCGATTACCGGATTAGCGTGACCAAGCCGGCAATCTTCGCCGATTACCTGACCGATCAGCTCACCTTGCTGATGGAGGATTACGACGTCACGGTCACGGCGGTGCCCGGACGCCAGGAAATCCCCTTCCCCTATGTGCTCGATCCCGGCCACGCGCTGAGCCTCGACGAAGTGTCTGCACTCGAACTGGCGCGCTGGTTTCCCGCGACCGAGCTCGCGCATATCGGCGACGAGATCGCCGACGGGCTGCCGACCCCCAACGAAGCGCGCCCGCTGGCGCTGTTCGACGGCCTGCGCACCGATTTCAGCCTGGCGCGGCTGCGGCATTACACCGGCACCCCGCCCGAGCACGTCCAGCGCTACGTGCTGTTCACCAACTATCACCGTTATGTCGACGAATTCGTCCGCTGGGCGTTCGACCAGCTCAGTCCCGACAAGGACGGCAACCCGAGCCGCTTCACAGCCTTGTCCGGCGCGGGCGGCGTACTGTTGCGCGCGGGCGACGATATCGAGGCGGCGCTGGCCGATACCGGCGCGTGGCGGCGGCACCAGATGCCGGCCTATCATTTAATGGCGGACGACCATACTGGCATCACGCTGGTCAATATCGGCGTAGGGCCGTCCAACGCCAAGACGATCTGCGATCACCTCGCCGTGCTGCGCCCCGAAGCGTGGCTGATGATCGGGCACTGCGGTGGCTTGCGCCCCAGCCAGCGCATCGGCGACTATGTTCTTGCGCACGCCTATCTGCGCGACGACCATGTCCTCGACGACGTGCTGCCCCCCGAAATCCCTGTCCCGGCGATCGCCGAAGTCCAGGTCGCGATGGCGCGCGCCGCGGAAATCATCAGCGGGCAATCGGGCGAGGATCTCAAGCGGCGACTGCGTACCGGCACGATCGTCACCACCGACGACCGCAATTGGGAGCTGCGCTACACTCAATCGGCGCTGCGCTTCTCGCTTAGCCGCGCGGTCGGGATCGACATGGAATCGGCAACGATCGCCGCGCAGGGCTATCGCTTCCGCGTGCCCTATGGAACGTTGCTGTGCGTGTCGGACAAGCCGCTCCACGGCGAGCTCAAGCTGCCTGGCCAGGCCAACCGCTTCTACGAGCGCGCGATTAACGAGCATATGCGGATCGGCATCCAGACGTGCGAGGAGCTCCGGCTTGAAGGCGCGAAGCTGCATTCGCGAAAATTGCGCGCGTTCAACGAGCCGCCATTCCGTTAAGCGCCTATGACGGCAACGAAACGATCTGTTATGCGTTGGCCCCCGAGATACTGGGCGTGACGCAAAACAGGGAATGACCGATGGCGACGACTCCGAAGAAGACGACCACCACCAAACCCAGGGCGAAGAGCACCGCGGCGAAGCCCGCCGCCAAGCCGGCCGCAGCCGCCAAGAAACCCGCCAAGCCTAAGGCCGCAGTAAAACCTGTCGCCAAGTCCGCCGGTGCCGCTGCCGCGACCACTCCCAAGACCAAAACCGCACCCAGGACAAAAGCCGCCGCGAAGCCGACCGCCGCAGTGACAAAGGCTAAAGCGCTGGCGAAACCAAAGGCTGCTGCAAAACCGAAGGCGGCAGCGAGACCAAAGGCCCCCACGCCACCGAAACCGGCGGCCGTTCCGGCCCCCGCCCCAGTGGCGGCCCCGGCGCCGACCCTTTCCCCGTCGCCCGCACCAGCTGCGGCCGCTAAGCCGGTGGGTCTGCTCGCCAGCATCGCTGCGTTCTTCTCCGGGGGCAGCAAGTAAAACGGCGCCGGGCTGCAACGCCCGGCGCCGCTACATCATTTCTTCCCGTCGAGGCGGAAGGTCACCGTCACCGCGACGTCGATCGGCACGGTATCGCCGCGCGACGGCTCGAACATGCTTTTCGGACCGCGCGCCGCCATCGACGTGGCGAACGAGAAGATCGTGCCGACATCGCCACGCTCGCTCACGCTCAACACGGTCGCACTCGAATAACCGAGCGAATCGGCATAATTCTGGGCGTCGAGCCGGGCCTTGGCGATCGCGTCGCGCTTCGCCGCGCGCGCGGCGACCGCGGTGTCGCCGATCGAACTGAGCGGCGGCTGATCGGCGCTGGCGCCCTCGGTCTTGCCAACGATGCCCTGCGCCGCGGTGATCGCTGCGCGAGTCGGCGCCTGCACCGAAAAGCTTTCCGACGCACTCGGCTTCTCGTCTTCGGTCTTCGATTTGTCGTCCCCGACGTCGAAAGCCTCCAATTTGACCGGCGCGGTCTTCACCGTGCCCGGCTCTTCCGGCACCAACGTCGCGCCTGCGGCGGAGAGTTGTTGCACCAACGCTGCCTTCTTCTTGGCCAGCGCCTCCTTGGCCTTGTCGTCGGAAGCGCCGCTCGCGGTGAGATCGATCGCCAGCACGAACTTGGTCGCGGGCGCATCGACATGCCCGACCGCGACGACTTCCACGGTTACCGGCGCGTTCGACGCTCCGGCCAGCGCGAGCGCCAGCCATATAGGTGCCATTACCATCCGCTTGGTTTCCCCTTATTCTGTTCGTCGAGCCACTTCTTCAACGGCGCGAAATAATCGACCAGCGCCTGCCCCGAAATTTCGCGGCTGCCGGTGAATGCTTCGAGCGCGTCGGGCCACGGCTTCGACTGACCCAGTTCAAGCATCTTCTGAAGGTTCGCGCCTACTTGCTTGTTTCCATAAAAGGAACACCGATGAAGTGGCCCGGTCCACCCGGCCTGCTTGCACGCCGCCTGATAGAATTGGAACTGGAGCAGCCGCGCCAGAAAATAGCGCATGTACGGCGTGTTGGCTGGAATATGGTATTTCGCCCCCGCGTCGAACCGGGTGTTGTCGCGCGCGACCGGCGGCTTGATCCCCTGATATTGCAGCCTGAGCGAATCCCACGCCGCCTGATACCCATCGGGCTTGATCGCGCCCGAAAACACACCCCAGCGCCATTTGTCGACCAGCAGGCCGAACGGCAGGAATGCGACCTTATCCATCGCCTGGCGCAGGAGAAGGCCAGTGTCCTTGTCAGCGCTCGGCACCTTCGATTGGTCGAGCAATCCGATCTGGACGAGATAGTTCGGCGTGATCGACAGCGCGACGAAATCGCCGATTGCCTCATGAAAACCGTCGTTCGCGCCGTTCGCGTACAGGAACGGCTGATTCATGTACGCGCGCTGGTAATAATTGTGCCCCAACTCGTGATGAATGGTGACGAAATCGTCGGCGTTGACCTTCATGCACATCTTCACGCGCACATCGGTCTTGTTGTCGATGTCCCAAGCCGAGGCGTGGCACACGACTTCGCGGTCCTGCGGCTTGGTGAATTGCGAGCGCGTCCAGAACGTGTCGGGCAGTTTCGCGAAGCCGAGCGAGGAATAGAAACCCTCGGCCGCCTTCACCATCCGAATCGCATCGTAGTTCTTGGCCTGAAGCAGTGCCCCGGTGTCGTATCCGATATCGCCTGCGCCCTTGGGCGCCACGATGTCGTAGATGTTGCCCCATTCCTGCGCCCACATATTGCCGAGCAGATCGGCACGGATCGGTCCGGTCTTCGCTTGGACCGAATCGCCGTATTTCTCGTTGAGCTTCCAGCGGACATAGGTGTGGAGCGAGAGGTAGAGCGGCTCGACCTGCTTCCACAGCCGGTCGGTCATCTTGGCGAATTCCTCGGGTGGCATGTCGTATCCCGAACGCCACATCGATCCGACGTCCTGATAGCCCAGCTCAGTCGCGCCCTGATTGGCGATGCCCACCATCCGCGCGTAATTGTCCTTCGACGGCGCGCCGACATTGTCGTTCCAGCTGGTCCACATCTCTTTCAGCTTGGCCGGATCGCGCGTCGTCCCCATCGCGGCTTCGATATCCGACCCGTTGATCGGCTTGCCGTCGAGCGTGCCCTTGCCCTTGCCGTAATCCGACTGGAGCTTGGTCGCGATCTGCGACAGCGTATCGGCTGCACCCGGCGTCGACGGCGCGGGAAGCGTCACGCCGTTGCGCAAGATATCGAGCTTGCGCTTGGTGTCGCGCGAGAGGCCCGCGACCGTCTGATACTTCGCCGCCTCGCTGGCATATTTGACCCCGAGCAACGTCAGTTTCGCCCCGACTTGTGCCGCCAGCGCATCGGTATCGTCGGTGATATAGGTCGCGTTGACCCAGCCGATCTGGTTGCCCTCGATCGAGGCATCGGCGAGCGTCTTTTCGGCGTCGGCGACGAACTTGTCGGCGTCGGCGGCGGTGGCGGGCGCTCCGGCGGCAGGCTTGCCGGCCAAGGCGACGGCGCCCGACAGGACCAAGGCGAACGCGAGGCTCGACGCCACGGCGGTGCGGATCATGTCACTCGACTCCCCAAAACGACGCGCCGACGATGAGGCGCGGTCGGGGGCCGGTCAAGCAGTCAAATAATCCGCGATTTCCTGGCCGAGCTCGGGGCGCAGCACCGCGCTCATATGACCGCCCGGAATCTCGCGATAGGTTGCGTGCGCCAAGGCATCGGCCAGGTCGCGCGCCGAACCGTTATCGCCGTCGTCCGACCCCTGCAGCACAAGCACCGGCATCGGCACCGCACGCACCTCCTGCTCCGGCGTATCGACGAACGTGTCGAGGATATGGAGCAGCGCGACCGGATCGCCCTTGGTGGTCTTCAGGAACGCCTCCGCCAACCATTCGGAGCTGCCTTGCTTGAAGCTGCCCAGATTGGTCAGGATGTGGCGGAAATGATTGCCGCGACCCTCGGTCCTGGTGATCCCCGTCAGCCCCATCCCCGACAGGATCGCGCGCCGCGGTGTTGCGCCGCTCGCCAGCATCCGCATCGTCGTGCGCGCGCCGAGCGAATAGCCGCCGAGGTCATAGTCGGTCAGTCCGAGATGCTCGATCAGCGCGAACTGGTCGCGCATCAGCACGTCGGGCGGATAGGCTGCCGAATCGTGCGGCTTGGCGCTCGATCCGTGCGCGCGCAGATCTGGCATGATGACGCGGAAACCCGCGGCGGCGACCGTCGCGGCGTGGCCGTAGCGGATCCAGTTGGTGTGCGCGTCGGAGAAGAAGCCGTGGATCAGGACCACCGCCCTGCCCTCCCCGACCTCGCGCCACGCCAGCCGCTCGCCGTCGAAACTGGCGAAGAAGTGCGGTTCAATCGGGGAGTTTGCCACAGGCTTTCATCCATCGTTCGACGAGGCGTCGATTGTCCTCGGTCCGCTTCGCCGGAAGCGCCGCCGTGTCAAGCCACGCCTCGTGCCAGCTTTCCTTGGCGAAGTGGCCCTTGGGCTTGAAGCGATACGGATCGTCGAAGCTGCCGATCGTCAGGTCCATGCTGTCGCTATCGTCGAACTCGAACGTCAGCGGGGTGCCGCATGCCGCGCAGAACCCGCGCTGCGCGATCGGCGAGGAGCGGTAGCGGTCGGGCTCGCGCAGCCATTTTATCGCGTTCTTGGGCAAGCCGTGAAACGCCGCCGCGACACCACCGGTCGCGCGTTGGCACATCTTGCAATGACATAGATAGCCGTCGTGATTCGCGACTTCCGCGGCGTACCGCACCGCGCCGCATTGGCATCCGCCGGTCATCGTTTCGGTCATTTCAAACCTCGTATGCTGCAACTGCGAAAAAATTTCGGTCAGGCACTAGATTATATAAGTATGCTTATTATATGTGGGATCATGAGCGATTCCCTCGGATTCCTGATTAGCGACGTTTCGCGGTTGATGCGCCGTCGTTTCGACGAGCGCGCGCGCCAACTCGGCGCAACCCGCGCGCAGTGGCGCACGCTCACCATGCTCAGCCGCAACGAGGGGCTGAACCAGGGTGCGCTTGCCGAACTGCTGGAGGTCGAGCCGATCACTCTGTGCCGCATGATCGACCGGCTCGAGGAATCGGGCCTGGTCGAACGGCGCCGCGACCCGGCCGATCGCCGCGCCTGGCGACTGTTCCTGACCGACAAGTCGAAGCCGATGCTCGACGAACTTCGCTCGACGGCCGAGGCAATGTTCGACCAAGTGCTGGTCGGCATGAACGCGCCGGCCCGCGATGCGTTGAACGACTCGCTCAACCTGATCCGCGCGAACCTGATCGCCCTTCCCGCTCCCCGTACGACTGAGACCGCTCATGGCTGATGCTGACCCAAAAATCGCAACCAAGACGCCCGACGTCGCCGCAGCCAACGTCATCGAGAGTGTCGAGGCGCCCGCCCCTGTCGCGAAGAAGCGCCGCTGGGGACGGATTGGCCTTATGGCGATCGTCCCGCTGCTGATCGCGCTGGTGGGGGGCTATTTCTACCTGACCGGCGGCCGCTACGTGTCGACCGACAACGCCTATGTCCAGCAGGACACGATATCGATCAGCCCCGACGTGTCGGGCCGGATCGTGCAGGTCAACGTCAAGGAAAACCAGCGAGTCAAAGCCGGCGATATCCTGTTCGTGATCGACCAGGAACCGTACAAGAACGCGCTGGCACAGGCCGATGCCGCGCTCGCCACCGCGCGCGTTCAGGTCGCGACACTGTCGACCGATACGGGCAGCGCCGCCGCCGATGTCGAAAGCGCCAATGCCGACATCGCGCTGGCGGTCGGCACCTACAATCGTCAGGCAGCATTGATGAAGCAGGGCTTCACCACGCGCGCCGCGTTCGATGCCGCCGCGCACGAGGTCGCCGCCGCCAAGGCGCGGCTCGCCACCGCGCGCGCCTCGGCAGCCAAAGCACAGAGTCAGCTCGGCAGCGGGGTCGTCGGGTCGGGCGTGCCCGCCGCGGTGCAGATGGCGATGGCGGAGCGCGACAAGGCCGTGCTCAACCTCAGCCGCACCGTTGTGCGCGCGCCGAAGGACGGCATCATCAGCCAAACCAGCCGCCTCCAGATCGGCAATATCACGCCGTCAGGCGTTCCTGCGCTCAGCCTCGTGACGCAATCGCCGTGGGTCACCGCCAATTTCAAGGAAACCGATCTCGCCAACATGCGCGTCGGCCAGCCGGCGCAATTGACCTTCGACGCGTATCCGGGGCTCAAGGTCTGCGGTCAGGTGCAGAGCATCGGCGCGGAAACGGGCTCGGCCTCTTCTATCCTGCCGGCGCAAAACGCGACCGGGAACTGGGTCAAAGTCACTCAGCGCGTGCCAGTCCGGATCGCGATTACATGCAAGCCCGACCGCGCGCTGATCGCGGGCCTGTCGAGCGACGTGTCGATCGACACCAAACCCAATGGCTAGTGTTGCCGCCCCCGGGCGGGGCGGACCGGCCGCAGCCGCGCCTGCTGGACCGACGCCCGGCAGGTCGATGCTGGTGACGGCCAACCGCCCACTGCTGATGATCGGCGTGATGGGTGCGATGATCATGCAGATCCTCGACACCACGATCGCCAATGTCGCGCTGCCGCACATGACGACGGCGCTGGGTGCGACGAACGACACCATCACGTGGGTGCTGACCAGCTATATCATCGCCACGGCCATCGCGCTGCCCGCGACCGGCTGGCTCAGCGACCGGCTCGGATCGCGCAACCTGTTCTTGCTGGCGGTCGGCGGGTTCATCATCGCGTCGATGCTGTGCGGCACCGCCGTTTCGCTCGACGAAATGGTCGCGTTCCGCATCATGCAGGGTGTGTTCGCCGCGTTCATCGGCCCGCTGTCACAAACCGCGATGATCGACATCAGCCCTCCCGAAGGCCAGGCCAAGGCGATGTCGATCTGGGGTATGGGGGTGATGGTCGGCCCGATTCTGGGACCCGTCATCGGCGGCTATCTGACCGACAATTTCAACTGGCGCTGGTGTTTTTACGTCAACTTACCCGTCGGTCTGCTGACCTTTGCCGTGCTGTGGTTCCTGCTGCCGTCCCGTCCGAAGGCGGCGCGTAATTTCGACTTTACCGGGTTCATCTTCCTTGGCCTCGCGGTCGCGAGCTTCCAGCTGATGCTCGACCGCGGCCAGAACCAGGATTGGTTCTGCAGCTGGGAAATCATCACCGAAGGGCTCGTCGCTATCGGTGCCCTGTGGATGGCGCTCATCCACCTGGCGACAGCGAAGAAACCCCTGTTCGACCGGCATTTGTTCAAGAACCGCAACCTTGTGATGGGCATGTTCTTCATGATCGTCATCGGGATTTCGACGATGGCGCCGATGGCGTTGCTGCCCTCGATGCTCCAGCAATTATTCGGCTATTCGGTGGTCCAGACCGGTCTGATGATGGCGCCGCGCGGCGTAGGCGTGCTGGTCACGATGGCGATCGGCCCGATGCTGATGCGGCGGATCGATACGCGGCTGGTGATTGCCGTCGGCCTGCTCGTTTTTGCATATTCGCTGCGTTTGATGGCGGGATGGTCGCTGCAAATCGACAGCTGGTTCGTCGTCAGTTCGGGCTTCATTCAGGGGCTGGGCATGGGGCTGGTGTTCATGCCGCTCAACGCGATCGCCTTCGCGACGCTCGACCAGCGCTATCGCACCGACGGGTCGAGCCTCCTCAACCTGATGCGCTCGATCGGGCAATCGGCGGGCATTTCGATGGTGACCGTGTTCCTGGCGCGCAACATCCAGCAGAGCCATTCCGACCTGGCGCAGCACATCACCGAAAAGACCCTGCCGGGCATGAATCTCGGCCAGCTCGACCAGTTCGGTGTTGGGTCGGATGCGATCTTTGGAATGGTCGACGGCATGATCAACAAACAGGCCGCGATGGTCGCCTATATCGATGATTTTTATCTGATGGCCTGGATCACGTTGCTCGTCATGCCGCTGCTCCTGCTGATCGAGAAGCCCAGGGGTAAGGTCGAAGTCGTACACTCCGAATAGGCGTCACCGCGTCAGTGCGGCGACGAATTCGTCGGTCGGCGCGGCTTCGGGCCATTGCGGCACCTCGAGTGGTAGAGTCACCCAAGCCTGTTTGTACGCAGTGAAGATATGCGCCTTGCACGCCAGTTCTTCCGACCGGTCGAGCGTGCCGCCGCGAACGACCGCAATGCCCGGCCGCACGGAGTTCGTATTGTAGACCCGCGCGTAGCATTCGCCGCAGAAGCGCTGGATCGAGACGCGATCCTCGGTCGTAATCTCACGCACGACGATGGGCCCGGTGACCGACAAGCGATCCTCGCGCACCAATGCCTGCACGCTGAACGCGCTGCCCGTCGCGCGCTGGCAGATGTGGCAATGGCAAGCGTAGATCGGGGGTAAATCGTCCTGCGCGATTTCGTAGCGCACCGCGCCGCAACGGCACCCGCCCTCGATAGTCATGCTCGTTTCTCCAGGCCCGCTTGCTCCATCCGCCACATTGCGAGGTCGATGCGATCCTGGCCGAAGAACGGCTCGCCATCGAACACTAGAGTCGGCACACCCCAATGCCCGGCCGCCTCCAGCGCGGCCTGATTGGCGGCGACTTCCAGATCGATCGCTTCGGCGTCGCGCTCCGCCTCGGCGTCGAGTTCGGCCATGTCGAGCCCCGCGCGCGCCGCCGCGCCGGCCAAATGATCGTCCTGATGCCACCCGGCGGTTCCGCCCCAGATCAGCTGCGCGACTTCGTCGGCATAGGCGAACCCCCTGCCCCGCCGCGCCGCCGCCTGACCGGTTCGCACGAGGCGGTAGATATACGGCTGGTCGTCGGCGATCTGGCGCGTCGCGACGTTCTGTACGATCGGATCGGGACGCGGCGGCGCAAACGGGATACCTTGATGCTGCGCGACGCGGAACACGTCGCGGATGGTGTAGCCCAGCCAGTTCGGATGGTTGCGCTCGAAGAAATCGGGCTGGCGGATCGCGAGCGGATAGACCGGCTTGAGATCGATCGTCAGGTGATAGTCGCGCTCGATTTCCCGCCAGCGCGGCAGCGCGAGGTACGAATAGGGGCTGCGGAAAGAGAAATAGAGGTCGGCATGCAGGCCCATCGTGTCACCTCACAAAGCGGTCAAGGTGCTGTATTACCACGGCGGGCCCGGAACATCTCCATCACCCAGCCGATCGCCGCGCCGACCATCGCGATCGCCATGTCCTTCTGGGCATCCCACACGTCGCCTTGCTGACCGTTATAGTCGTCGGCCAGCCCGGGCGCGACCATCATCGTCAGCGTCCATTCGAAGATTTCATACAGCGCACTGACCGCGCCGACGAACAGGAACGCCGTCCACAGGCTTGCTCGCACTCCGCTGCCCGCATGACGCCGCATCACTTCTGCGACCGGACGTATTGCGAGAAGGCCGAAGCTCAAATGCACGAGGCGGTCGAAACCGTTTCGCGTGGCGCCGAACAATTCGTTGATCGTGTGGCCGGTCAGCGCATGGGCCCATGCATCGTAGGGAACGTTCGAATAGGTCCATCGGCCCGCAACGGTATGCAGCAAAAAGAACGCCGCGACCGACCACACTGCCCCGTTCGACAGCGGCCAGCGCCGCAGCAAAGGCGGCGCGGCCAGGATCAGCAAGACGGTCGGAATATGCTGAAGCGGCGCGACCGCCGGATAGGGCTGGTCGACATTGGCGAGCGCGACCGCAACCGCCAGCACGGTCAACGCCGCGAACTGGCGACGGGGCAGCGCGCGCCAGGCGGCGATATACCCGCTCACGCTGCCTTCTGCAGATGCCGCCTTCCGAGCAACTCGGCGATCTGCACCGCGTTGAGCGCCGCGCCCTTGCGGAGGTTATCGCTGACGCACCACAGGCTGAGCCCGTTCTCCACCGTCGGGTCCTCGCGCACGCGGCTGATGAAGGTCGCGTATTCGCCGACGCATTCGATCGGCGTGACGTATCCGCCGTCCTCATGCTTGTCGATCAGCATAACCCCCGGTGCCTCGCGCAGGATGCGCTTGGCTTGCGCGGCGGAGATTTCGTCTTCGAACTCGATGTTGATCGCTTCCGAATGCCCGACGAACACCGGCACGCGCACGCAGGTCGCATGGACCTTGATCCTGGGGTCGAGGATCTTCTTGGTCTCGACCACCATCTTCCACTCTTCCTTGGTCGATCCGTCGTCGAGGAAGGCGTCGATGTGCGGGATCACGTTGAACGCGATCTGCTTGGTGAACTTGCTCGGCGTGGCGGGGTCGCCGACGAAGATGTTGCGCGATTGTTCGAACAGCTCGTCCATCCCCGCCTTGCCAGCGCCCGAGACCGATTGGTAGGTCGCCACCACGACGCGCTTGATCCGCGCGGCATCGTGCAGCGGCTTGAGCGCGACGACCATCTGCGCGGTCGAGCAATTGGGATTGGCGATGATGTTCTTGGCGCGATAGCCCTCGATCGCCTCGGGGTTCACCTCGGGCACGATCAGCGGCACGTCGGGGTCCATACGGTAGAGCGAGGCATTGTCGATCACTGTGCAGCCCGCCGCGGCGAAGCGCGGGGCGTGGAGCCTGGAGCCCTCCGACCCGATCGCGAACAACGCAATGTCCCAGCCCTGGGGATCGAAATGCTCGATATTCTGGACCTTGAACTGCTTCCCGGTCTCACCGAAATCGACGATATCGCCCTGGCTACGCGCCGACGCGACGACGGCGATCTCGTCCGCCGGAAACTCGCGTTCCGCCAGGATATTGAGCATCTCGCGCCCGACATTGCCCGTCGCTCCCGCGACGACGATCCGGTAACCCATCTGACTATTCCCACATTTGCGCGCCCAGTCGGCGGCGCTTGCTACTTAGGCTCGGTCGGGCAGAATGGAAGCGCGCTTTTCTTGGTGCCCCGCGAAGGTCAGATTGATGCCCGATTTCCCGATAGCAGCCGTCCGATCGCATTTCCCGGCCTTGTCGCGGCACGTATCGGGTCAACCCGCGGTCTATTTCGACGCGCCCGGCGGGACCGCGGCATGCGATCGCGCAATCGCCGGCGTCGCACAACGAATGAGCGAAGGGTCGGCGCATGCCGGCGGCCCGTTTGCGACCTCGATAGAGACGGCGGCGATGTGCGCGCAGGCGCAGGCGGCGATGGCGGACCTGCTCGGGGCCAAGCCGGCGGAGATCGCGTTCGGGCCCAACATGACATCGATCACCTTCGCGGTGTCGCGTGCGCTGGCCCGCGATTGGCGGGCGGGCGACGAACTGATTGTCACGCGGCTCGACCATGACGCCAATGTCGCGCCCTGGCTCCAGGTCGCCGAGGATCGCGGGATGAGCGTGCGCTGGCTCGATTTCGATCCCACAACCGGGCGCTGGTCGCTCGACGACCTGGCGGCACTGCTCGGGCCGAAGACCAGGCTGGTCGCGCTCGGCATGGCAAGCAACGCGCTCGGCACGCTCAACCCGGTCGCGGAAGCCTGCGTGCTGGTCCGCGCGCGGAGCGACGCGCTGACGTATATCGATGCGGTTCAGTCGGTCCCGCACGTCGTCACCGATGTCGCTACGCTCGGCTGCGACTTTCTCGCTTGCTCGCCGTACAAATTTTTCGGGCCGCACCAGGGCGTGCTGTGGATGCGTGCCGGCCTGTCCCCGCGCGCCTATAAGGTTCGCCCGGCCGGCGGCGACGGCGCGCACCGGTTCGAAACCGGCACGCCATCGTTCGAAGGCCAGGCCGGCGTGCTCGGCGCGATCGACTATCTCGAATGGCTCGGCGGCGACGCCGATCCCGCCGCCAACAGCCGCCGTGCCCGCCTGATCGCGGCGATGACTTCGATCGCCGTGTATGAGCGCGGCATCGGCGAGCATATGTTGGCCGGCCTCGCCACGATCCCCGGCCTCAAGCTGTGGGGCCCGCCGACGATGGACGGCCGCGTGCCGACCTTTTCGTTCACGCTCGCCGGCCACGACCCTCAGGCGGTATCGCAGCATCTCGCCGATCGCGGCATCTTCGCCTGGGCCGGACATTTCTACGCGGTCGAGGCGATCGACCGGCTCGGCCTGGCCGGTCCGGGCGGGCTGCTCCGCGTCGGTCTATGCCATTACAGCACGACCGAAGAAGTCGACCGGCTGATCGCGGCGCTGCGCGACCTCTAGCGCTTGTTCTTCACCGTCCGGTCGAAGAAATCCATGATCGTCCGCCACGCATGGACGCTGCCGCCCGCGGCGTGGGTCTTGCCGGGGTAGAACATCATCTCGAACGGGCGGTCTGCGGCCTGCATCTTCGCGGCGAACGCGGTCGAATTCTCGAACACGACGTTATCGTCCGACATGCCGTGGATCAGCATCAGCGGATCGGCGATCTTCGTCGAGTCGCCCATCGCATCCGAGGCAGCATAAGCCTTCGCGTCCGTCTTCGGGCTGCCCATATACCGTTCGGTGTAGTGCGTGTCGTAGAGTTCCCACTTCGTCACCGGCGCGCCCGAGACGCCCGCCGCATAGGCGCCAGGATTGGCCTCCAGCATCTTGAGCGTCATGTAGCCGCCGTACGACCAGCCATAGATGCCCACCCGGGCGGGATCGACGTACGATTGCGCCTTGATCCATTTCGCGCCCGCCAGCTGGTCGGCGACCTCGACGGTCCCCATCGCGCGATAGATCTGGTCCTCGAAAGCCTTCCCGCGATAATTCGAGCCGCGATTGTCGATCTGGAAATAGATATAGCCCTGATCGGCGATATATTGGCTGATCGGACTGGTCCACGCGCGCGTCACCTGCTGGCGCGTGCCCGGGCCGCCATAATGCTGGTAGAAAATGGGATAGCGCTTGCCCGGCTCCAGCTTGGGCGTAATCATCTCGTAATAGAGCGTCGATCCGTCGGCCGCCTTGAACGACCCGAACGTTCGCTGTTTGTGATCGGCCAGATACGGGTAATAAGGATGCCCCGGCTTCACCGCATTCTCGTTGATCCACGCGATCCGCTTGCCCGCCGGGTCGGCGAGATAGGTCTGCGGTGGCTGGTTCTGGTTGGAGCGCGTGACGATCAATCGCGTCGCCGCCGAGTCCATCACCGCGCCGCTGTTCCACCAGCCGCGCTCGGTCAGCCGCGTGATTTGGTTGGGCTTGGCGATATCGACCGAATAGAGCTGTTGCTCGAGGAAATCGTCCTTGTTGCCGAGGAAATAGAGCCGCCCGCGCGCCTGATCGACGCCGACCAGCTTGCTCACCACCCATGGCCCCTTGGTCAGTTGCATCCACTTGCCCTTGGCAAAGCGATAGAGATGCCCGTAGCCGTCGCGTTCGGACCACCAGATTAGGCTGCCGTCGTCGAGCGCGCGATAATCGTCGCTGAGGTTGATCCAACTCTTCGCCGCGGCCTTTTCGCTGAACCAGGTCTTCGCCTTGCCCGTCGCCGGATCGACCGCGAGTACGTCGAGCAGCGTCTGGTCGCGATTCTCCCGCTGAACGAGGAGCGTCTTGCCGTCGGGCGTCCAGTCGACGCGCGCCAGATAGATATCGGGATCATTGCCCAGATCGATCTTGACCTTGCGCCCACTCGCTGGGTCGATCACCCACAATTCGACGCGCACGTTCGGGGTGCCCGCCGCCGGATAGCGCTGCTCGTACACCTTGGTGCCGTCGGCGCCGATTGCCGCGCGCGTGACCACGCCGACCGGCGCTTCGTCGAACCGCTCGACCGCGACCAGCCGGTCTTTCGGCGACCACCAGTATCCGGTGCGGCGGTCCATCTCCTCCTGCGCGACGAACTCGGCTTCGCCCCAATGCACCGTGCCGGCGCCGTCGCTGGTCAGCGCCTTGGCCGCGCCGCCGCCGAGCGGCTGGGCGTAGAGGTTCTGGTCGCGCACGAAGCTGACGAACCCGCCCGCCGGGCTGATCGCCGGGTTGAGCTCGCCGCCCGGCGAATTGGTCAGCCGCGTGACCTTGCCGTCGAGCGTCGCCAAATAGAGGTCGCCATCGAGCGGCACGAGGATCGACTTGCCGTCGGGCGCCCAATCATAGGCGACGATGCCGATCTTGCCGGTCAGCGTGCGGTCGCGTTCGCGCTGCATCTTTTCGGCTTCGGTCAAATCGGCGCCGGTGCCGACCTTCTTCGAATCGACCAGCATTCGCTCTTGCCCGGTCGCGGTGTCGAGCGCCCAGAGGTCGAAGCGGTTGCGCTCATCGGCGCGCGGCTTGAGCAGCGTCACCAGTTTGCCGTCCGGCGACAGTTTCATCGATTGCGGCTGCGGCCCGGCCAGGTCGGGGCTGGCGAAGATGCGTTCGAGCGTCAGCGCCTGCGGCGTGTCGTCAGCAGCCATCGCCGCGCCACCCCATATCGCGACGGGCGCCGCCAGCGCGGCCAACCCGATCATCCATGCCCGCATATCCTCTACGACTCCGTCGATCGCCCGGCGATCCGCGAGCGTTGGTGACTTATTGCGATACACCACGCGCAGGTAAAGGCTCATCGCGCAGCACCAGCCGCGGCCCCGGCCCCTCCGCCGCCAGCCGGTCGGCGGGATTGTAGAGCGCACAGCGATCGAGCGAGAGGCACCCGCAGCCGATGCACCCGTCGAGCGTATCGCGCATCCGCTCCAGCGTCGCGATCCGTGCGTCGAGTGCCGCCTTGAATCCCCCGCTGATCCGGGTCCAATCGGCCTGGGTCGGCGCGCGACCCTGCGGCAGATGCGCCATCTCGGTCGCGATCCGCTCCAGCGTGAAGCCGAGCCGTTGAGCGATCAGCGCGAACGACAGCCGGCGGATGTCGGAGCGCAGGAAGCGCCGCTGATTGCCGCGGCTGCGGTGCGGCTGGATCAACCCCTTCTCCTCGTAAAAGCGGATCGCTGAGACCGACAATCCGGTGCGACGGGCGAGATCGCCGATCGTCAGCGTCGCGGATTCTTGATTGGGAGAAGGCATCTTGACCTCACCTTAACTTGAGGTTGTACGACTCGCAATCGCCGCACCCGGCCAACAGGAGCATGCAATGCCGAACGCCTTTATCGAACACGTAAATCTCACCGTCCGTGCTCCCGAACGCAGCGCCAAATTGCTCCACGATCTGTTCGGCTGGAACGAGCGCTGGAGCGGCCCCTCGGCGCTCGGCGGTCGAACGATCCATGTCGGCGACGATCGGTTCTACATCGCGCTCTACACGCACGACGGCGACGCCACCCCCGCCGACACGTTCCGCAAGGGCCGTCCGTTCAACCATGTCGGCATCGTCGTCGACGATCTCGACGATGTGGAGCGCCGGGTCGAAGCCGCCGGACTGATCCCGTTCAGCCATGGCGACTACGAACCGGGGCGGCGTTTCTATTTCCTCGATTTCGACGGGACCGAGTTCGAGATCGTCAGTTACCGGCAAGCCGCTTGACGGAAGCGGCCGCTTGCCGGAGCAGCGTCCGGTGCGCCGCCACCTTGCTCCATTATTCATCGGACTCGCCGCCCTAACTGGCGCAACCCTGACCGCGCTCGCCTATTGGCCCGGCTTCATGACGTGGGACGCGATCCGGCAATACGGTCAGGCGGTCAGCGGGGATTTCGACGACTGGCATCCGCCCGCGATGGAATGGCTGTGGCGCCAGTTGATCGCCATTCATAGCGGGCCAGCGCCGATGCTTGTGCTGCAGCTTGCGCTCGAATGGGGTGGACTGGCACTGCTTGCGGGCTGGGCACTCCAGCGGCACCGGCGCTGGTTGGCCGCCGCAATCCTGACGTGCGGATTGATGCCGTTCGGACTCGCGCTGACCGGCGAGGTGCTGAAGGATTGCCTGATGGCCGGCGCGCTGATCGCCGCCACCGCCACGCTGGCATGGGCTGAGCCCGAGCAACGCGCGGCGGGATGGCGGATCGCGGGAATCGCGTTGCTGATCTTCGCCGCCACGTTGCGCTTCAACGCGTTCCTCGCGACCGTCCCGCTCGCGGTCGCGTTGCTGCCCGCCGCCTGGTGGCGTGGGAGGCTTCGCCTTATCGCTGCCGTTGCCGTCACCGGTGCGGTGATGATCGCCGCGCTCCCGCTCGCCAATCGCCTGATCGGCGCGAAGCCGAGCGGCGTGGGCCTGTCGCTGGTGGTGTTCGACCTGGGCGGCATCACCCATTTCAGCGGTCACAACGCGTTCCCGCCGATCGCGGATTTCGACGACAGCGACGACCCCGCCGGCATCGTCAGCGCCTGCTACGACCCGTCGAAATGGGACCGTTATGCCTGGTGGGGCGCGAACCCGTGCGACATCGGGTTCGACAACGTCCAGGAGGCGTTCGCGGCCCGGCATATCAGCCCCTATCGCTGGTGGCTGAGCCAGGTCGCGGCGCACCCGATTGCCTATGCCGAGCACCGGCTGGCGCATTTCAGCATCAACACGCGGCTTTTCTCGCGCGATGCAACCGAGCGCGCGGTGCAGATCGACCCGCCACCCAACGAGTGGGGGTACCGAGTCACGCCCGGCCCGTTGCTGAGTGCGATCGACGCCGCGGCGATGTGGAGTGCGAGCACCCCGCTCGGCTGGCCAATCGTGTGGATCGCGCTGGCGCTCGGGTTGCTGGTGATCGCGCCGACGCTGCCCTCTCGCCGGCTGATCGTGCCGCTGGCGCTGTCGTCGTTCCTCTACGGCATGGGCTATGCCGCGTTCAGTGTCGCGTCGGAGCTGCGCTATCACTGGTGGACCATGCTGGCGGCTGCGATCGCGGCGGTCATCGCCGCGGCCAATATTTTCGGCGGGACAAAGACCGCCCGACCCACGCTGGCGCTTGCCGCAACGCCGCCGCTGATCTTACTGATCGCATGCCTCGCTTGGCGAGCATTTTCGCCGGCATGATCGGCGCGAACAAAAAAGGTTCAAATGTAGGATTTCGTGTGTCAGCCTAGCGGCATGACTGCCTATCCGGCCCGTCTTGACGCGATGCTCACGCGACATATCATCGCAGCTCTGTTGGAAATTATCGTACGCCGGGCTTTGCGATTCCTGCGCGTTTTACGGGAAATGTGTGAAGCCAAGCGCGGTCGGCAACGAAAAGGGGCGCCGGAACCGAAGTTCCGACGCCCCGGATCGTTCGGCACAAAGCCCGTCCGATTACTCGGCGGTTTCGGCCGCCCCCTTGGCGGGACGCGTGTCGCGGCGTTCGGCGATACGTGCCGACTTGCCGGTGCGGCCACGCAAATAATACAGCTTGGCGCGACGCACCGCGCCCTTGCGGACGACTTCGATGCTGTCGATGTTCGGCGAATAGAGCGGGAAGACGCGCTCGACGCCCTCACCGAACGAAATCTTCCGCACGGTGAAGTTGCTTCCCATGCCCTTGTTCGAGCGCGCGATGCACACGCCCTCGTAATTCTGCACGCGGGTGCGCTCGCCTTCGACCACCTTCACGCCGACCTTCAGCGTGTCGCCGGGGCGGAACTCGGGAATCTTCTTGGCTTCGAGAAACTTGGCAATGTTCTCCGCCTCGATCGTCTGGATGACGTTCATGTCATTCGTCCTTCTTCTGCCGCGCGCCAGAGGGAGATCGGGCCCGAGCGCCCTCATGGCGCTCCCAAAGGTCCGGCCTCCGTAGCCGTGTATCGGTCTCGGCCTGGGCTTTTCGCCAAGCGTCGATCCTCGCATGATCCCCCGATCGCAGCACTTCGGGGATCGTGCGCCCTTCCCACTCTTGAGGTCGGGTATAATGCGGGTATTCGAGCAGCCCCATCTCGAAGCTCTCGTCCACGCCGCTGGAAGGCGCGCCCATTACGCCGGGAAGCAGCCGAATGCAAGCGTCGAGCAGCACCAGCGCGCCCATCTCCCCGCCCGACAGGACATAGTCGCCGATGGAGACTTGATCGACCGCACGGCCCTCGAAGATCCGCTCGTCGAAACCTTCGAAACGGCCGCACAGGACGATCGCCCCGGGGCCGGTCGCGAGATCGCGGATTCGGGCCTGCGTCAACGGCGTACCTCGCGGTGTCATTGCCAGGATCGGGCGGTCATTAGCCACGCTGTCGATCGCCGCGGCGAGCACATCGGCACGCAACACCATCCCTGCCCCGCCGCCTGCGGGCGTGTCGTCCACCGTCCGATGCTTGTCGATCGCGAAGTCGCGGATGTTGACCGCGTCGAGCGACCATTTCCCCTCGCCCAGCGCCTTGCCCGCCAGCGACACGCCGAGCGGCCCGGGAAACATCTCCGGATACAACGTCAGGACGGTCGCAGCGAACATTGCGGCTCCATCCGCGTTGGGGCAGGAATTGGCAAGGGACAGGTATGGCCGAAATCGACGACTGCATCATCGTGGGCGCAGGCCCCGCCGGGCTGACCGCGGCGATCTATCTCGCACGGTTCCACTTGCGTATCCGGCTGTTCGACGACGGGTCGAGCCGCGCCGCGCTGATCCCGCGCACCAACAACCATGCCGGGTATCCCGACGGGATTCCAGGCGTCGAGTTGCTGCAACTCATGCGCCGCCAGGCCGAACGGTTCGGCGCGGTGCGCGAGGATGCGCATGTCGACGCGATCACGCCGGTCGATGGCAAGTTTGCCGTGCGGATCGGCGATCGCAGCGTGCAAACGCGTACCGTGCTGCTCGCGACCGGGGTGATCAACAATCCGCCCGACATGCCGAAGGACGCGCACGACGCGGCGCTCGCCAAAGGGCTGATCCGCTATTGCCCGATCTGCGACGGCTACGAAGTCACCGACAAGCGCGTCGGGGTGATCGGCACCGGCGACCATGGCATGCGCGAGGCTCTGTTCCTGCGCGGGTTCAGCAAGCATGTGACGCTGGTGGCGCCCGGTGCCGCGCACGAGCTGGACGATGCCTGTCGCGCCAAGCTGGACGCCGCGCGGATCGAGCACCTCGACGGACCCTGCACGCCGATCACGCCCGACGGCGAGACGATCCGGGTCGCGACGTCCGAGGGCGAGCGCGCATTCGATACGATCTATCCGGCGCTGGGCTCGGTAATCCGGTCGGAACTGGCGGTGGCGGCAGGCGCGCGGGCCAGTAAGGACGGATGCCTGGAGGTGGACGCGCACCAGCGCACGTCGGTCCCCGGCCTGTTCGCGGCGGGCGACGTCGTGAAGGGCCTCGACCAGATCAGCCATGCGATGGGCGAAGCCGGTGTCGCCGCGACGACCATCCGCAATCTGCTCGACGAGCAACAGCCGCTCAGGCGCTAGCGAATGCGGCGGCGACAACCAGTCGCTCGGCATTCCATTCGGGCACTGCCTCGGGACGCATCGGCACCATGAAACGCTTGCCGTCCGTCCGCTCGATCTCGATCACATCGCCCGCGCCGAAATTTTCGACCAGCACGACACGACCGAGCGGCTCACCCACATCGGAAACGGCGGGCAAACCGATCAGGTCGGCGTGATAATATTCGCCGTCCACCAGCGGCGGCAACGCGGATCGGGGAACGGTGAGTTCGGTGCCGCGCAAAGCCTCGGCGGCGTTGCGATCGGCGATCTCTGCGAAACGCGCGATCGCGCCTTGCGGAGTCGGGCGCAGCGACGTGAGCGTCAGCGCGCCATTGTTGAAAGCTTTGAACGGCTTGAGGTCGTCGGCGAACACCTTGAGCCGGACCTCCCCCGCCACGCCATGCGCGCCGATGACGGCGGCGAGCGTGACGGGGGTGTCATTCGGCATAAGGCTCAGCCCTCAGCCGGTGCCTGGGCGGACTTGCCTTCGGTCGACTCGTCGTCGCCGGCATCGGCGTCGGGGGTCGATTCGTTGGCATCGGCGGCGGGAGCTTCATCAACGGCCGGAGCTTCCTCGGCGGCAGGAGCTTCTTCAGCGGCCGCCTCGACCGGCGGAGTCTGTTCGGACACCGCCTCGGCGATGGCTTCGGCTTCCGGCGTCGGCTCTTCGGTCGCGGCTTCGATTTCGGCCGCGACGACGGCTTCGGTTTCCTCGTTCGAGCCTTCGGCTGGCGTTTCCGCCGTTACTTCCTCGACGACCGGCTCGGGCGCAGGCGCGTTCTTCGCCTCTTCGGCGGCGGCAGCGGCGGCAGTCGCCTTCTCGGCGCGCTCTTCGAGACGCTCGACGGCCTTCTCGCCCGGCTTGCCCTTGTTGGGGTTGTTCTTCGCAGGCCGCTCACGCACGCCGGCGGCGTCGAGGAAGCGGGCGACGCGGTCGGTCGGCTGCGCACCGACGCTCAGCCAATGCTTGGCCCGCTCGGTGTCGAGCTGGACGCGCTGGTCCGAATCCTTGGCGAGGAGCGGGTTGTAGTTGCCGATCTTCTCGATGAACTTGCCGTCGCGCGGGCTGCGCGCATCGGCAACGACGATACGGTAATACGGGCGCTTCTTGGAACCGCCACGCGAAAGACGAATGCTGATAGCCATTTTAGTTCTACTTCCTTCTGAGATACGTTTTAGTGACTGGATCCCGGCCTTCGCCGGGATGACGGCTGCGCCGTCATTTTTTCTTGACGTTCATGAAATTCTGAAAGCCCGGCGGCATCTTGGCGCCGGTGCCAGGCAGACCGGGCAGACCGCCCATCTGGTTTACAGCATCGCTGAGATCGAGGCCGCCCGCACCACCAAGACCGCCCATGCCGCCCCCGCCGCCGTCCGGACCACCCATGCCACCCATGCCGCCGCCGCCCTTGCCGAGCATCGCCATCATGCCCTTCAGCCCACCCATCATTATGATGCGCTTCATGGCGGAGGCCATTTCCTGATGCATCTTCATCAGCTTGTTGACGTCCTGCACGGTGGTGCCCGAGCCTTTGGCAACACGGATCTTGCGCTTGGCGTTGAGCAGTTCGGGCCGTGCCCGCTCCTTTGGCGTCATCGAGGAGATCACCGCGTCCATCCTGACCAGGATCTTCTCATCGACATTGGACGCGGCCATCGCTGCCTGCGCCTTCTTCATGCCAGGGATCATGCCGGCCAGCGCGCCGATGCCGCCCATTTTGGCCATTTGCTGGAGCTGGGCGCGCAGGTCGTTCATATCGAACTGACCCTTTTCCATCCGCCGCGCCATGCGCTCGGCGTCTTCCTGCTGGATGGACTCTGCGGCGCGCTCGACCAGCGACACGACGTCACCCATGCCGAGGATGCGGCCGGCGACGCGGCTGGGGTGGAAACCCTCCAGCGCATCGAGCTTTTCGCCGGTGCCGGCAAACTTGATCGGCTTGCCGGTGACCGCACGCATCGACAGCGCCGCACCACCACGCGCGTCGCCGTCCATCCGGGTCAGCACCACGCCGGTCAGCGGCACTTGGGCGGAGAAGCTTTGCGCGACGTTGACCGCGTCCTGGCCGGTCAAGCTATCGACGACGAGCAGGATTTCCTGTGGCTTCGAAATGTCGGCGACCGCCTTCATCTCGTCCATCAGCGCCTGATCGACGTGGAGGCGACCCGCGGTGTCGAGCATCAGGACGTCGTAGCCCTGCAGCTTCGCCGCCTGGATCGCGCGGCGCGCGATATCGACCGGTTGCTGCCCCGGCACGACCGGCAAGGTTGCGACCTCGGTCTGCTCGCCGAGCACCGCGAGTTGCTCCTGCGCATTGGGGCGATTGACGTCGAGCGACGCCATCAGCACCTTCTTGCGCTCGCGCCCGCCCTGCCCGCTCGACAACCGCTTGGCGATCTTGGCGGTGGTGGTCGTCTTGCCCGACCCCTGCAGGCCGACCATCATGATGACGGCTGGCGGCGTGACCCCCAGATTGAGCTCGCTCTCGTCGGCGCCGAGCATCTCGACCAACGCATCATGGACGATCTTGACGACTTGCTGCCCCGGCGTGACCGAACGCAATACGTTCTGACCGATCGCTTGCTCGGTGACCTTCTCGACGAAATCGCGGGCGACGGGCAGCGCAACATCGGCCTCGAGCAACGCGACCCTTACCTCGCGCATCGCCGCGCGCACGTCCGCCTCGGTCAGCGCGCCACGGCCACGCAACCGGTCGAACACACCGCCAAGGCGATCGCTCAGGCTGTCGAACATAGACCCAAAACTCCTCTGCCGGACCCCAAACGCAAAACACGCCGGCGGACGAAACCTCGTCGGCCGGCGTCACCACATGGGTGCGCTGTCTTACGTTCGCAAAGGGAACGGTTGGCGGTCCCCTAGGCGCGCGCGAGAAAAAACGCAACCGCCGCCGTCGGCTTAACCCCTTCTTGACCCTGTAGATGCGATCACTGGCGCTGGACAGGACCGTGCACGGTCGCTGGTAAAGGGATTTTGGGGCATGAGCGAACCGGCCACGGCCCGGCGTGATCTGTTGGGCGGCGCGATCACCGTCGCCGCCATCCTGATGTTCGTCGGTACCGGCAGCGCCGCGCTGTCGATGATCGTGTCCAACTATCTGGCGGGCAAGGGCGGCAACGACCAGACATTGGTCATCGCGCTGTTGCTCAACGTCGCGCTGATCCTGTTCGGCTGGCGGCGCCACCGCGACCTGACGCGCGAAGTGTCCGAACGTGCCGCAGCCGAGGAACGCGCCACGATCCTGGCGTCGAAAGACCCGCTTACCGGCTTCCTCAACCGCCGCAGTCTGGCCGAGGAAGGCGCCGCCATGGTCGTCCGTGCCGATCGCCGCCACAAGGCGGTGGCGCTGATGATGCTCGACCTAGACCATTTCAAGACGATCAACGACATGCACGGCCACACGGTCGGCGATTCGCTGCTCCGCGCCGTGGCCGAGGAGATGGAAGTCGCGTTGCCCGACATGGCGCTGGCCGCGCGGTTCGGCGGCGACGAATTCGCCTGCGCGATGCTATTCGATCCGAGCAACCCCGACAGCGTCGAACGCGTCGCCGAACGGCTGGTGTCGCGAATGAGCCAGCCGTTTCATATCGAGGGTCTTCACCTCAACATCACCGCATCGGTCGGAATCGCGCGCAGCGATGCCAATTGCCCGACGATCGACGCCTTGCTCCGTGCTGCCGATATCGCGCTTTACGCCGCCAAGAATGCCGGTCGTAATCGCCACGTTTGGTTCGACGTGTCGATGGAGCGCGAGCTGCAGGAACGCAACGAGATGGAAGGATCGCTCCGCGCCGCCATCCCGCGCGGCGAAATCGTGCCCTATTTCGACCAGCAGATCGACATGACCACCGGACGCCTGATGGGGTTCGAAGTGCTGGCGCGCTGGGAACACCCGCACCGCGGCCTGGTCGAGGCCGAGCATTTCGTGCCGATCGCGGAAGAGACGGGGATGATCGCCGAACTGTCGATGACCGTCATGCGTCAGGCGTTTGCGGCGGCGCGCGACTGGCATCCCACGCTGACGCTGGCGGTCAACGTGTCGCCGTGGCAACTCAAGGATGCGTGGCTGGCGCAGAAGATCATCAAATTGCTGACCGAGACCGGCTTCCCGCCCAACCGGCTCGAGGTCGAGATTACCGAGAGCGCCTTGTTCGAGAACATGGCGCTCGCGCAGTCGATCGTCGGCAGCCTGAAGAACCAGGGGATCAAACTGGCGCTCGACGATTTCGGAACGGGCTATTCGAGCCTCGCGCATCTCCGCGCATTGCCGTTCGACCGGATCAAGATCGACAAGAGCTTCGTCATGTCGATCAACCAGAACCCCGAAAGCGCTGCGATCGTCAACGCGATCACGCGGCTGGGCGAAAGCCTCAACCTGTCGATCACCGCCGAGGGGATCGAGGACAAAGCGACCGAGGAGCGTTTGCGCTCGCTTGGCTGCGCTCGGGGCCAGGGGCACGTGTTCGGGCGGCCACTGTCGGCGGGCAACGCCCGGCGGTTGCTGGCCGAGCGGCGGTTGCTGAATACGCCGCAAGCGGAAAAGATCGAGGAGCCGCTTACCAGCCAGCGCCTGGCTGGCTGAGATACTCTTCTTCCTCGGGCGTCGATACGCGCCCGAGTGCGGCGTTACGCGACGGGAAGCGGCCGAAGCGTTCGATGACCATCAGGTGTCGATGTGCGTAATCGATGCCAACCGCTTCCCCGGTGTCGGTGAATAACCGCACGCTTTCGCGCTGATCCTCGATTCGCTCGGAATGCTCGAACGGCAAGTAAGCGAATTGCCGTTCTAATCCCGACAAGCCAGTGTCCCAGCCGTTCGCGACCATCGATCTGGCAAGCCTGAGCGCCAGTTCATCGCTTTCGAATGCGCGCGCCGTGTCGCGATGGATGTTGCGCGAGAATTGATCGAGCAGGATGATGGCGGCGAGCAGGTCGACGGGATCGTCGGTCCAGCCCTCCGCTCTGTTCGCCAGCACGGCATCGCGCCACACGCCGAACCGCCGGGCGATCTCGGCATCCAAGGCCGGGGCCTTGGCGAAGCGTTGCCTAGCCGAGGTCTCGTCGAGCCAGAAGCGCAGCACTGTGCGCGCCTTATCGTGGACTTGGCAGCCGCCCGCCTCTAGATCACCCGCCATGTCGTCCCCTTCGCAGCCCGAGGTCATCAGCCTGGGGTGCCGCCTCAACATCGCCGAAAGCGAAACGATCCGCGCGCTGCTCGGCGACCGCGACGTCGTCGTGGTCAACAGTTGTGCCGTGACCAACAGCGCCGTCAAGCAGAGCCGCGCAGCGATCCGCAAGGCGCGGCGGTTGCGGCCGGGCGCGTTGCTGGCGGTGACGGGATGTGCGGCGCAAATCGACCCGGCGAGCTTCGCCGCGATGCCCGAGGTGGATCGGGTGATCGGCAACAGCGACAAATTGCTGCCCGATGCCTGGGCGTCGGCCGCGCCGCTGGTGATCCGCGACATGGCGCGCGTGACCGAGATCGCGCCGCATCTCGCGGTCGCGTGCGGGCAATCGCGCGCGTTCGTCGAGGTGCAGAATGGCTGCGACCATCGCTGCACCTTCTGTGCGATCCCGTTCGGCCGCGGCCCGAGCCGGTCGGCGCCTGCCGGCGCGGTGATCGAGGCGATCGAACGCGTCGTCGCGAGCGGCAAGAACGAGGTGGTGCTTACCGGGGTGGACTTGACCAGCTACGGCGCCGATCTGCCGGGCCAGCCGACGCTCGGCAGCTTGGTCGAGCGCGTCCTGACGCTCGTGCCCACCCTGCCCCGCCTGCGCCTGTCGTCGATCGACGCGCCGGAGATCGACGACCGCTTGTTCGCATTGCTGACGCAGGAAGCGCGGGTGATGCCGCATCTACATTTGTCACTCCAGGCCGGCGATGACATGATCCTCAAGCGGATGAAGCGCCGCCATTCGCGCGCCGACGCAGTGCGGCTGGTCGAGCGCCTCAAGACCGCGCGGCCAGAGATCGCGATAGGCGCCGACCTCATCGCCGGTTTCCCGACCGAGGACGCGGCGATGGCGGCGAACAGCCTGGCGCTGATCGACGATTGCGACATCGTCCACGCGCACATCTTCCCCTACTCGCCCCGCGCCGGCACCCCCGCCGCGCGGATGCCGCAAGTCGAGCCTGAAGTCGCCCGCGAGCGTGCCGCGCGACTGCGCGAGGCGGCGGCTGCGCGGAAGACGGCGTGGCTAAACAATCTCGTCGGCACCGCGCAGCAGATACTGGTCGAAGCACCCGGCGATCAGGGACACGCTCCCAATTTCGCGCATGTCCGCCTACTCAACCCCGTTCGTGCTGAGCTTGTCGAAGCACGTGCCGCCGCTACACGCCCTTCGACAGGCTCAGGGCGAGCGGTGGGAGATGTGATGCGGGTCGAAATTACCGGCACCATCGGAAACCATCTCATCGGAACACCTGCATGAGCACCACCCCATCCTGGCGCGATCGCCTGATCGGCGGGTTCAAGCGCACGTCGGACAAGCTGGTCGGCAACCTCGCCGGGCTCGGCACCGCACGGCTCGACGAGGCGACGCTCGACGAGATCGAGGAAGCGCTGATCGCCTCGGACCTCGGCCCTGCCACCGCCGCCCGCATCCGAGTGCGCCTGGCCGAGGGCAGCTTCGAGCGCGACATGGAGGAGCTCGGCATTCGGCTGGTCGTTGCCGAGGAAATCGAGAAGACGCTCGAAAAAGTCGCCAAGCCGCTCGAGATCGAGGCGTTCCCGCGCCCGCAGGTGATCCTGGTGATCGGCGTCAACGGGTCGGGCAAGACCACCACGATCGCCAAGCTCGCGCATTTGCTCAAGGAACAGGATTACGGCGTCATGCTGGCGGCGGGCGACACGTTCCGCGCGGCGGCGATCGGCCAGCTCCAGACCTGGGCCGACCGCGCCGAGGTCGAGCTGGTCAAGGGTCCCGAGGGCGGCGATGCCGCGGGGATCGTGTTCGAGGCGGTTAAGCGCGCGACCGACAAGGGGATCGATGCGCTGATCGTCGATACCGCCGGGCGTCTCCAGAACAAGCGCGAGCTGATGGACGAGCTCGCCAAGATCCGCCGGGTGCTCGGCCGGATCAACCCCGCCTCCCCGCACGACGTCGTGCTCGTGCTCGACGCCACAACCGGCCAGAACGCGCTCAGCCAGATCGAGGTGTTCAAGGAAGTCGCCGGCGTCACCGGGCTCGTCATGACCAAGCTCGACGGGACCGCGCGCGGCGGCGTGCTGGTCGCGGCGGCCGAAAAATATGGCTTGCCGATCCACGCGATCGGCGTCGGCGAAAAGATCGACGATTTGCGGCCGTTCGATCCCAAGGAAGTCGCGCGAATCATCGCCGGGGTCGAGGAGTTGCTGAAATGACAACCGCGAAGAACGGCAATTCTGGGCTGCGCCTCGCGATCGATTACGCGCCGTTGCTGGTGTTCGTCGCGATCACTTTCTTCGCGCCAGACGCACCGTTGATGAAGCTGGTTGCCGGGGTCACGCACGGCCTCGACGGCATGGAGCGGATGAAGGCGATCGTCATCGCCCGCGTGCTCGTCGCGACCACCGCGTTCATGGTCGCCACGGTGATCGCGATGGTAATATCGCAGATCAAGCTCAAGTCGATCTCACCAATGCTGTGGATTTCGGGCGCTTTGGTCGTCGTGTTCGGCGGGCTGACGGTCTATTTTCACGACCCGAGCTTCATCAAGATGAAGCCGACGTTCGTGTATTTGCTGTTTTCCGGCACGCTCGCATTCGGGCTGCTCACTGGGCGGCCGCTCCTCGAACAATTGCTCGGCACCGCTTATCCCGGGCTGGATGCCGACGGGTGGCGCAAGGTTACGCGCAACTGGGCGATCTTCTTCGTGTTCATGGCCATGCTGAACGAGGCTGTCTGGCGGGCCACAGCCCCCAACCCCGGTGACCCGATCACGTTCTGGGCCGGGTTCAAGCTATGGGGCGCGATCCCGCTGACGATGCTGTTCGCGTTCGCCAATGTGCCGATGATGATGAAACATGGACTGATGGCAGAAGGCGACGAGAAGGCCGACGCCGCGATCAGGGAATTGCCGCCGGAATAGGCGCTAAGTTGACACTAGGTTGACACTATGGCGATGTCCGGCCGGGGCGCGAACGTCGTCCGAAAAGTCGCGACCGTCGAAGCGATAGCGCGCGCCCGCGATGGTGCGCGTGCAAGGTCCGGAGCCAACGATGAAAAAGAGCGTGCGATAGGCTGACGCACGAAATCCAACATTGCAAATGTAGCAGCTATTGAGCGGTTAGCCGTCGGGCGGCTTTCGGAGAACGAGGCGCCTTATTCGGACGCGCAATCAC
Source organism: Sphingomonas bacterium (assembly GCF_028289855.1). GTDB lineage: Bacteria > Pseudomonadota > Alphaproteobacteria > Sphingomonadales > Sphingomonadaceae > Sphingomonas. Next base: position 17,578 of record NZ_JAQGKZ010000055.1, on the reverse strand, counting down.
ACAGGATCTTTCGCCACCCTGGCCTTGTCCCTTGCCACACTGCGCTCAGAAAATTCGGCAAAGAGAAGCTTGGCGCGTTCCGAATCCTTCTCACGGAGCGCAGCCTTGGCGACGTCAAGAAGCTGGTGGTCACTCAATTCCGTGTTGCTCATCCCGACCTCCGGACAGCGCTGTAAACAGCTTGGCCCCGGCCATTGCCGAGGGCCTTTTGCTCACCCTACGCCGATAATCAGCCGACCGCCTCATCAAAGCGCCGCCCGGCCTCGTCCCAATTCACCACGTCCCACCACGCCTTGAGATACCCCGGCCGGTCGTTGCGATACGTCAGGTAATACGCGTGTTCCCACACGTCGTTGCCCAGGATCGGCGTGCCTTTGTCCTTGGCGTCGTCCATCAGCGGATTGTCTTGGTTCGGCGTCGAGGTGACCTTCAGCGCGCCCGATGAATCGGCGATCACCCACGCCCAGCCCGACCCGAACTGGCCGGCGCCCTTGGTGTTGAAATCGTCCTTCAGCTTGTCCAGCCCGCCATAGGCCTCGACCGCGTCCTTGAGTTTGCCCGAGGGCGACCCGCCACCCGGAGTCATGATCTTCCAGAAGAAATCGTGGTTCCAATATCCGCCGCCATTATTGCGCACGAGCGGCGGCAGCGACGAGATCATGCCGAGGATTTCCTCGATCGACTTGCCCTCCAGCTTGGGATCGGCCGCGACGCCCTCGTTCAGCTTCGCGGTATAGGCGGCGTGGTGCTTGTCGTGGTGGAACTTCATCGTCTCTTCGTTGATGGTCGGTTCCAGCGCGTCATAGGCATAAGGCAGCGGGGGGAGTTCGAAAGCCATCGGGCTTCTCCTTCAAAGAGACGGGTTCAGGGTTCGCAGTGCAAACGCCGACGCCCTGCAAATGGGTCCGTCATAGTCGTTGCGCAAGCGATTCCATCGCCTCGGCCAAAAAGAAAGGGCGCCGCCCGCCTCCCCGCGAACGACGCCTTCTTCCCCCTTCGACGCTGCGCTTAACTGACGCCCAGAGAACAAGCCTCCAGCCCGACCAACGCGTCCGACAGCGAATCGAGCTTCAGGCTTTCGACGACCTTGTCGCCGTCCATGATGCCCATCAGCTTGTTCTTGCCCATGTCGGCGAGGAAGGTCTTGCCGCTGACGGCAAACTTGTAGCCGGAGCCGAGGTCGGGATATTTCACCCCCTTCAGCTTGATCGTCCCCCACCCCTTGTCGATCGCATCGCCGTTCAGAAAATAGAGCTGAAACTGATAGTCGCCGCCATCGATCACGCCCTTCAGCGCACCGTCGATCACCGCGACGCGCGCGGTGTCTTCCTTGGGGAAATAGGCGATGCGCAGCGTGGTATCGCCGGCGTAGGAGCGCAGCAGCGCGCAATTGTCGTCGTTCTTGTAGAGGTCCCAGCCCCCGTCATATTTCTTCACCGGGCCGTCCGCGGGCATCGCGCCCATCGCCAAACCCATCAACGCGACCAAACCGATCATCATCGCCGTCACCCCACCCCGATCAAAACGGCCCTTTCAATGCGATGGGCGGACGGTCGGCGTATAGGATATTTCGGTCACCCGCCGGGCAGCAGATCGTGGCGGCGCAGCGCATGGCGGAGCTGGTCGTAGCTCAGGCCCAGCGCATCGGCGGTGTGGCGCTGGTTGAAGCGGTTGGCGGCGAGCGCCTTGGCCAGCACGTCGCGTTCGAAGCGCGCCACGCGCGACTTGAAATCGGCGGGCTCGGCGTCGCCCGGGCCGACCGATGGCGTCGGCGTGATGGGCGCCGGCGCGGGCGCTTGCGGCGCATCGCTCGCCCCTGGGCGATGCGGCGACTGGAACGGGTCGAATTCGATCAGCGCGATCGGCCCCGGTTGCTCCCAACGATACACCGCGCGTTCGACGACGTTGCGCAACTCGCGGACGTTGCCCGGCCATTGGTAATCGATCAGCGCGTCGATCGCCTCGGGCGCGAACCCTTCCCAATCGCGCGCCATCTCCGCCGCCATCCGCCGCCCGAAATGGTCGGCGAGCACCCCGACGTCGCCGGGCCGCGCGCGAAGAGGGGGCAAGGTGACCACCTCGAAGCTCAACCGGTCGAGCAGGTCGGCGCGAAACTGATTGCGCTCGACCTTGTCGGGCAGATTCTCGTTGGTCGCGGCGACGATGCGGACATCGACCCGCACCGGGTGCGACGAGCCGATCCGCGTCACCTCGCCATATTCGACCGCGCGTAGAAGCCGCTCCTGCGCCGCCATCGACAGCGTGCCGAGTTCGTCGAGGAACAGCGTCCCGCCGTCGGCTTCCTCGAACCGCCCCGGCCGCGCGCGCGTCGCGCCGGTGAACGCCCCAGCCTCGTGCCCGAACAGTTCGGCCTCGATCAGCGTCTCGGGCAGCGCCGCGCAATTCATGATGATCAGCGGGTGGTCCCAGCGCGGGCTCAGGCGGTGGAGGCGTTCGGCGACCAGTTCCTTGCCGGTACCGCGCTCGCCGATCACCAATACGGGACGGTCGAGCGCGGCGGCGCGGCTCGCGCGCTCGAGCGCATCGAGGAACGGACCCGACTGACCGATAACCTGGGACGTGCGCTCCATTACCATTCCCAACACTTGGTGTATTTTCCCAACCGTTGGCAAGCGAAAAGCCGCTGGCCAATCCGAAATTGGGCCAGGAACGGCGGATTTCCGCCGTTTTCCGCAATTGGCACGCTAGCTGCAATCACCTTGGCAACGCCGCCCGACGGCGCAACGAAATTCTAGGGAGTAAGACAATGGACAAGTTTTCGAATGGTCTGGGCCGCACGGTCGTGGTGGTCGTCAGCACCTTGGTGTGCGGGTCGTCGCTGATGATGGCGGCGCTCGGCCCCGGCCTGGCCCAAGCGCAGACTGCCGCTCAAACCCATCAGGTTGCCGCCGCCCCCCGGGCGTGATGGCCACTGCCGGGGCGGGTTTCCCCCTTGCTGCCCGCCCCGGCATCCCCACCGAGTAAAGCGTAGATTTCCGAGGAGTAACACCAACATGGGCATTTTTTCGCGAACCCGCGACATCATCGCCGCCAACTTCACCGACTTGCTCGACAAGGCTGAAGACCCGGCGAAGATGATCCGCATGATCATCCTGGAGATGGAAGAAACGCTGGTCGAGGTTCGCGCCTCCGCCGCGCGCACCATCGCCGACCAGAAGGAGATGCGGCGCCATATCGGCAAGCTCACCCAGCTCGAGGAAAGCTGGACCGAGAAGGCCGAACTGGCGCTGTCGAAGGATCGCGAGGACCTGGCCAAAGCGGCCCTGGTCGAGCGGCAGAAGGCGACCAACATGGCCGCCGAACTGACCGGCCAGATCACCGTGCTCGACGATGCGTTGCGCGCATCCGAAGAGGATATCGCCAAGCTGCAGAAGAAGCTGAACGAGGCGCGCAACCGCCAGTCGTCGATCTCAACCCGGCTCGAAACCGCGCACAACCGCTTCCGCATCCGCGAAGTCTATTCGGCCGGCCGCACGCAGGACGCCTTCTCGCGCTTCGACGTGATGGAGCGTCAGGTCGACCTGGCCGAGGGCCGCGCCGAAGCCGCCGGATTGGGCAGCATGCCCAAGACGCTGGAGGAGGAAATGGCCGAGTTGAAGGCATCCGAAAAGGTCGATGCCGAACTCGAAGCGCTCAAGGCGCGTATCAAGAAGGGATCGTAAGCCATGGACGAGTTTCTGTTGCCCGTCCTGATCGTCGGGATGCTGTTCATCGGCCTCCCTTGGCTGATCTTCCACTACGTCACGAAATGGAAGCAAGCGCCGAAGATCACGAACGAGGACGAAAAGCTGCTCGACGAGCTCTACTCGCTCGCGCGCCGCCTCGAAGATCGCGTTTCCACGGTCGAACGCATCGTTGCCGCCGACCACCCGGACTGGAAGTCGAGCATGCCGCTCGCCGCCGACCCGGCCGAATTCCCTACCACCCGGAGGAACTGAAATGTCCGCCAGCCGCACCAAATTCTACCTCGACAAGCAGAACAAGAAGTTCCTTGGGGTCTGCGCGGGGATCGCCGAGTACACCGGTATCGATGTGACGATGGTTCGCGTCGGCACCGTGGTCCTGGCGCTGATCACCTCGGGTTGGGTCATCCCCGCCTACTTCATCACCGCCTGGGTCGCCCCCCACAAGCCGTTCGGCCTGTACGAGGACGCCGAGGACGCGAAGTTCTGGCAGGGCGTGCGCACCAATCCGTCGCGCTCGACCGCCGAGGTCCGCTCCAAGTTCCGCGATCTCGATCGCCGGCTCGCCGATATCGAGACGCTCTATACCAGCCGCAACAGCCGGCTGGCCGACGAAATCGACAGCCTGCGCTGAGCGGCTGAACGGGAGGTTCACGATGAGCATGTCAGAACTTGGGATTCTTATTCCGATCGCCGCGGTGACCATTGGGCCGGTCGCCTGGGTCGCGAATACCTGGGTCCGCGCCAGGCACGGTTACCCGCTCGAAGAGCCGGAGGGCAGCGATGAAGTCGGCGCCAAGCGCCAGGTCGAATTGCTGACCAATGAGAACGAACGCCAGGCCGGCCAGATTACGCGGCTCGAAGCGCGGCTCGCGGTACTCGAACGGATCGCCACCGATCCCGCCGAGCGCACCGCCCGCGAAATCGACGCGCTGCGCTGACCGACTGGATTAGGGAGAAAATAAATGCACGACGGTCAACTTTTCGTCCTGGCGATCATCGCGATGGGCATCTTCGGTGGGATCATCAAGATGTCGATCCGCGCCAAGCACGGATTGCCGCTGGAGGACCGCTCCACGCGCCGCAATAACCGCCGCAACGGCTTCGTCGCCAGCGACATGGAAGCGGAGCGCAAGGTCGAACTGCTTTCGAGTGAAAACGAGAAGCTGGTCGGCCAGATCGGACGGCTCGAGGAGCGCCTGCGCGTGCTCGAACGGATCGCCACCGATCCCGCCGAGCGCGTCAGCCGCGAAATCGACGAACTGCGCAGCCGCGACTGAAAGGGAATTTGATGATCAACGTTCTACTCATTCCGGTTCTCGGCATCTCGTGCGGCCTGCTGGCGATTATCGGCGGCGTCTTCGTGAAGCCCTGGTTCGCCTATCGCCAGCGCCAGCTCGAGCTCCAGGCCGACAAGGTCGCCGAAAAGGCCGCGCAATATGCGGCCCAGACCGAACGGCTGGAACAACGGATGCGCGTTCTCGAACGCATCGTCACCGACCGCGGCATCGATGTCGCCGAAGAAATCGAAAAGCTGCGCGACGACCCCGCGCCGCTCAATTGAAGGACGTAACAATGGGACTGATTATCTTCATCGCCGTCATCGCGATCCCCACGGGCATCGCGGTCTGGCTGACCGAGCGGGTCGATCGTCCGCGCCGCCGCGCGATGCGCGAAGCGCAGATCCAGCCGGCCGAATAACAAACCGAAGCTGAGGGAGCCTCCCCATGAACCCCTTCGAAATGGTCATCGGCATCGTTCTGATCGTCACCGTGGGCGGCATTCTGCGCGCCAGGTACGGCGTCGGCCGCGACAAGCACGGCAACGATTACAGCCTGCGCGACGATGCGACGGCGACCGAGAACAAGCAGCTGCGCGAGGACATTCGTGGCCTCAAGGAACGCATCGCGGTGCTCGAACGCGTAATCACCGACACCAACACCAGCAGCACCCTCGACCGCGAGATCGAGCAGCTGCGCAACACCGACCGCTGACCGGTCGCCTATTAGCATGGAGACGTCTGTCATGACCGACCCCAACCTTTACTTCACCATGGCGGGCGCGAGCCTGGCCGGACTGGGCATGGTTTGCCTCGCGGGCCTCGCCGGCTGGCGCGGCTGGCTGAGCCTCAAGGAACGCGAGCTGACCACGTTCGCCGACCACGGCCACACCGACGGCCCGACGCTGCCCAACGCCAGCGCGCGGATTGAGATCGCGGATTTGAAGGAACGCATCCGCAAGCTCGAGGCGATCGCGTCGGGGGTGGATCTGTAGCATCCACCCGTCATGCTGAACTCGTTTCAGCATCCATGCGCGCGCTCAGCCTGTAGCCGTCCGCTTGGGATTGATCGGATCGCATGGATGCTGAAACAAGTTCAGCACGACGCCGGGTTACCAACCGGCGACGCCACGCTATAGCGTCGAGCATGCCCAGCCTCGCCGATCTGCAAGACGAATTCGAGTTCCTCGACGCCGACGATCGCTATCGCCTGTTGATCGACCTGGGCCGCGGGCTCGAGGACATGCCCGAGCCGCTTAAGACCGACACCACCCTTGTCCGCGGCTGCTCAGCGTCGGTGTGGGTCTATCCCACGGTGCGGGCCGACGGCACGCTCCACTTCCTCGCCGACAGCAACGCCGCGATTACAAAGGGCATTATCGCGCTGGTGCTGGCGACGGTGCAGGACCGATCGCCGACGGACATCCTGGCAACCGACGTGGACGCTGCCCTCGCGCCGTTCGATCTGAAGAACCAGCTCAGCTCGAACCGCACGCAGGGCATCCCCAACATGATCGCGCTGATCCGCGCGACGGCGCAGCGGTACGCCTAGCGCCAATCGAACGTGAGCGGCGCTTCGCGGAAAGCGAAGCGGTCTAAGTGACGGGCGACGGCGCCTTTCAGACCTTCGAGTTGGGCTTCGACGCTGGCGTCGATCCGCACGTCGAGCGCGGATGGGCCAGCATCGAACGTCACCAGTCCCTCGCCCGGCCAGTCGGCACCGCGCGCATCCTTCGGGAATATGACCGTGCCGTGATCGGTGGCGAACTCAACGGTCAGATTGTGCTGCCAATGCTTGCACAGCTGTTGGAGATATTTGCTGGCGCTCGCGGTCGGCACCCTGGCGGTCGCGGAAATGGTCATGGGAGTCTTTCGATGAGGCGCCGGCGGCCGGGTCGTCGAGACCGAGCCGCCGGCGGAGAATGGCGAGACGGCTGGTGCCGCCCACGGTTACAGCCGCTCGATCTTCTGCGCGACCTCGTCGATCAGCGCGACGACATCGTGCAGCGTGTTCTCGTCGAAATCGCCCGCGCTGAGCCGGTTGATCAGCACTTCGCGCAGATTGCCCATCGCGCGGCGCACCGACTTCACGTCGGTCTTCTGCCGCTCCGCGCCCAGCGCGGCCAGGCGGGCGAACAGCGTGTCGACCAGCTCCTTGTTGGCGTCGAGCTCGGCGGTGCCGGCGTCGGTGATCGCGAACGCCTTCTTGGCGCCCTCGCTCTGCTGCTGCGCGATCAGCCCCATGTCGTCGAGCAACGTGATGGTCGGATAGACCACGCCGGGACTCGGAGCGTAAGCGCCGCCGGTCAGTTCCTCGATCTGGCGGATCAGGTCATAGCCGTGGCGTGGTTCGTTGGCGATCAACTTGAGCAGCACGAGCCGAAGCTCGCCGCCGTCGAACATTCGCCGCGAACGGCCTTCGCCGCGCGGCCCGCGTTCACCGCGGCCGCCCCAATGGCGGGCGTGTTGGCCCCAGCCGCGATGCATGCCCTGACGCATCCCGGGATGGCAGCCACGGCCGCGGTTTTCAAAATACATAAACATTCGTGGAAGTCCTTTTCTATATCACGATGGAGCTAAGATATATCTTTATTCGAGGGTGTCAAGATATATCTTAGGATAAATTCGGCCGGGTGGGATTCGCGCGCGAGAGCGCCTATCTTGCTGCCATGGCCGACCTCTTCGCCGGTTTCGAACCCGAAGCCGCTCCCGACACGATCCACGAGAACGCCCCGCTCGCCGACAAATTGCGGCCGCAGCGGCTGGAGGACGTCGTCGGGCAGGAACATCTCACCGGCCCCGACGGCGCGATCGGGCGGATGGTCGCGGCGGGCAAATTGTCGTCGATGATCCTGTGGGGGCCGCCCGGCACCGGCAAGACGACGATCGCGCGGCTGTTGGCCGATGCGGTTGGGTTGCGCTTCGTCGCGATCAGCGCGGTATTCTCCGGCGTCGCCGACCTCAAGAAGGCGTTCGCCGAAGCGCGCGAGCATGCCAGGATCGGCAAGCGCACCTTGCTGTTCGTGGACGAGATCCACCGCTTCAACCGCGCGCAGCAGGACGGCTTCCTGCCCTATGTCGAGGACGGCACGGTGACGCTGATCGGCGCGACCACCGAAAACCCGAGCTTCGAGCTCAACGCCGCGGTGCTCAGCCGCGCGCAAGTGCTCATCCTTCACCGGCTCGATCATATCGCTTTGTGCAAATTGCTCGACCGCGGCGAGGAAATGGAAGGCCGCCCCCTCCCCCTCACCCCCGAAGCGCGCGACGCGATGGTGGCGAGCGCCGACGGCGACGGCCGCTTCCTGCTCAACCAGGCCGAGACTCTGTTCTCGGTCGACCTGCCAGAACCGCTCGACCCGGCCGGGCTGTCGTCGTTCCTGCAGCGCCGCGTCGCGGTGTACGACAAGGACCGCGAGGGGCATTACAATCTGATCTCCGCGCTGCACAAAGCGGTGCGCGGCAGCGATCCGCAGGCCTCGCTCTACTATCTCGCGCGGATGCTGACCGCCGGCGAGGAGCCGCTGTACCTGCTGCGCCGGCTGGTACGGATGGCGGTCGAGGATATCGGGCTCGCCGACCCGAACGCGCTGGTGCAATGCATCGCCGCCAAGGACACCTACGATTTCCTCGGCTCGCCCGAAGGCGAACTCGCGCTGGTGCAGGCGTGCCTCTACCTCGCAACCGCGCCCAAATCGAACGCGTCGTACAAAGCGATGGGCGCGGCCTGGAAATCGGCGAAAGACACCGGGTCGCTGATGCCGCCGCCAAACATCCTCAACGCACCGACCAAGCTGATGAAGGATATCGGTTACGGCAAAGGGTACCACTACGACCCCGATACCGAGCATGGCTTTTCGGGCGACAATTACTGGCCCGAAGAGATGATGCCGCAGACTTTCTACACACCCACCGATCGCGGGTTCGAAAAGCGCATCCAGGAGCGGCTCGATTACTGGCGGACCCTGAAGGAGGGGAAATGATCGCGAGTTGGGATGATGCCGTCGCCTATGCGCTGTCGCTGCCCGATGCCGAGTTGGGCAAAAGCTACGGCAAGCCCGCGGTCAAGGTCGCGTCGAACGGCCGCGCGTTCCTGTACACCGGCCACGAGGACCAGACCTCGTTCGGCATCGCGATCGACCTCGACACGGTCGAGATGCTCAAGGAAACCGACCCCGACACTTTCTGGCAGACGCCGCATTATGAAGGCTGGCCGGCGGTACTGATCCGCTACGACAGCGCCGATCCCGACCGCGTCAAAGCCATGATCGAACGCTCGCGCGACTGGACCGCGGCGAAGAAGCCGGTGAAGCCGCGCAAGAAGTGACGCACTTCACCCGCTTCGCCGCGATCGACTGGTCGGGCGCGAAGGGCAGCCGGCATAAGGGTATCGCGCTGGCGGTGTGCGACACGGGCAATGACGCACCCGTGCTGGTCGATCCGCCCGGTGGCGCTTGGTCGCGCGCCGCGATCCTCGACTGGCTGCTCGCGAACCGCGCGGAACCGATGCTGGTCGGGTTCGACATGAGCTTTTGCGCGCCGTTCATTGAGCGCGGCGCGTATCTGCCGGGCGAGAGCACACAGACCGATGCGAAAGCATTCTGGGCGTATGTCGATGCCAACAGCCCCGACGAAGACCTTGGCGCGGCATCCTTCATCGACAGCCGGCGCGGGACGCATTTCTATCTCGGCGCGGACGACGGTGCGAAGGCCCAATTCCTCCATTTCCGCCGCGTCGAGGCGCTGCACAACGACGCCGGCTTCGGCAAGGCGACCACGGTCTACGACGCGATCGGCGCAGCACAGGTCGCCAAGGCGAGCTTCGCCGGGATGCGCCTGCTGCATCGGTTGGATGGCCAAGTCGCGATCTGGCCGTTCGACCCGCCGCCGGCGAAGGGCATGGCGATCGTCGAAATCTATACCACGATCGCAGCGCGCGCGGCGGGTCTGCGCAAGGGATTGAGCAAATTGCGGACAGCGGCGGCATTGGACCAAGCGCTCGCCACACTGGGATCGCAATCTCACGCGCCACTGAGCCGCTACGACGACCATTCGACCGACGCGATTCTCGCCTCGGCATGGCTGCGCGCCAATGCCGATCGGCGCGAACTATGGTCCCCGGCGGGCCTCAGCCCGGAAATCGCCCGCACCGAAGGCTGGACCTTCGGCGTCTCCTGACGCATTGGGGCGACGGATGCCGGCTTAGCTCAGTTGGTAGAGCGCCAGTTTTGTAAACTGGATGTCGCGGGTTCGATTCCTGCAGCCGGCACCAGCTTTCGCAGCGATTTAGCCATGCTAAATCGTGACAAGCGAAAGCGCGGCCGGCCTCGCACCGCGAGGACCGACGACGCGGCTTTTGCCGCGGCGCTACCGATCCTGCCAATAGTCGAACGCGATCTGCTGTTGCGCGTGGACCAACTCCATCGCGCGCGGCCCCGTCCACGGCCCATCGTACCCCAGCACGAGCGCCCGCGCGCCGCCCCACCAGCCTTGCCCCGGCAATCGATCCGATTCGCGCACCACCAGCACCGCGAGCTCGGGCTCGCCTACCGCAATTGCTGCCTCATCGATCGCGTCGAGCGTTCTACACACCGCGCGCATCCTGGGCCGGGTGAACCGATGGCCGAGGTCGGAGAGCAATTCCGAATAGCTCACCGCCCGCCCCTCGCGCGCGGCCGCGATCAGCAGCCTGCGCACACGCTCAACATCGGCGATCGACGAGTCGGTCATTGCCCGCTCTCCCTTACTCGGCTTAGGTGCAACCCGCACGAGGCGGAAGGCGTTCGCTACCTCAATGATCAAGGTCGCCAGCTACAATATCCGCAAGGGCGTCGGCACCGATCGAATTCGCAGCCCCGACCGGATCCTGCACGTCCTCCATGAAATCGACGCCGACGTGATCGCGCTGCAGGAAGCCGATCGACGCTTCGGCGGGCGCGCCGCGATCCTGAGCCCGCACCATCTGGCCGATCACAGCCCATGGAAAGCCGTGCCGTTCGGTGCGCGTGCGGCGTCGAGCGGGTGGCACGGTAATGTGCTTCTGGTGCGCAAGGACGCGACGATCGTCGATTGCGAATCGATCCACCTGCCGACGCTCGAGCCGCGCGGCGCGGTGATGGCCGATCTTCGGATCAACGGCGCGATGGTGCGGATCGTGGGGATGCACCTCGACCTGTCGGGGCTGATGCGGCGGCGTCAGGCCGATGCGATCCTCGCGCATCTCGACGCCAGCACCGATCGCTTGCCGACGGTGATGATGGGCGACCTCAACGAATGGACACGGCATTCGGGCTGCCTCAAGAATTTCGCCGAGCGTTTCACCATCGCCGCGACCGGCCCGAGTTTCCACGCGCGCCGTCCGGTTGGCCGGCTCGACCGCATCATGGCCTCGCCCGAGCTCAGGATCGCCGATTGCGGGGTGCACCACACGCCCGCGTCGCGCACCGCGTCCGATCATCTGCCGATCTGGGCCAAGGTCGAGCCGGCGTGAGCCGCGAGAAGGAATTGCGCATGGCGCTGGTCTGCTACGGCGGGATCAGCCTGGCGGTCTACATGCACGGCATCACCAAGGAAATCTGGCGGCTCGCCCGCGCCAGCCGCGCGTTCCACGCCGACGGGACACCCACGCTGTCTTCGACCGAGCGCGTCTATCACCAGCTGTTCGAGGAGATCGAGAAAGAAGCCGATCTGCGGCTACGCGTGCTGCCCGACATCGTCGCGGGGGCCAGCGCGGGCGGGATCAACGGCGTGTTTCTGGCGCAGGCGATCGCGACGGGGCAGAGCCTCGAGCCGCTGACGCAATTATGGCTCGACACCGCCGATATCGAGGCGCTCATCGACCCGAAGCAGGCCGCGCGTCACCGCTGGACCAAGATCTGGGCATTGCCGATCGCATGGATGGCGCAACGCCGCGGCGCGGCGCGGATCGACGAGCTGGTCGAGGCCGGCGCGCGGCGTGAGGTCAGCGCTAAGCTGTCGCAATTCGTCCGCTCGCGCTGGTTCGAGCCGCCGTTCGGTGGCGAGCGTTTTTCCAACCTGATCCTCGACGCGCTGGAGGCGATGGCGGCGGGCGGCGGCGACGGGCGCTTGCTGCCCGACGGCCAGCCGCTCGATCTGTTCGTTACCGTGACGGATTTTCGCGGTCATCCGGAGCGGCTCGAACTGCATTCGCCCGCCGAAGTGATGGAAACCGAGCACCGGCTGGTCATCCCGTTCACCGACCACGGCACCGGCGCGTTCGCCGATCCCGCCGAGTTGACCTTTGCCGCACGCGCCACCTCGAGCTTTCCCGGCGCGTTCCCGCCGTTCTGCGTCGCTGAGCTCGATGGTGTGCTCGAGGAGCGCAGTCTGGGCTGGCCGACCCGCGAAGCATTCCTCGAGCGCGCGCTGCCGCGCCAATATGCCGCCAATGCCATCAACACCGCGGTGCTGATCGACGGATCGGTGCTGGTCAACGCACCGTTCCGCCCGGCGATGGATGCCCTGCGCGAGCGCCCGGCGCGGCGCGAGATCGACAGGCGTTTCATCTATATCGATCCCGCCCCCGGCCCGAGCTTTCAGTTCGGCGCGACCGCCGCGGCGATGCCGGGGTTCTTCCAGACGATCATCGGGGCGATTTCCGAAATTCCCCGCCAGCAACCGATCCGCGACAATCTGGAAGCGATCCAGGACCGCAGCGAGCGGATCGACCGGATGCGTGCGATTACGCGGTCGATCCGGCCCGAAGTCGAGGCGCAGATCGAATCGCTGTTCGGCTATACCCTGTTTCTCGACTCCCCCACGCCCGCGCGGCTCGCGGCGTGGCGCGCCAAGGCGCAGAACGCGGCGGCAGCGAAGTCCGGGTTCGGCTATGCCGCCTATGGCCATTTGAAGGTCGCAGGCGTCGTCGACCTGATTGCCAGCCTGCTCCACTCGGTCGGGGGCGAACTGGCGCCGGAGCGGTATCACCGCATTCGCTATGCGGTCGAGGAAGCGGTGCGCGCGATGGACGGCGGGCTGACCTTCGCAGGCAAGGCGAGCCCGTCGGCAATCCTGTTCCTGCGCTCGTTCGATCTCGGTTTCCGCATCCGCCGCCTGCGCATGGTCGCCCGCCGCCTCGCTGGGCTCGAAGTGGAACTGACCGAGGCGCAACTCGCCACCGCGCGCGAGGCGATCTACGACGCGCTGGCCGGCTATCTCGAAGCCAAACGCACCGACGCGCACGCCAAATTGCGCCGCGACGTGCGGGCGATGCGCGCCGATGCGCAGCCGGTGCTCGATCTGCTCGCGGCGTCGCTCGATTTGCGCGGGCTCGACGATGCGACCGACGCGAAGATGGCGGCGGCGTTCGAGGGCATGGCGAAAGAGGTCAAGCGGCCGCTCCTGCTCGCCTATCTCGGCTTCCCGTTTTTCGATGTCGCGACGCTGCCGCTGTTACAGGGCGAGGGGCTCGACGAATTCGACCCGATCAAGGTCGACCGCATCGCGCCCGAGGACGCCGGATCCATCCGCCAGGGCGGCGCCGAGGCGACGTTGAAGGGCATTCAGTTCAACGCGTTCGGCGCCTTCTTCAGCCGCGCGTACCGAGAGAACGACTATCTGTGGGGCCGGCTCCACGGCGCCGAGCGCATGATCGACATCGTCATCTCCGCGCTCCCGCCGCGCGCACGGATGAAACCGGGTCGGGTCGCGGCGATCAAGCGTCAGGCATTCCACGCGATCCTCGATGAGGAAGAGGAGCGGTTGAGCGCTGTACCGGGCCTCATTGACGCGTTGCGCAAGGAAGCGGGCTGAGGCTGGTCAAACACCAACCGTCCGGCTAGCCTCCCAACCATGCAATTTCTCAAGATCCTGCTGTGGTGCCTGCTCGCATTCGTCGCAGCGATCTTCACCTTCGGCAACTGGACCTGGGTGACGATCCATCTTTGGGGCGGGCTGGACGCCGAGGTGAACCTGCCCTTCATGCTCCTGCTCACCTTCCTCGCCGGGCTGCTACCGACCTGGCTCTATTTCCGCACCGCGCGTTGGCGGCTCGAACAAAGGTTGAGTACGGCGGAACGCGTGATCGCCGACCTTAAGCCGACGCCCGTCGCGATGGGCGCGGACCCGGTGCCGGTACCTGTGACCACCACCAATCCGACGCCGCCGGTGCCGCCGCCGTTGACGCTAACGCCATGACCAGCCGCATCTACGTCGCGCTCGACACGCCCGATATCGAGAAGGCCAAGGCAATCGCAACGCGCGTCCGCCACCATGTCGGCGGGATCAAGCTGGGCCTCGAATTCTTCATGGCGAACGGCCGCCACGGCGTGATGGAAATGCACGAGCTGGGTCTGCCGATTTTCCTCGACCTCAAGCTCCACGACATCCCCAACACCGTCGGCAAGGCGATCCAGTCGCTGCGCGGGCTCGATCCGGCAGTGCTGACCGTCCACGGCGCGGGCGGCCGCGCGATGCTGGAGGATGCCAAGGCGGCGGCGCCGATCGATACCAAGGTCGTCGCGGTGACGATGCTGACCAGCCTCGACGAGAACGATTTGCGCACGACGGGCATCGAGGGGTCGGCACACGATCAGGTGCTGCGGCTGACCGATCTGGCGATGGACGCGGGGCTCGACGGAATCGTCTGCTCGGGCGACGAGGTGGCGGCGGCGCACCGGCATTGGCCCAAGGGTTTCTTCGTGGTTCCCGGCGTGCGACCCGCAAACGGCACCATCGGCGACCAGAAACGCGTTGTCACGCCGCGCGCGGCGCTCGACGCAGGGGCGTCGATTCTGGTGGTTGGGCGGCCGATCACCGGGGCAGAAGATCCCGATCTGGCCGCACGGGAAATCGGCGCGACATTGTAAGGCCAGATCGCTTCGGCCATAGCGCCGCGATGCCCGTCAGCGCCAAGATCTGCGGTCTCTCGACCCCCGAAACGCTCGACGGCGCGATCGCTGGTGGGGCGAGCCACGTCGGGTTCGTGTTCTTCCCCCCCTCGCCGCGCAACCTGTCATTCGACGCGGCAGCGGGGCTGGCAGCGCGGACGCCAGAACACGTCCAGCGTGTTGGTGTGTTCGTCGATCCCGATGACGCGTTGATCGAGCGTGCAGTCGCAGCGGGACGGCTCGATGCGCTTCAACTCCACCGGACGACGGCAGCGCGGCGCGCTGCGATTGGGGCACGGACCGGGAAGCAAATCTGGGCGGTAATCGAGGTCAAGCGTGCCACCGATCTCGCGTTCGGCGGCCATATCCAGGCGGCCGACAAGATCCTCTATGACGCCAAGACGCCAGAGGCGGCGTTGCCCGGCGGGATGGGCATGCGGTTCGACTGGAACTTGCTCGACGGGTTTCGCCACCCCCTGCCATGGGTGCTGTCGGGCGGACTGACCGCTGACAACGTCGCTGAAGCTGCGACACGCACCGGCGCGACGCTGGTCGATGTTTCCTCCGGGGTCGAATCCTCACCCGGCGTCAAGGATGTGGACAAGATCGCGACGTTCCTTCAGGCGGTGGCGCGATTATGAGCACCCCCAACACCTTCCGCGCGCAGCCTGACGATCGCGGGCATTTCGGCCAGTTCGGCGGGCGCTATGTCGCCGAAACGCTGATGCCGCTGATCCTCGAGCTCGAGCGCGAATATCGCCGCGCCAAGGCCGATCCCGCGTTCCAGGCGCAGTTCGACGATTTGCTCGAACATTATGTCGGCCGCCCCAGCCCGCTTTACTTCGCCGAGCGGCTGACCGCGTCGATTCGCGCCGGGTGCGAACCCGGCAAGGGCGCGCAAGTGTGGTTCAAGCGCGACGAGCTCAACCATACCGGCGCACACAAGATCAACAATTGCGTCGGCCAGATCCTGCTGGCGATGCGGATGGGCAAGACCCGGATCATCGCCGAGACCGGCGCCGGCCAGCACGGCGTTGCGACCGCGACCGTCTGCGCACGGTTCGGCTTGCCTTGCGTGATCTACATGGGCGCCAAGGACGTCGAGCGGCAGGCACCCAACGTGTTCCGCATGAAGCTGCTCGGCGCGGAGGTGATTCCGGTGACGTCGGGGGCGAACACGCTGAAGGACGCGATGAACGAAGCCCTGAGAGATTGGGTCGCGAACGTCCACGACACCTTCTACATCATCGGCACCGCGGCCGGGCCGCATCCCTATCCCGAGTTGGTCCGCGATTTCCAGAGCGTGATCGGCACCGAGGCGCGGGCGCAGATGCTGTCGCGCATCGACCGCTTGCCCGACCTATTGGTCGCGGCGATCGGCGGCGGGTCGAACGCGATCGGGCTGTTCCACCCGTTCCTCGACGACGCGGACGTGAAGATGCTCGGCGTCGAGGCGGCTGGCGAAGGGCTCGACAAGAAGCACGCCGCTAGTCTGGCGGGCGGTTTCCCAGGCATCCTGCACGGCAACAAGACCTATCTGTTGCAGGACGAAGACGGCCAGATCGCCGAGGCGCATTCGATTTCGGCGGGACTCGACTATCCTGGGATCGGCCCCGAGCATTCGTGGCTCAAGGAGATCGGGCGCGTCGAATACACCTCGGCGACCGATGTGGAGGCGCTCGACGCGTTCCAGTTGCTGTGCCGCACCGAAGGCATCATCCCCGCGCTCGAACCTTCACACGCCATCGCAGCAGTCGTGAAGAAGGCGCGGGAAATGGACGAAAACCAGATCATCCTCGCCAATCTGTGCGGACGCGGCGACAAGGACATCTTCACCGTGGCGGATGCGCTGGGGGTCAAGATATGACGAAGCCAAGTCTTTTGGACGACCTACGTGCGCTACGAACGGACTGGCAAGATCCGAAACTTAGGCGGCCCATTATCACCGGGTTCGTATCTGGTTTTATCAAGAGCTTCCTGATTTACGCCATTATTTGTTTCGGAATTGGCTATGCCGTTTCGAGGGCGCTCGGATGACCCGCCTGTCCGCCGCGTTCGCCAGCGGCCGTCCCGCGCTCGTCGCTTTCGTCACTGCCGGCGACGGGCCAACTTCGGCGATCCTTGACGCGATCGTCGTGGGCGGTGCGGATGTGATCGAGCTCGGCATGCCGTTCACCGACCCGATGGCCGACGGGCCGGCGATCCAGGCGGGCAATCTGCGCAGCCTCGGCGCGGGGACGACCACCGCCGACATTCTGACTATCGCTAAGGGTTTCCGCGCGCGGCACGCTGATGTCCCGCTGGTCCTGATGGGTTACGCTAACCCGATGACCCGCCGCGGCGCGGATTGGTTCGCAACGGCCGCGCGCGATGCCGGGGTCGACGGCGTGATCTGCGTCGATATTCCGCCCGAGGAGGACGATTCGCTCGGCCCCGCGCTTCGGGCCGCCGGTATCGACCTGATCCGCCTCGCGACCCCGACCACCGACGCCGCGCGCTTGCCTCAAGTGCTCGATGGCGCAAGCGGATTCCTCTACTACGTCTCGGTCGCCGGGATCACCGGCAAGCAACAGGCGGCTCAAGCGTCGATCGAGGACGCCGTGGCCCGGCTCAAGGCCGCGACCGACTTGCCCGTCGCGGTCGGGTTCGGCGTTCGCACCCCCGACCAGGCCGCGGCGATCGCGCGCATCGCGGACGGCGTCGTGGTCGGCTCCGCAATCGTCGAGCTGGTCGGCCAGCACGGCGAG
>NZ_JAQGKZ010000015.1 GCF_028289855.1 Sphingomonas bacterium | reverse complement strand
CGTCTTGCTAGCCGCGAAATCGGGCGCGATCGCGACATCGAGCAAGTCGCCCTGCCCGCTCGCTGCTACCTTAGGCAAACCCGGCACATCCTCGACCAAGCCGTCAGCGTCGCGCAGTTTCAGCTTGCCGCTCTTTTCGGTAACCAGCAGCCAGCTGTCGTATGGGCCGTCGCGCAGGAACGCCATCGCGAACGGCTCGTCGAACGTGCCGATCGTCGCCACCTTGAACGGCGGCGCTGCCGGCGTCAGGTTGGCGCGTCCGGTGGTCGCCGGCACGTTGACGATATCGGTTTCGAGCGGCGAATTGCGCGGCACGCTTTGGCCATTCCCGTTCGGTGACGCCGAACAGGCGCTAGCGATCAGCAACATCGACACAAAGGCGTGGCGCATCAGTGGTCTCCGGCGAAAGGCGGTCCAGTTTTGCACAACGCCTCGCGGCTGGCCACGGTTGCCCGCTTGCCAGCGCGCGTCCACCCGCCTATATCATCGCCACAATCTCTACATCGCCAGGTGAAGAGGTCGGGAGGCTCCAGCTTCCCGGCGCCGAACCTGCTTATCTGGACGACACATGGCGGACATCGCCCGACTGACGCACTTGATCGAGCCCGAGGCGCAAGCGCTGGGCTTCGATCTCGTGCGCGTGCGGATGTTCGGTGGCGGCGACGATCTGACGCTCCAGGTGATGGCCGAGCGCCCCGATACGCGCCAGCTGACGATCGACGATTGCGCCGAATTGTCGCGGCGGATTTCGGACACGCTCGACGAGGTCGATCCGATCGCGGAAGCCTATCGTCTTGAAGTGTCGTCGCCCGGGATCGACCGGCCGCTGACCCGGCTCGGCGACTTCGCCGATTGGATCGGGCACGAGGCGCGCATCCATCTGACCGCGCCGGTCGATGGCCGCAAGCAACTCACCGGCGACCTTGCCGGCGTCGACGGCGACCGCATCACGATCGACGTGAAGAAGCATGAAAAGATGACGATCGGCTTCGACCAAGTCGCCGACGCCAAATTACTGATTACCGACAGACTTTTAGCCGCAACCGCGCCACTCTCCACCGAGGGCGCCGACGAAGAATTCGAAGAAGAAGGACAGGATTGATGGCCACCGCCGTTACCGCCAACCGTGCCGAGCTGATCGCGATCGCCAATTCGGTCGCAACCGAGAAGATGATCGATAAGGGCATCGTCATCGAGGCGATGGAGGACGCGATCCAGCGCGCCGCCAAGGCTCGCTACGGCGCGGAGAACGATATCCGCGCCAAGCTCGATCCGACCACCGGCGACCTTCGCCTGTGGCGCGTGGTCGAGGTGGTCGAGGCGGTCGACGATTACTTCAAGCAGGTCGACCTGAAGGGCGCGCAGAAGCTCCAGGCCGATGCCACGATCGGCGACTATATCGTCGACCCGCTGCCCCCGATCGAATTCGGCCGGATCGCCGCGCAGGCCGCCAAGCAGGTCATCTTTCAGAAGGTCCGCGACGCCGAGCGCGAGCGCCAGTTCGAGGAATTCAAGGACCGCATGGGGGAGATCATCACCGGCGTGGTCAAGCGAGTCGAGTTCGGCCATGTCGTCGTCGACCTGGGCCGCGCCGAGGGCGTGATCCGCCGCGACGCGCAGATCCCGCGCGAAGTGGTGCGCGTCAACGACCGCATCCGCAGCCTGATCCTCAACGTGCGCCGCGAAAATCGCGGGCCACAGATTTTCCTCAGCCGCGCGCACCCCGACTTCATGAAGAAGCTGTTCGCGCAGGAAGTGCCCGAAATCTACGACGGCATCATCGAGATCAAGGCCGCCGCGCGCGACCCGGGCAGCCGCGCCAAGATCGGCGTGATTTCGCATGATAGCAGCATCGACCCGGTCGGCGCCTGCGTCGGCATGAAGGGCAGCCGCGTCCAGGCGGTCGTCCAGGAAATGCAGGGCGAAAAGATCGACATCATCCCTTGGTCCGAAGACACGGCGACCTTCGTCGTCAACGCGCTCCAGCCCGCCAGCGTCAGCCGCGTCGTGATCGACGAGGAAGAGGATCGGATCGAGGTGGTCGTGCCCGACGATCAGCTCAGCCTCGCCATCGGCCGCCGCGGCCAGAACGTGCGGCTTGCGTCGCAGCTGACCAACAAGGCGATCGATATCCTGACCGAACAGGACGCAAGCGAGAAGCGCCAGAAGGAATTCCTCGAGCGTACCGAGATGTTCCAGACCGAGCTCGACGTCGACGAGACGCTGGCGCAGCTCCTGGTCGCCGAAGGCTTCGGCAGCCTCGAAGAGGTTGCTTATGTCGAGGCCGAGGAAATCGCCACGATCGAAGGCTTCGACGAAGACCTCGCCGCCGAGCTGCAGAGCCGCGCCGCCGAAGCGCTCGAACGCCGCGAAGCCGCAGCGCGCGAGGAGCGCAAGGCGCTCGGCGTGTCCGACGATCTCGCGACGATGCCATATATGACCGAGGCGATGCTGGTCACGCTCGGCAAGGCCGGGATCAAGGAGCTCGACGATCTCGCCGACCTTGCTACCGACGAATTGATCGAAAAGAAGCGCCAGGAACCGCGCCGCCGCGCCGAGGACGCGCCCAAGCGCCCCGAGCACAAGGGCGGGGTGCTTGCCGAATACGGCCTAACCGAAGAGCAGGGCAACGAGATCATCATGGCCGCGCGCGCGCACTGGTTCGAAGACGAGCCGGCGGCTGGTGGGGAGGACGCAAATGCGGAATCCCCCCAATGAGACCGCTGCTGCGGTAACCTACCGACGTCATGCCGGGCTCGTCCCGGCATCCACGGTGCAATCAGTCCAGCGGATCGAGGCCGAGACCGACCGCGAGATCATCCCACCTGGGATTTTCGCGCTCGATCAGGTTTTTCTTGTAGTCGCGCGGCCATTTCTTGATCCGCTTTTCGGCAGTGATTGCGGCGTCCATCGTGTCCGCCATCTCGAACCAGACAAGGCGATAGACGCGATGCCGTTTGGTGAAACCGCCAAACGTAACGGCGCGATGCTGCAGGATTCGGCCGATCAGATTGGACGTCACACCGATATAGAGCGTGCCGTTAAACCCGCTTGCCATGATGTAAACGCGGGGCTGGCGTTCTCTCATGTGCCGCAATTTGCTGCCCGGTGGATGCCGGGACAAGCCCGGCATGACGGATTGGAAGTCGCCGCATGACCGTGCCTCCTGAGCGCACCTGCATCCTGTCGCGCGAGCATGGATCGCGCGAGGGGTTGATCCGTCTGGCGCTGGCGCCGGACGGTCAGGTACTGCCCGACATCCGCGCCAAGGCGCCGGGGCGCGGCGCGTGGATCGGGGTGGGTCGCGCGACGCTCGACACCGCGATCGCCAAGGGCAAGCTCAAGGGCGCGCTGAGCCGCGCGTTCAAGACCGCCGACATCGCGATTCCGAACGACCTGTCGGCGATGATCGCCGATCGGCTGCAGCGCGATTTCCTCGACCGGCTCGGGCTCGAATCGAAGGCCGGCAAGCTCCAGACCGGCACCGCGAAGATCGATACCGCGTTGCGCTCGGCGCAGGTTCACCTGTTGCTTCACGCGTCCGACGCGCGCCCCGACGGCGTCGGCAAGCTTGCCCAGGCGTGGCGCGTGGGACGCGACCGCGAGGGCTCCGGCGAGGGGGGCTTGGCGCTTCCCGTCCCGCGCACCATATTGTCCTTGGCGCTAGGCCGCGAAAATGTGGTACATATCGCCGTGACCGACCCCGCTGCCGCGGGCCGCGTGCGCGACGCGCTGGACCGCTGGCGGCATTTTATCGGCCCTGATTTGACACCCGAGCCTTGCGAAACGGCCTCGCAGGGCGCATCGGCGCTTCGCGCCGGCACGGGCATGGCCGCAGACGATAAGGATTTTGCGTGAGCGACACCGACCAGGACAAGCCGAAACTCGGGATGCGCCAGCCGCTGGGGCTGAAACGCACGGTCGAGACCGGCAAGGTCAAGCAGAGCTTCAGCCACGGGCGGTCGAACACCGTCGTGGTCGAGGTGAAGCGGCGCCGCGTGCTCGGCCCCAACGCCGCGCCCGCCGAAGCGCCGGTCGTCGAAGCCACGCCAGCGCCTGCTCCGGTTGAAGCTCGCGCCCCCGAAGCGCCACGCGCGCCCGCCGCGCCGCAACTCTCCGCGCAGGAGCGCCAGACGCAATTGCTGCGCGAAGCCGAAGAGCAGCGCATGGGCGCGCTCGAAGATGCGCGCCGCCGCGAGGATGCCGAGCGCCACGCCGCCGCCGACGAGGAAAAGCGCCGCGCCGATGAGCGCGCCCGCGCTGCCGGCGAGCAACCCGCTCCCGCGCCGGAGCCCGCTCCGACGCCCGAACCCGCCGCCAAGGCCGAACCTGCGCCGGAGCCGGAGCCGGCCCCGGCGCCCGCGCCGATCGTCGCGCTCGAGCTCGACCCGTCGATGCCCGCGCCGCGGCGGTTCTCGCCCGTCGCACGTCCCGAGATTCCCAAGCCGCAGCCCAAGCCAGCGCCGGCTCCTGCCGCTGCTCCCGCAACCGCGTCATCCGAATCGACCGCGCGCTCGGCTCCCTCGGGCTCCGGCCAGGCAACGCCGCGTCGCGGCGCCGAGCCTTCGCAGCAGCCCAGCCGCCCCGGCCAACGCGGCCGCACCGGCGACGAACGCCGCGGCGGCAAGTTGACGGTCAACCGTGCGCTCGGCGGCGAAGACGGTGCGCGTGCGCGCTCGCTCGCCGCGCTAAAGCGGGCGCGTGAGAAGGAACACCGCCGCATGGGCGGCCCGCGCGAAGCGCAGGCCAAGCAGGTCCGCGACGTCGCGGTGCCCGAATCGATCACGGTCCAGGAACCCGCGATCCGCATGGCGGAAAAGGGCGCTGACCTCGTGAAGGCGCTGTTCAAGATGGGCTCGCCCGTCACGCTGACTCAGACGATCGACCAGGACACCGCCGAATTGCTGGTGACCGAGTTCGGCCACAACATCGTCCGCGTGTCCGACAGCGACATCGATCTGGCGGCCGATGTTGAGGCGGATGCGCCCGAGACGCTCAAGGTTCGCCCCCCGGTCGTCACGATCATGGGCCAGGTCGATCACGGCAAGACCAGCTTGCTCGACGCGCTGCGCGGCACCGACGTGGTCACGGGCGAAGCCGGCGGCATCACTCAGCATATCGGCGCGTACCCGGTCACGCTGAA
>NZ_JAQGKZ010000011.1 GCF_028289855.1 Sphingomonas bacterium | reverse complement strand
CCCGCGCACCGCGCCTGACGCGCCGCTGCCGACCACTTCGAACTGGCCGGGATCGAAATTGACGCCGGCGCGGCGGGCGTCGTCCTGAGTCAAGGCGACGGTGGTCGCGCCGGTGTCCACGACGAACTTGATCGGCTCGCCATTGACGTCGGCGACGGTGAAGAAGTGGCCGTTTTCCTCGCGCTCGAGCACCGTCTCGCGCGGGCGGTCCGCGGTCGCGACGGCGGCAAGCGCAGGCGGCGGCGCGGCCTTGGGCTTGCCGCTCGGCAGCAAGAGGCCGAGCATGATGCCCATCATCGTGACGGCGAGGACAGCGAATTTCATCGGCGAGAGATAGCTCGGCTCGCTTGCGTTCCAATTTATCGGAATACTTAACGCCGCGGTTACCGCGTGGCGAAATAGTCGAAGATCGCCTCGCTCGTCCGGGTCGATGCGTTTCGCCATCCCGGCGCGTCGGCTAGGTTCATTGGCTTGCCGCCAGCATCGACGATCAGCACCGTCGGCGTGCCAGCGATCCCGTCGAGCCCGAACCGGCGCGCGAGGTCGAGATTCTTGTCCTTCTGACCGACGTCGATCCATACGATTTCGTATCTGCCCGCCAGCATGTCGCGGAAGCGCGGCGTCGCGAACCAGCCCGCAAGCGCGCGACTGTCGTGGCACCAGTTCGCACCGAAGACGAGGATGACGTGATGCCGGTTCGCCGAAGCACGCGTCAACGCCGCGGCGATGTCCTGTTGCGCACGATCAGGGTGGCCGAACGGCCTGGCTTCAGGGTTCGGCGCCGCTGCGATGATTGCAGGAACGGCAAGCGCCAGCACGAATGCCCTCACGCGGCCTGCGCCTGATCCGCCGCTTCGATCTCCGCCGCCTTGGCCTCGACCAGCTTGACGATGTGCTCGATCATGTCGGCGTCCTGGACGTGATGATCGGTGACCCCCGACAGATAGACCATATGCTTGCCGTTGCCGCCGCCGGTGATGCCGATATCTGTCTCGCGCGCCTCGCCCGGACCGTTGACGACGCAGCCGAGCACCGAGAGGCTCATCGGCGTGCGGATATGCTGAAGCCGCTCCTCGAGCGCCTGAACGGTGCGGATCACGTCGAAGCCCTGGCGCGCGCAGCTCGGGCACGACACGACTCGGACGCCGCGGTTGCGGATGCCGAGCGCCTTCAAAATCTCGAACCCGACGCGCACTTCTTCCTCGGGCTCCGCCGAGAGCGAAACGCGGATCGTGTCGCCGATGCCGTACCACAGCAACGAGCCGATCCCGATCGCCGACTTGACCGTCCCACCGACGAACCCGCCCGCTTCGGTGATGCCGAGATGCAGCGGGCAATCGACGACCTCGGCGAGCTGCTGATATGCGGCGACCGCGAGGAACAGGTCGCTGGCCTTCACCGCGACCTTGAATTCGTGAAAGTCGCGGTCCTGGAGCAGCTTGATATGGTCGAGCGCGCTTTCGACCAGCGCCTCCGGGCACGGCTCGCCATATTTTTCGAGCAGGTCGCGTTCCAGGCTGCCAGCGTTGACCCCGATCCGGATTGCGCAGCCGTTCGCCTAGGCGGCGTTGACCACTTCGTTCACCCGCTCGGCCGACCCGATATTGCCCGGATTGATGCGCAAGCACGCCGCGCCCGCGTCAGCCGCTTCGAGCGCGCGCTTATAGTGAAAATGAATATCGGCGACGATCGGCACGCGGCTCGCGCGGACGATCTGCTTGAGGGCGGCGGTGCTTTCGGCATCGGGGCAGCTGACACGGATGATGTCGACTCCTGCTTCCTCGCAGCGGCGGATCTGGTCGATCGTCGCCTTGGCATCGCTGGTCGGCGTGTTGGTCATCGTCTGGACGGTGACCGGCGCATCGCCGCCGACGGGCACGTTGCCGACCATGATCTGGCGGCTGTGGCGGCGCGTGATGTCGCGCCAAGGACGTAGGGACATGCCCGCGCCTATACGCCCGCCGTCGGCCCTCGCCAAGCGCGCTAACGATTTGGTCAGCGGCGGCGCGGTAAAAGCGGCGCCGATCCGATGAACGACAGCACCGCCCTCTCCCGGCAACGGCATTACGGCCTCGACTGGCTGCGCATCGGCGCGTTCGCGTTGCTGATCGTGTATCACATCGCGCAGGTGTTCTCGACGTGGGACTGGGTGATCAAGTCGCCCGTCACCTATCCGCAACTGATCGCGCCGCTGGCACTGCTGACGCCGTGGCGGTTGCCGTTGCTGTTCGCGGTGTCGGGCTATGCCAGCCGCAAATTGCTCGACAAATCGGGCGATCCGGGCGCGTTCGTCGCGTCGCGCAACCGGCGGCTGCTGATCCCGTGGGGGTTCGCGATGGTCGCGCTGATCCCTGCCGAGATGTGGGTGCGCGCAAGAGAGGTCGGCTATCCGTTCGGGCTGATCCACTATTGGCTCGGCGATTACTGGCAGATCGCGCCAGCTTGGGGACATGGTTTCCCGAGCTGGGAGCATCTGTGGTTCGTCGCCTATCTGTGGGGGTACACGATGGCGCTGGCCGGGCTGCTCCTCCTGCCCGGCTGGAACGCCGCGCGGACGAGTCGGGCCGGCGACTGGCTGGCAAAGGGCGCGCGGTTGATCTGGGCGCCGATCGCGGCGCTGGCGCTGGCCAAGCTCGCGGTGATGTTCGTCGTGCCCGAAAAACAGGGGCTGTTCACCGACTGGAACGCGCACCTCTTATATTTCCCGATCTTCCTGTTCGGGTTCGCGCTGGGTGGCAAAAGCGGGTTGTGGCCGGTCATCGCGCGGTCACAACGCCCCGCCGGTTTCATCGCCGTCGGGTCGGGGCTGGTCGTGACCTGGATCGAGCTCAGTTATGCCGGGCATGCCGTGCCGCCGCACGCGATCATGGCGCTGGATCGCGTGGCGCGGATCGCGATGGCGTGGAGCATGATCCTGCTGCTGTTCCACCTCGCCGAACGCCGGCTCAACCGCGATCACCCGTGGCGCGCCACGCTCGCGGAAGCGGTGTTCCCGCTCTACATCGCGCACCATCCGGCGATCGTCGTGCTGGCGTGGCTGACGCTGCCATGGGGGCTGAACCCGTTCGTCGAATTCGCCCTGCTGCTGACCGGCACCTTCGCTTTCGCCGTTACCTTCTACCTGATCGGCCGCGAGGTCGCCTGGCTGCGCCCGCTGATCGGGCTGGCGCCGCGATCAGTCCGCCGGCCGATAGCGCCGGCTGCCGCGCAGGGTAGCGCCTGACGCCAGTTCGACGGTGAAGTCGCCCGATTTGTCGGTCTCGATCCGGCGGATCGCGGCGCGGCGGACGAGGCGACCGCGATGGATGCGCAGGAACGGTTGGCCCAGCTCGGCTTCGACGGCGGCCAGCGTCGCGCGGTGGAGCAACGTCCGGCCCCGCCACGCTATCTCGACATAATTGCCGGCGGCGGCGACCGATTCGATCTCATCGACCGGGATCAGATGCGTGACCGCGCCGTCGTTGACCGCGAGCATCGTTGGCCCCGCGACGGGCGCCGTCGCGGCGCGCGCGATCAGCCATTGCGCCAGCGTGAAGATCGCGACGAACTGGAGATACGAGCCGACATCCTTGCGGTATTCGTAGAGCGGCTTGTTCTCGATCCCGTCGAAGAATTGGTACGTCCCGGCCCCGGTCGCCGCATAATAGAGGTGCCGCAGCCCGACCATCAGCAGCACGTGTCCGCCCGACGCGACGATGCTGCCGACCACCAGCGCGATACCGGTCACGATCCACGGCACGCGCGGCGGGCGGATCCACTTCACCGCCAACCAGATAACGGGGAACACGGTGAACCACGCGATCATGCTGGTCCATTCCCACGACCAGACCAGGTCGGTGCGCAGGAAATACCCGCTCGCACGCTGATCGCTCAGCGACGATTCGGCATTCGCCAGCATGATCACGGCCATGATCACCAGGAACGCGGCCGCCAGCGCAAGCGCCAGCTTACGCTGAGTCCCGTTCATCCCGCGCCACCCGCCGCTCGTCCCGCTGCCGTTCGCCATCGTCCCCGTGAAGCCGCCTTTTGCCCCTCTCCGATACCGGGCCGGACGGCGCACCGCTAGCCATCCGCTCGTCCCGAACGAAGGAGGCAAGGATGGAACGGCATTACGGCATGGACTGGCTGAGGATCGGCGCCTTCGCGCTGTTGATCCTCTATCATATCGGCATGGTCTTCGTGCCGTGGGGCTTTCATATCAAGACCGCGCAGCCGATGGACTGGGTCGAAATCCCGATGCTGTTGACCAACCCGTGGCGGCTGACCATGCTGTTCGTCGTCTCGGGCTATGCGAGCCGTGCGCTGTTCGCCAAGTCGCGCGGCGTCGGCGGGTTCCTCAAGAACCGCAACGCGCGGCTATTGATCCCATTGGTGTTCGGCATGGCGGTGATCGTGCCGCCGCAGACCTGGGTCGAGATTGTCGGCAAGCATGGCTACGGCCACGGCTTCGCGTGGTTCTTCGGCCACGATTATTTCCGCTTTGGCACGCTGTTCGGCATCGTCATGCCGACCTGGAACCATCTGTGGTTCGTTGTCTATTTGTGGGTCTATACGCTGGCACTCGCGCTGCTGATGCTGGTGCCTGGATCGGGCAAGCTCCAGCCGGTATTCGACAAGCTCTTCGGTGGCGGTCGCGCGCTGTGGGCGCCGGTGCTGTTCCTGATGATCACGCAATATTGGCTGTTCCACCGCGACGACGACACGCACGATCTGTTCGGCGACGCGCTGGCGCACCTGCAATATTTTCCTGCCTTTCTGTTCGGGTTCGGCCTCGCCGGATCGCGCGCCGCGATGAGCGGGTTGGCCAGATACTGGAAGCTGTCGGCGGCCATCGCGATCGCCTGTTACGCAGTGATGGCCGGGCTGATGATCGCCTGGCCCGATTTCAGCTTTCCGACCCGCAACGTCGCGCAGATATTCCTCATCGCCCGCGAGATCGACGTCTGGGTGGCGATTGCGGCACTGATCGGCATGGCAGAACGCTTCTGGAACCGCGACAATGGCTGGCGCGCGACGCTCGCCGAGGCGACCTTCCCGTTCTACATCATCCACCAGACCGCGATCGTGCTGGTCGAATTCTGGATCAAGCCATTCGGCCTTGGGCCGCTCGCCGAATTCCTGATCCTCGTGCCCGCGACGGTGGTGGCATGCTGGGCATTCTACCTGCTCGGCCGCGAAGTGAACTGGCTGCGCCCGTTGATCGGGCTCAAGCGGCGATCGGTGGCGGCGCGGGCCGTGGCCGTGCCGCACGTGCGCGCGCAGCCCGACGTGGCCTGATACCTTTACGCCCCTGTTTCGACTATTTTGGCGGCGCGATGGGTAGCTATCGCGCCGCGGGGCGTTACATCGCCCGGCATGACACGGCATTACGGCATGGATTGGCTGCGGATCGGCGCATTCGCGGTGCTGATCCTCTATCACACCGCGATGGTGTTCACGCCGTGGGGCTTCCACGTGAAGACCGCGCAGCCGGTCGAATGGCTGTCGGTCGCGATGCTGGTCAGCAATCCGTGGCGGCTGACGCTGCTGTTCGTCGTCTCGGGCTATGCCAGCCGCGCGCTATTCGCCAAGTCGGGCGGCGTCGGGCACTTCCTGACCAGCCGGGCGAGCCGGTTGCTGGTGCCGCTGGCGTTCGGCGTGGTCGTAATGGTGCCGCCGCAAAGCTGGGTCGAACTGGTGACGCAGCACGGCTACGCGCAGAACTTCGGCTATTTCCTGCTCAACGATTATTTCCGTTTCGCGGCGATCGACGGGGTCGGGCTGCCGACGTGGAACCATCTGTGGTTCGTCGGCTATTTGTTCGCGTACACCGCCGCGCTGTCGCTGCTGTTGCTCGTCCCGCGTCCCGCGGCCCTGCAAGCGTCGTTCGACCGCGCGTTCGGCGGCTGGCGCGCGCTGGTGCTACCGGCCGTGTACCTGGTGCTGAGCCAGGTCGTCATCTTCCACCGCTGGACCGACACACAGGACCTGGTCCACGACGGCATCGCGCATCTGGCGTATTTCCCCGCTTTCCTGTTCGGGTTCGGTCTCGCCCGCTCTGCGCCGGTAATGGCGGCGTTCGTGCGCTGGTGGAAACCCGCCGCGGCGCTGGCGGTGGCGAGTTATGCGTTCGGCGCGGGCGTGGAGATCGCCTACCCGGGCAGTCAGGTGCCGCCGCAATGGCTCGGCGATCAGATGCTCGTGGCACATCAGCTGCAATGCTGGGCCGCGGTTGCCGCATTGATCGGGCTGGCCGAACGCTATTTCAACCGCGACGCCGCGATCCGCCCGATGCTGACCGAGGCGGTGTTCCCGTTCTACCTGATCCACCAGACGGTGATCGTGCTGGGCGAATATGCGTTGCAGCCGCTGGGCCTGAGCGCGGCGGCCGAGTTCGCGATCCTGGTGCCCGTGACGGTTGTCGGGTGCTGGGCATTCTACTTGGCGGGACGCGAGGTCGGGTGGCTCCGCCCGCTGATCGGATTGCGGCGCCGCGCCGCCGGGGCTACCGCTCCGCGCCATGTCCAACTCTTCCAATCGCTGGTCGCTGGTGATCCATGGTGGCGCCGGCGCGATCGCGCGCAGCCAGACCCGGCCTGAGACCGACGCCGGCTTACGCGCCGCGCTCAACGCCGCGCTCGACGCGGGGTCGGCGATCCTGGCGGGCGGCGGCGCATCGCTCGATGCGGTCGAGGCGGCGGTGCGCGTGCTAGAGGACGATCCGCATTTCAACGCCGGGCGCGGATCGGCGCTGACCTATGAGGGCAAGTCGGAACTCGATGCCGCGATCATGAACGGCGCCGATTTGCGCGCCGGATCGGTGGCCGGCGCGACCGCAACGCGGAACCCGGTGACGCTCGCCCGCGCGGTGATGGAGCAAAGCGCGCATGTCCTGCTTGGCGGGGAAGGCGCAGATGCGTTCAGCGCGGAACATGGCCTCGAACAGGCCGGTGCCGAGTGGTTCGCCACCCCAGAGCGCCGCCGTCAGCTAGACGAATTGCTCGCAAATGGCGGCAAGTTCGACGTCGACATGAAATACGGCACCGTTGGCGCGGTGGCGCTCGACCAGGCCGGGCACATCGCCGCCGCGACCTCGACCGGCGGGGTCACCGGCAAGCGCTGGGGCCGGATCGGCGATTCGCCGCTGATCGGCGCGGGCACCTATGCCGACGATCGCGGGGCGGCGGTGTCGTGCACCGGCGCCGGGGAGTTCTTTATCCGCGAAAGCGTCGCCTTTCAGATCAACGCGCGCGTGCGGTTTCTCGGCGAAAGCCTGCAAGCCGCGGCCGATGAAGTGATGAGCGAGATCAAGGCACTGGGCGGCACCGGCGGCGTGATCGTCACCGATGCGAGCGGCAATACCGCGTGGAGCTTCACCACTGCGAGCCTGTATCGCGGTCGCGCCAATGCCGCAGGCGACCGCACGGTTGCGCTGTACGACGATGAGGATTGAGCGCCGCGCAATACGGGCGTAGGCGCTGAGGCCATGAAGCGCCTCCTCCCCTTCCTCGCCGCGCTAACCGCGCTCCTGATCGCATCGCCCGCTGGCGCGTATTGGGAGTACGGCCACCAGACCATCGCCGAGATCGCCTGGGCCAATATCAAGCCCGCGACCCGCACGCGCATCCTTGCCCTGCTGCGCCAGCAGAAGCTGCTCGGCACCTCCGAGTGCAAGGCCGGGACGATAGACGACGCAGCGGTGTGGGCCGATTGCATCAAGGGGATCAAGAACCCCGACGGCAAGCAGAAGTTCGGCGAGACCAACGCCTGGCACTATCAGGACGTCAATATCTGCGCGCCCTTCGACCTGGTCGAAGCGTGCAAGGGCGACAATTGCGTCTCCGCGCAGATCGTCCGCGACGCCAAGCTGCTCGCCGACCGGCGCACGCCCACCGCCGACCGAGTCCGCGCGCTCGTGTTCCTGATTCACTTCGTCGGCGACTTGCATCAGCCGCTCCATGCGGGGGAGAAAGGCGACAAGGGTGGCAACGACGTGAAGGCCGATTACGGCACCTTCACCGCGAGCCGGCTCAACCTGCATTCGATCTGGGACGGCTATCTCGCCGAGCGCGCGATCTCGACGGGTGCGAGCCTGGTCCGGCGCTATCCTATTGCAGAGCGCGCGCGCATCGCGGCGGGCAGCGTCACCGACTGGAGCCGCGAAAGCTGGCAAGTCGCGCACGAC
>NZ_JAQGKZ010000002.1 GCF_028289855.1 Sphingomonas bacterium | reverse complement strand
CTCAGCGCGCCGCGGGCGTCAAGCACCGCCAGCGGCGCGCCGCTGCCCAAATATCGCCGGGCCGCGCCATCGCCGCGCCTGGCAGCGACGACGCGCCACCCCGCCGCCGCGGCGATCGCCGACAGCTCGCCACGCTGCCGGAACGACAGCAGGAACAGCGAGTCCCCGGTCGGAAGGTCGTGGACGTTCATCTCCACGCGCATAGCCCCAGCGGGGTTAACATCGCCATTCCGCAATCGAGCTTGCGGGCACGTGCCGGAAACCCTAGCTCTCCCTTCGATGGCGTCCCAACCCGCCCTGATCGACCGTCATGGCCGCACGATCAGCTATCTGCGCGTGTCGGTGACCGACCGCTGCGACCTGCGCTGCCGGTACTGCATGGCGGAAGAGATGACGTTTCTCCCCAAGAGCGCCCTGCTCGCGCTGGAGGAGATCGCGATCATCGCCGAACGCTTCATCGCGCGCGGGGTGACCAAGATCCGGCTGAGCGGCGGCGAACCGCTGGTGCGCCGCGACGTGATCGACCTCGCCAACCGGCTTGGACGGCACATCGGGCATGGCCTCGACGAACTGACGATGACCACCAACGGCACGCGGCTGTCGCAGCATGCCGACGCGCTGCATGCCGCCGGCATCCGCCGCATCAACGTCAGCCTCGACAGCCGCGACCCCGATCGCTTTCGCTACATCACCCGGCATGGCGACCTCGACCAAGTGCTTGATGGCATCGCTGCGGCGAAGGCGGCAGGGCTGGCGGTCAAAATCAACATGGTCGCGCTCAAGGGCCTCAACGAAGACGAGATCGCTCCGATGCTGGCGTGGTGCGTCGAACAAGGCCACGATCTCAGCCTGATCGAAACGATGCCGCTCGGAGCGATCGACGAGGACCGCGCCAACCGTTTTCTGCCGTTGACCGGCGTGTTCGCAGAGCTGTCGGAAGCGTTCGCACTGGCGCGCGACAGCTACACCAGCGGCGGACCGGCACGGTATTGGCGCGTCAGCGCCAGCGGCACCCGGCTTGGGCTGATTTCACCGCTAACGGCGAATTTCTGTGACGGCTGCAACCGTGTTCGGCTGACTACCGAAGGACGGCTCTATTCGTGCCTGGGGCACGACGATCAGGTCGACCTGAAGGCCGCGCTGCGAAGCAGCGGCATTGTGAGCTTGGACAACGCAATCGACGAAGCGATCGCGATCAAGCCCGCCCGTCACGATTTTCGCATCGCCACCGGCGCCACCCCCGCGGTTTCGCGTCACATGAGCGTCACCGGCGGATGACCAAACGTGCGTTGCTCGCGTCACCGACGCCGGACGCGCAGGACGCCGAACGTGCATTGCGCGATGCCTATGACTGGGTGGCGGTCGAGGACGCGGAGCTGATCGTCGCGCTCGGCGGCGATGGGTATATGCTGCAGACGCTCCACACCTTGTTCGAACGGCGCAGCGACCCGGTACCCGTGTTCGGGATGAACCTGGGCACGGTCGGCTTCCTGATGAACGAATGGCGCAGCGAGGGTCTCGACGCCAGGCTCGACGGCGCCAAATCGTTCAAGGTCACGCCGCTCGAAATGACCGCGCGGACCGTTGCCGGCGAGGAGTTCGTGCTGCCCGCGATCAACGAGGTCTCGCTGCTCCGCGAAACGCGCCAGGCCGCCAAGCTCGAAGTCACCGTGAATGGCCGCGTCGTGCTGGAAGAGTTAGTGTGCGACGGCATCCTCGCCGCAACGCCCGCCGGATCGACCGCGTATAATCTGTCTGCGAATGGCCCGATTCTGCCGCTCGGCGCAGCGATGATCGCGCTGACCCCGATCTCGGCGTTCCGCCCGCGGCGCTGGCGCGGCGCGATCCTGCCCGAAAAGGCGCGGATCGGGCTGCGGATCCTCGATGCCGCCAAGCGCCCGGTGTCGGCGGTGGCGGATCAGCGCGAAGTTCGCGACGTGGCGCAAGTCGATATCGAGATCGATCGCAGCCGCGAGCTGACGTTGCTATTCGATCCCGAACATGCGCTCGACGATCGCATCACGATGGAGCAATTCACGTCGTAGGCGTGGGGGCTTGCATCGCTTTGGGGGCCGTTTATAGAGCCCCCCTTCGGCGCTGTTCCCTGATAGCTCAGTGGTAGAGCATTCGACTGTTAATCGAACGGCCGTAGGTTCGAATCCTACTCAGGGAGCCAGCGCCGGCTTTCCCAAATCGCTGAAATTATTCCGAAACGCTCGTTTCGAAGGGTTTTGGAGCAAAACCCGTTCATCCTGCGTTCCACCTATTCGCGATAGGATGGATCGGTTAGAACTATCGGCGAACGGAGAATTGTGATGGCGTATTCATTTCGCCGCGCATCGGCCCTCGGCCTGATCGCGGCTTCGACGCTGGCGCTAGCCGGCTGCATGACCGAAACCAGCTATCGCCCCGCGACGGGCAGCGGCTTCTCGCGCGAAGGTTATAGCGAGCGGCAGGTCGAGGCGAACCGTTTCCAGGTAACCTTTGCCGGCAACACGATGACGTCGCGCGACACGGTCGAGCGTTATCTGCTGTTCCGATCGGCGGAGCTGACCACTCAGCAGGGCTATGACTATTTCATCATGGCCGACCGCGACACCGACAAGAAGCAGCGTACCTATGCGACCCCCAGCTTCGGCAGTGGGTTCGGGTATGGCTATGGCGGCTGGGGTCCGCGTTGGCGCTATTACGGGCGCGGTTACGGCTGGCGTTCGTGGGAACCGTTCGGGGGTGACCCGTTCTTCGACCGCGACATCGACATCAACACGGTCGAAAAATACGAAGCGACCGCTGAGATCGTGTTGGGCAAGGGTCCGAAACCCGCTGGCAACGTCCGCGCCTTCGATGCCAGGGCGGTCATGGCCAATATCGGGCCGACGATCGTCCTGCCGAAGTAAGCGGCACGTCCACGCAAACGAAAAGGCCGGGGAGCGATCCCCGGCCTTTTTGGTTTCAGGCGACCTGTCCGTGGCAATGTTTGTATTTCAGCCCCGACCCGCACGGGCACGGCGCATTGCGGCTAACCTTGCCTTCCCACTCCTCGGGATCGGTGCCGAGGTCGGGTTCCTCGGGCCGCACATAGGATAACGGCGGCAACGTCGTCGTCACCGTGCCGAGCGCACCACCATCGAGATCGCGCGTGTCGTCGTCGCCCGTAAACGGGTCGAAATGCTGCGTGATGAAATCGGGCAGCTCGGGCAGTTCGGGCGCCGGCTGGAAACGGAACTCGGCATGCGCGAGCGTCCGAGTCACGTCCTCGCGGATCGATGACAGCATCCGCTCGAACAGCGCGAACGCTTCCTGCTTATACTCGTTGATCGGCGTCTTTTGCGCATAAGCGCGCAAGTGAATGACCTGGCGCAACGCGTCGAGCGTCGCGAGATGCTCCTTCCAGTGATGGTCGAGATTCTGGAGCAGGATCGACTTTTCGATGCTGGTCCAGGTCGGCGCGTCGATGTCGGTACTTTTCTCCGTTACCAGCGCGTCGGCCGCCTCCCGCAACCGCGTTTCGACCATTTCGGCATCGACCGATTCCTCGGTCAGCCAGTCGTCGATCGGCGGCGTGATGCCCAACAACTCGGTCGCCTTGGTCTTCATGCCCTCGACATCCCATTGCTCGGGATACGATCCGGGCGGGCACGAATCGCCGACGATCGAATTGACCGTTTCGGCGCGCATGTCCTCGACCACATCCCCGACAGCGTCGGCGTCCATGATGTCGGCGCGCTGTTCGTAGACGACCTTGCGCTGGTCGTTCATCACGTCGTCATATTCGACGACCTGCTTGCGAATGTCGTAGTTGCGGGCTTCGACCTTCTTCTGCGCGGTCTCGATCGCCTTCGACATCCAGCGCGACGGGGGCAGCGCCTCACCGTCCTCCAGGCTCGATCGCATCATCTTGGCGAACAAGGTGTTCGGGCCGAAGATGCGCAGCAGATCGTCGTCGAGGCTGAGGTAGAAGCGCGACAGGCCGGGGTCGCCCTGGCGCCCCGATCGGCCGCGCAGCTGATTGTCGATGCGGCGGCTTTCGTGACGCTCGGTACCGAGTACGAACAACCCGCCAGCGGCGAGCACGGCA
Organism: Sphingomonas bacterium; assembly: GCF_028289855.1. GTDB lineage: Bacteria > Pseudomonadota > Alphaproteobacteria > Sphingomonadales > Sphingomonadaceae > Sphingomonas. The sequence goes on along the minus strand of NZ_JAQGKZ010000002.1, from coordinate 16,787 downwards.
GCCTTCTCAACCGCGATTTCCTCGCGGATCCGCTCGATCGCCTTGTCGCGCTCGGGTCCTTCGGGAATCTCGGCCAGTTCGTCACCGATGCGGAACTCCAGATTGCCGCCCAGCTGAATGTCGGTGCCGCGGCCCGCCATGTTGGTTGCGATCGTTACCGCGCCCTTGCGGCCCGCCTGAGCGACGATGTGCGCCTCCATCTCGTGATGACGCGCGTTGAGCACCTTGTGCGGCACGCCTTCCTGGACAAGGAATTCGGCGAGCATTTCGGACTTTTCGATCGACACGGTGCCGACCAGCATCGGCTGGCCCTTGTCCGAATGCTCCTTGATCGTCTTGGCGATCCCGCGGAACTTGTCCTCGATATCCTTGTAGAACGTGTCTTCCTCGTCGATCCGCGCGACCGCGACGTTGGTCGGGATCGACACGACGTTCATCTTGTAGATGTCGTAGAATTCCGCCGCCTCGGTCGCCGCGGTGCCGGTCATGCCCGACAGCTTCGGGTACATGCGGAAATAATTCTGGAAGGTGATCGAGGCCATCGTCTGGTTCTCGGGCTCGATCTCGACGCCTTCCTTGGCCTCGACCGCCTGGTGCAGCCCGTCCGACCAGCGCCGCCCGTCCATCATGCGGCCGGTGAACTCGTCGATGATGATGACCTTGTCGTCCTTGACGATGTAATCGATGTCGCGCTTGAACATCATGTTGGCGCGGAGCGCCTGGTTGAGGTGGTGCACCACCTGCGTATTCTCGAAATCGTAAAGGTTGGTACCCTGAAGCAGCCCGGCGGTCTCGAGCATCCGCTCGACCGTCTCGGTACCATCCTCGGTCAGCGTGACCGACTTCTGCTTTTCGTCCTTCTCATACGTGTCGGTCGCGAGCTGCTTCACCACCGCATCGACCTGCTTGTAGAGCTCGGACTTGTCGTCGGTCGGGCCGGAAATGATCAACGGGGTGCGCGCTTCGTCGATCAGCACCGAATCGACCTCATCGACGATCGCCATTGCGAACGGGCGCTGGACCATCGTCTCGCGATCGTATTTCATGTTGTCGCGCAGATAGTCGAAACCGAATTCGTTGTTGGTGCCGTAGGTGATGTCCGACCCGTATGCCTGCTTGCGCTGGTGATCGGTCAGATTGGGGATGATCACCCCCACCGTCATGCCCAGGAACGTGTAGATCCGCCCCATCCACTCGGCATCGCGCGCGGCAAGGTAATCGTTGACGGTGATGACGTGCACGCCCTTTTCGGGGAGCGCATTGAGATAAACGGCGAGCGTCGCGACCAGAGTCTTGCCTTCGCCGGTGCGCATCTCGGCGATTTCGCCACGGTGGAGCACGATGCCCCCGATCATCTGGACGTCGAAATGCCGCATCCCGAGCGCGCGCACCGATGCTTCGCGAACGGTCGCGAATGCTTCGGGCAGGACGTCGTCGAGCTTTTCGCCGTTCGCCAGCCGCTCGCGGAACAAGACGGTCTGGTTGGCCAGCGTCGCGTCGTCCATCGCCTGAAGCGTCGGCTCGAACGCGTTGATCTTGTTGACGATCGACCCGAGCGACTTGACGTATCGATCATTGGACGAACCGAAGATGGTTTTGGCAATTCCGCCAAGCATGATGATATTCCCGTAAATTGAGTGCGCGCGGCGCCGTGCGGCCCGCATCGATGAATCGGCGATGTGGTGGGGTTCGGCGCAGGGCCGAACGACCGCGGCTTATTCGCGCCTGCGGCTCGCAAAAGCGGGGACGCTATCGGTCAGCGCGAAGGCGGGAAGCGGGACGACGATGCTGTGGGCCGGACCCGCAATCGATTGGGCCGGCCGCGATGCGACCCGAAGCCGGGCACTCGCCGTCGCCGTGACCGCGCTCGCCACGCTACTGCTCAACGCCGCCGGGGTGACCGGCGCACGCACGCCCGCCGTGCCGCTGAGCGCGGACAAGAGGGCGGAGAGGAGCAGGATCAGGTTCAAACGACTACTTCACGAACGATGGAGCGCCGTCACATAGGGATGAGACCGGCTAAGGTCTAATCAAAAGCGCCAACGCGGGGCCTCGCGATCAGCCGGCCAGCACCCAGTTTGTGGTAATGGGATATCGAAACTCCATTGGCTTGCCCTGGAGATCGAGCTGGATGACGAAGCGCGCTCGCTTCACCGCAAGATCGCACGTCTTACGGTCGAGCGCTTCGAAACCGCTGCTTTTTGTAATCGTGCAAGCGATCGGTACCCCTTTTTTGCTGACCGTCAGCTGTAGCGACACGCGCCCCTGTTCGCCGCGCTTTTTGGACTCCTTCGGATAATCCCTGTCGGTGAACCACATGCCCGGATTGCCAGAAGGATAGCCCCGCCGCGAGACATTGGACGGCGGTGTTGGTGTGGTGGCGGCGCAACGGAGAGTATAGTTTGCGCTGCCAGTGCAAGGATCGTGGCGATCATCATTTAGCAGCCTTTGGGCCAGCGGAAATGAGCGGTTGCGGCGGAGGACCGGCGGCAGGCGGTTCCGTGGGCGGAGGGGGCGCCGCCTCGAGCTTCCAGCGCACCGACGAACTCCACTGGCTCGCCACCGGCTTGTTCTTCTTATCGCGCGGCGGCGTGAAGCGGCCGTTGGCGATCATCAGGTTGCACGTCGTTTCGTCGAGCAACGGGGATTCAGACGACGTCGTGACCTTGCAGTCTGACACCGTGCCGGTTTCATCGATGGTCAGTTTGAAGGACACCCTCCCCTCTTCCGCGGACGCCTTCGCCGCAGGTGGATAAGCGTTTGCCGGAATCCACGAACCGGGATTGCCGATCGGTGTGGCGCGCGGCAATGGCTCCTCCTGCGCAATGGCGAGCGATGCGAGCCCGCCAACCCCAGCAGCCAACGCCATGAATTTGATCAGTCGCATGCCCTCTCCCTGTCGTATCGACCCTAGCCGAAGCCCGCCCGGCTTGTCACCCGGCGCGGCTTTGCGTTGCGTCGCGGCGGCCGTATGAGGCGCGGATGACCGACCGCTCCCCCCTCGCCCCGACTGCGCTGCCCGATTTACCCGAGGTTGCGGGGGTAACGCGCCGCGTCGCGCGGGCGCAATACAAGACGTGGGATCGTTGCGACCTGACCTATGTCGAGCTCACGCCCGGCACCGCCGTCGCCGGAGTGTTGACCAGGAGTAAGTGCGCCTCGCCAGAGGTCGATTGGTGCCGCGCAGCGCTGGTTCTGGGCCGCGCCCGCGCGCTGGTGGTCAATGCCGGCAATTCGAACGCGTTCACCGGCGACCGCGGCCGGCATGCGGTCGAGGGGCTGGTCGCGCGGGTCGCGCAGCATCTCGGCTGCCAGCCATCGGATGTGTTCGTCGCTTCGACCGGGGTGATCGGGGTGCCCTTGCCGCTCGACAAGACCGAGGCGGGGCTGAGCGCAGCGTTCGACGCTGAGCCGTGCGACTGGATCGCGGCGGCCGAGACGATCATGACCACCGACACCTTCGCCAAGGTCGCGGTAACGAATGCGGTGATCGGCGACCCTTCGACGGGCTCAGGGCAGGCCGTCAGCCTGGTCGGAATTATCAAGGGGTCGGGGATGATCATGCCGGACATGGCGACGATGCTCGGCTTCGTGTTTACCGACGCGGCGGTCGACCCGGTCTGGCTCCAGGCCGCGCTTTCGGCGGCAAACACCAAAAGCTTTTCATGTATTACCGTCGACAGCGACACATCGACAAGTGACACCGTGCTCGCGTTCGCCACCGGGACGGCGGGCAATGTCGCGATCGCGCACGAGGACGATCCCGGCGCCGATGCGTTCCGCGCGGCGCTCGACGACCTGTGTCTGCAACTCGCGCACCTGGTGGTCCGCGACGGCGAGGGTGCGAGCAAGTTCATCCGCATCGATGTGGGCGGCGCCGAGAGTGACGAGAGCGCGCATCGGATCGGCATGAGCATCGCCAACTCGCCTTTGGTCAAGACCGCGATCGCCGGCGAGGACGCCAATTGGGGCCGCGTGGTGATGGCGGTCGGCAAGGCCGGCGAGCCCGCCGAACGCGACCGGCTAGCGATCCGCTTTGGCGAGACGCAGGTCGCGAAGGACGGGCTGGCAGTCGAGGGCTATGACGAAACCCCGGTCGCCGCACATTTGAAGGGACAGGACATCGAGATCGGCGTCGATCTCGGCCTCGGCGAAGGTCGCGCGACCGTGTGGACGTGCGACCTGACACACGGCTACATCTCGATCAACGCGGACTATCGCAGCTGATCTTGACCGGGCGCGTGCCGACGCTAGACGGCAATCGCCGCATCGTCGCGGCATCAAGACAGGAGGCCGTCATGCCACGCATGGACCAGCTCGCCGACCTGCCCTGCTTTCGAAGTCAGTTCGAAACGGCGTAAGGGATATCCGTCAGAAACGAACGTGAAGCGCGGCTTCCGCTTCGTTCACGGTGACGTCGAGCTTATCGAAAAACTTGGCCGCAACGATCCGTGCCCGTGCGGCTCTGCGCGCCGGTTTCAAGGCGTGTTGCCTGAAAAGCGGCTGCTTTCGACGGCGCCCAACGGCATGACTATTATCGCTGAATAAGAAAAAGGGCCGCATCCGGCGGGATGCAGCCCTTTTTTCAGGAGTTCAGGCGGCCGAGCTGGCAGCCGATCCGAGTTCGCCCTCAAGCCATGCCTTGATCCGACCCTTGGGTTCGGCACCGACCTTGGTCGCGGCGGGAGCGCCGCCCTTGAACAGGATCATCGTCGGGATGCCGCGCACGCCGTACTTGGCTGGTGCGTCGGGGTGCTCGTCGATGTTGAGCTTGGCGATCGTCACTTGCCCGCCTAGTTCCTCTGCGATTTCCTCCAGGCTGGGGCCGATCATCTTGCACGGGCCGCACCATTCGGCCCAGAAATCGACCAGCACTGGCTTGTCGGAATCGAGCACGTCGCTCTGAAAGCTGTCGTCGGTAATCGCCACGGTACCCATCGATAAATCTCCTTTGACGCCGAATGTAGTGGCGCGCGCGCGCTTGCTCAACGGCTTTGGCCCTAGCTTTGCTCCGTCGCGACCAAGCCGGGCTTGTGCGCGGCGAGCAAGTCTGCGGGCAAATCGAACAGGCGCGGTGCAGCGGTGTAGAGCAACGCCGCCTCGATCGCGCGGCCGGGGAAGATGACCCGCAAAGCTTCGGTGTATGCGGCCATCTGGCGGAGGTGGAAGACAGGCACCTCGTCGAGATTGAGCGGCACGCGGCGGCCGGTCTTGAAATCGACGACGCGGATACGGCCAGGCTCCACCAGCAGGCGATCGACCGTGCCGGCGATGACGTGCCCGCCAGGGACGACTGCGGAGATCGGGGCTTCGCCCAGCGAATCTGGACCAAACAACGCGGCGTGTGCGGGATCGCCGATGATCCCGCACACGGTCTCGGCGATATCGCGCCGGGCATCCGCATCGGTCACACCTCCGACGCCGGCCAGCCACTTGTCGGCAGCGATGGAACGGCGCTCAGCTGCGACGGCGGGTAGCCGTTCGAACAGTGCGTGGATCAACCGTCCGCGCTCGGCGGCCGCACGCATCACCGCGCTCGGCGGCGGATCGGGCACATCGTCTTCGCCGATTGACGACGGCGCGAGCGGGCGCGGCGGACGTGCCTCGACCGGCGCGGGCCGGCGCGCCCATTCGGGCAGCGCGACAATCTCGGCGGCGGCCTTCATTTCAGGCTTGGCGGCGACCGCCGACTGCGGTTCGCTACCCGCGAACGACCGCCGCGCGTCCGGCGTATCGACCGCGCCCAGTCCGGCCAGCGCCGCGTCGGCCACCGCGTACCAACTATTGTCCGACGGCACGCCGTTGGCGCGCGGGCCAAGCGCGCCGGCGATCTCCAGCCGCTCCTCAGCTCTGGTCGCTGCGACGTAGAACAGCCGCCAATGCTCGGCGAGTTCGCGCGCGTCGGCGGTGTCGATCGCCTCCGCCAGCGGCCCTGACCGCTGGTCCTTTTTGGGGCGGAAGATCGGCAGCTTGACCCCGTCCGCCACCTCCCATTCCATCGTCGACCGCGGCCGCGCTTCGGGATCGGCGGTCGCGTCGGCCAGAATCACCAACGGCGCTTGCAATCCCTTGGCGCCGTGCACCGTAATCACGCGCACCGCGTCGAGCGGCGCCGACGGATCGCGCACGATTTCGACATCGCCGCGGTCGAACCAGTCGAGGAAGCGTTGCAGCGAGGGGATCGCGACGCGTTCGAACTCCAGCGCGGCGTTGAGCAATTCGTCGATCGGATCGCGCGCTTCCTGCCCCAGCCGCCGCAGCAGCTTGCGCCGCCCGTCGAGTGGTCCGGTCAGCATCTCCTCAAGGAACACATACGGCGTGGTGAAATCGGCGCGGCGTAGCATCGCGAGGAGGGGTTCGATCCGGTCCGCCGGTTGTGTGGCCTGAAGGTGCTGCCACAGCCCGCCGCGCCGCTTCATCGCCGCGTGCATCAACTCGTCCTGACTCCACCCGATCAGCGGTGAAACCAGCAGGCTGGCGAGCGCGAGGTCGTCCTGCGGCTGAAGCACGAAGCGGATCGCGGCCAGCAGATCCTGCACCGCTAGCGGTGCGGTCAGCCGCAAGCGATCGACCCCGGCGACCGGCACCCCTTCCGCGTACAATCGCGCGACGATCAGCGAGGCTAGTTCGCCGCGGCGCTTGACCAGGATCATGACGTCCTCGGGGCGCAGCGGCCGGCCCTTGCTCTCCAGCATCACCGGTTCGTCGAGCCACGCTTTAACCTGCCGTGCGATTCGCGTGGCGTGCGCGCGGACAGCGTCGGCGATCCAGCCTTCCTCTTCGCCTTCGGCTTCGTCGGCGAGCGTCGGCGACCACAAATTGACCTGGCCCGGTCCGGCGACTTTGCTGACGTGGCGTTCGAGCTCGACGTCCCCCATCCCCCCCGCCGGCATCGCGCCGATCGCGGCATCGACAAATTCGAGGATCGGCGCGGTCGAGCGGAACGAGGCGGTGAGCGAAAGCTGCTCGAACGGGATCGGTTCGACCTCGGGCAGTTCGCTGTAAACGTCGGCGCGCTGGCGGAACGATTGCTCGGCGGCGCTGAAGAAGATCGGGTCGGTGCCCTGAAAGCCGAAAATCGCCTGCTTGTGATCGCCGACCGTGAACAGGGTTCGCACCTTTCGATCCTTCGCGCCGGCGCCGGCAAAGAAATCATCCACCACCGCATTCACGATCTGCCACTGCTTCAAATTGGTGTCCTGCGCTTCGTCGATCAGCACGTGATCGGTCGCCTGGTCGAGCTTGTAGCGCACCCATTCGCCCATCCCGGGCTGGCCGAGTAGATCGACCGTCGCACGGATCAAATCGTCGACATCGACCGCGCCGGCGCGGCGCTTCGCACTGCGATCCGCCTCGGCATAATCGCGCCCGACGACCAGCCCCTGCGCGAGCAGATCGGCATATGCAGCCCGGGTGCGCAACGCGAGCAACGCGGCGCATTCGTCGTAGAAGAACGTCGCGGTGGGAGCATAATCGGGGTCTTGCGGCGCCTGGCCCTTGCCGAACGAGCGCATGTCGCCGTCGGCCTTGGCCCAGACGCGGTGGAGCGTTTCGAGACCCGCCACTCGCTCGACCGGCGACAATTCGAGCCAGTCGCGAATCAGCCCGGCGCGCTCCAACCCGCCCTTCGTCCCCCAGCCGAGGTTGAAATCATGGAGGACGCGCAACCCTTCCTCGTCGACGCCCGCGCATCCATCGGCGATCACCGCCTCGATATCGCCGCTCGGCAGATCGAGCGCGTGGCGGATGAATGGCTGCACCCCCTCGCCCATCGGCAGCGCCGCGAGCGCATCCGGCGCCTTGGCACAGGCGTGGAGGAAGCTCTCCGCCCCGCCCTCGCCCAGCACCTTGCTCAGCGCGCCGATCGCCGCGGTCGGGCCGCTCCGCCCTTCGCGCTCGGCATCGACCAGCATCGCTGCAAGCGCCTCATGCGCCAGCTGCGCTTCCTCACGCGCTTCGAGCGGGCGGAACCCCGGCACCAGCCCCGCCTCGACCGGAAACGCCGCGAGCAGCGACTGGCAGAAGCCGTGGATCGTCTGGATACGTAACCCGCCGCCCGGCGCGTCGAGGACCTTGGCGAACAGCGTACGAGCCAACTCGATTTGCTTCCGGCCTCCGTCTTCGCCCAACGCACGCAGGTCGTTGAACAACAGCGTCTCATCCATCCGCACCCACGCCGCCAACCGCGCGTTGATCCGCCCTGCCATTTCAGCCGCGCCGGCCTTGGTGAAGGTCAGGCACAGGATCGCGCCCGGATCGGTGCCGCCGAGCAGCAGGCGATAAACTCGCGCCGCCAGCACCTGGGTCTTGCCCGTGCCCGCCGACGCCGCGAGCCAGACATGCGCGCCCGGATTACTCGCGCGCGCCTGTTCGTCGACTAACGCCGGAAGGTTGCCGGCGGCCTTACTCACGCCCGTACCATTCATCGCGGCGCATCAACTGGTCGTAATCGCCATAGGGCGCATATTCGGGACGCAGCTTGGCGGTGAACGGCTCGGTTCCGGTCAACCACTTGGCCGCCGCGCCTTCGAAGTTGCGCGTCGCGCGGGCGACGAATTCGTCGGCGGGGATCGGATCGCGCTTCTTCGGATCGCACGGGCTTTCGACATAGCCGAACCCGCCGCTGCGGTAATTGCGCGCCAGCGACCAATATTCGAAGCCCGTTGCGGTGCCAGTGACATTGGCGAACTTGCCGCGTTCGGCGATCAACCCGAGCAAGCCGAGTTGCAAGCTGAACCCCTCGCGAACCGCCGCGATCGAGGGCGGCTGGCCGGTCTTGTAATCGACTACAACCAGGCTGCCGTCGTCGCGCCGGTCGATCCGGTCGAACCGCCCGGTCAGCTCGACCCCGAACAGTTCGAGTGTCCCCCGCCCTTCGACAGCGAGGATGCTGCGCTCGCTCGCGCGCGCCTCGACCTCGCCGGCGACCCAGTCGATCGCCTCGCGCAGCCGCGGCCCCCACAAGGCGCGGATCATCGGGTGAGTGCGCTGGTCCGTCAGGAGCCGCTCGACTCGCGGGCGCAGCGCTGCGGGCGCGGCGGCGTCCTGTTCGAACCAATCCTGCAGGATCGCATGCACCTGGTTGCCGCGCCATGCCGGGCTGGGATCGGCATCGACCGCGTCGATCGGCGACACCTTCAGTACCTTGCGCGCATAAAACGCGAACGGATCGGCCTTGAGCGTATCGACCTCGGTCACCGAAATGCGATGCGGGCGGTCCTCTGGCGCGGGTGCGGGGCGGTCGGCGGGGAGGTGCTCGCCCGGATCATCGATTGCCGCCGCCCAGCGCGCGAGATCGGGCGCATAGTCGAAGCGCTCACCGGCCAGCGCCTCGAGCCGCAACCAGAAGCGCGACGCCAAAGTCGGCGAACGGCCATCGCGCCGGGACCTTGTGATCAGCACGTATGGCGCGCCCAACGCATTGGCGAAATCGTGCGCGGCGACGCCGATATTGCGCTCCAGCCCCGGCAGCCCGAGCTCGGCGCGGATGCGCGGCGCGAGCCAGGGGTCGGGCTGAGCGATGGCGGGCCACGTCCCTTCGTTCAGCCCGCCCAGGATCATCAGGTCGGCGCTCTGCAAGCGCGCCTCGATCAAACCGTAGATTGCGAGCCGCGGATGCCCACCCTGCGGCGGGCGCACCGCGACTTCCTCCATCAGCGTGCGCAGCAGCGGTGCGACGCTGGCCGGGTCGGCGAGCGGCGGACCGTTCGCTGCCTGGATTTCTAGTTCGGCGAGCAATTCGGCCGCAGCGCGCCCAGCCGGGCCGGCCCACAGCATATCGCCGCATAAGGCCTGCGCGGTTTCGCGCAACGTCGCGATCATCGCCGTCAGCGGTTGCTCGCCCTCGCCGAAGCATTGCGCGATCGGTTCGAGCAGCGCGCGGATGTCGGGCCATGCCAACAGCGCCGCCGCGCGAATCTGGGCTTCGCGCTCGTCGCCGTCGCGCAGATGCGCATCGACCCCGCCGAGCCCTGGCGCCGGTCGCGGTCCCCGTAGCGCCCGGTCGAGCGCGCGCGCGCCGTCGAGCCACAAGGTGCGCGGCGGTCCGTTCTGCACCAGCGGATGCTTGAGCAAGGCGAGCAACGCCAGCGGCGCGAAATCCTGCGCCGCGGCTTCCGCCAGTACGGTCAGCAACGTGCCCGGCGCGCGCGTCGCCAGCGGGCGGCCCGCGGTATCGTCGATCGCGATCCCCCAGCGCGCGCAATGCGCCGCGACACGTTCGGCAAGCGCGCGGTCCGGGGTGACCAGCGCCGCCGTCCGCCACGGCGTCTCGAGCGCCTCCCGCAACGCCAGCGCGATCGTCTGCGCCTCGTCAGCGGCGGTCGCCAGTTCGACCGCGCGGATCCCCGCCAGCCGCCGCCGATCGGCGTCGAGCGTCGTCCACTTGCCAGTGAAATCGGCTGGCGCGAGCGCGTTGGCGATGGCCCGGCCGCGCGCCAGCGATGCGTCGTGATCCGACCCTGCCGACCATTGCCGCACCTCACCCCGCCCCGCCCCGATCCGGTCGAGCAGCAGCTTGAGCTGGAACTGCGGATGAGTCTCGATCGACCGCTTGCGCAGGTCGGTATCGGGGTCGGGCTTGTGCGGGCCGAGCGCATCCCATTCCTCGGCGGGCATTTCCAGCGCGAGATCCTGGAACACGACGGTGCCTTCGGGCAGTTCGGCGGTTCCGCGCAGCAACGCCGCGACCGCGGGCGCCGGATCGCTAATGCCGGCGGCACAGACGAAACCCGCGGGCGGCAATTCCTTCCATCGCGCCGCAAGCCGCTCGAGCATCCGAGCCCGTCGCTCTGCCGCGTCGGTCGCGCCGATCCGCGAGAGTTCAGCCGGCCAGCGATCGATCACCAGTTCGAACAATTCGCGCGCCCGGTCCCAATGCTCTGATAGCGCTTCGGTCAATTCGAGTTTGCGCAACCTCTCCGGCGGAATTCCTTCGACCAACAATTGATCGAGCGTCCGCGCCAGCGCCCCCGCCAGCCGCACCGCCTCGTCCGCGGTTACTGGGGCGCCCTCCCGCGTCCGCGCTTCGCCGACCAACCGCGCCAAGACCATCCGCCGCGCGAGCGGCGCAACCGGAGGTGGTAGCGGCGCCTCATCATCCGCGGGATCGAGCATCGCGCCCGCCGCTTCGTCGAGCGACGGATCGCCGATCGTGACGAGCCGCGGCAGCAGCAACCCGCCGCCGCTCGCGCGCACGAACGCATCCTGCACCGCGCGCCTTCCGCGATTGTTGGGCAACAACACCATCCCGCGCGCCAGCCGCAGCGGATCGTCGCCGTATCGCTTCATCAGCCCCGCGACGAGAGAGTCCGCGAACGCGCGCTGCGCGGGGATCGTGTAGAGCGCGAGGCCGCGCTCAGGCATCGATCAGGAGCGCCTCTGTTTTGGCGATGGCGGGCGGCGATCCCACGTCGAACCACAGTCCCTGATGGACGAAGCCGTACGCGCGTCCGTCCTCGATAGAGCGAACCCAGAACAAGTTGGTCGAGAACGGCCCCTCCGGCCAGTCGCGGATCACCCGCGGCGACAGGATCTGCACCCCCGTATAGACGAATGGCGCGACGCGGCCCGGCTTGCGGCGGCCGGTGATCTTGCCTTGCGCGTCGAGGTGGAAATCGCCCCGACCGGGATGATTATGCGCGCGGGCATACGGCACGACGAGCAACAATGCGTCCATCGTCGCATCGTCCCAGCGCGACGCGAGCAGTTTGATCGTGTCGGCGGGGCCATCGACCCATAGATTGTCGGCGTTGACGACGAGGAACGGCTTGTCGCCGATCATCTCGCGCGCCTTCACGATCCCGCCGCCGGTTTCCATCAGCGTGTCGCGCTCGTCGGACACGATCACTTCGATATCCTTCACGCGCGCTCTGAGGTGCGCCTCAAGCGCATCGGCGAGGTAATGGACGTTGACCACCGCGCGCTTGATGCCGCCTGCGCGCAGCCGGTCGAACACATGGTCGAGCAACGCCTGACCCGCCACCGGGATCAGCGGCTTGGGCCGCGTCGCGGTCAGCGGGCGCATGCGCTTGCCGATCCCCGCCGCCATCACCATTGCGGTTTCGGGCACCGCACCACCGGGATCGGGGCGGATCGACAGCGTGCGCTTGGCGTTCATGCGCTGGCGACTTCCATGGGGTCGCCGCGCTTGTCGGCCGGGATATTGGCGTCGAACCACGCCTTGACGGGGCCGAGCGCGGGATGGTCGAGATCGAAGTTGAGGTAGCGCCAGACGCGCGGGCACAGTGCCGGATAACGCGGCTTCCCGTCGCGTTGCCACAGCCGCGTGAAGATCCCGACGATCTTGGCGTTCCGCTGTGCGCCGAGCACGTGATAGGCGGCGTCGAAATCGGCGCCCGCGCCGGTGATTCTGCGATAGCGATCTAGCATGGCGCCCTCAATCGCCGGCTCGACATCGCGCCGCGCGTCTTGCAGCAGCGAGACAAGATCGTACGCCGGGTGGCCAGCGGCGGCATCCTGGAAATCGAGCAGCCCGAGCGCTTCGGTCCCACCGATCAGCATCAGGTTTTCGGCATGATAGTCCCGCAGCACCGTCACCGGCTCAGCCGCCAACGCCGTCTCGAACACCGCATCCCACGCTGCACGATATTCGTCGATGCTCACATCCAGCCCGACCGCGGGGCAGTACCATTCGACCAGCAAATCAGCCTCGCGATGCATCTCCTTGCGGTCATACGCCTTCCATGGCCCCGCCGGTTCGTCGCGCAAGCGAATGAGGATATCCACCGCCGCCTCGTACAACCGCAGCAGCGATTCGGGCGCGGCATCGACCGTCTCGCGCATCCGCGCATCGCCGAAATCCTCGAGCAGGACGAGACCTTGCGTCAGATCGGTGCCGAAAATCGCCGGCGCCGGAAAGCCGCGTGTCGTCAGCCATTCGGCGACGTCGAGGAACGGCTTCGGGTCCTCGTGTGGCGGGGGCGCATCCATCAGGATAGCGCTGCGGCCATGATCCGCAACGCGGAAATAGCGCCGGAACGACGCATCGCCCGCGAGCGGCAGCACGTCGGCGTCGCCCCATCCCAGCTGATCGAGGAAAGCGGCGGCGCCCGCCGGCGGGTTCATGTCAGGGGCCATCGGCCCTCCCATGCCGTGGGCACGCTTGCTGTCAAGGCGCGACCGCCATCCGGTGCGAAGTCCAGGCTCAACGCCAGCGCTTCGGGCCAGTGCCCCGGCGCGCGTTCGGGCCATTCGACGACCAGCACCGACTCCGCTTGCGCTTCGTCGAGGCCGAGTTCCTCGATCTCTTGCGGATCCTCGATCCGATACAGATCGACGTGCATGACCGGCAGTCGAGTCTCGGGCGGCGCGTAGGGCTGGACGATCGCGAAGGTCGGCGATGGCGCTTCGCCTGCCAGCCCCAGCGCGGCGAGCAAGCCCCGCGCGATGCTGGTCTTTCCCGCGCCGAGCGGGCCGGAGAGCGTTATGACGTCGCCAGCCGCAGCCACCCTCGCCAGCGCGGCGCCCAACTCCTCGCTGTCCTGCGGCATCCCGAGGTGCATCAACGCGGCAGTTCGACCGTCAGCAGCGTCCCCGCGCCGGGTTCCGATAGCAACTGGATAGTGCCGCCATGCGCCTCGGCGAATTGCTTCGCGAGCGGTAGGCCGAGCCCGAGCGCGCGGTCTTCGTCGTGCACCGTGGGCTCCGCGAACTGGTCGAACGCCCTATCGACCGCGCTTTGATCCATGCCCGCCCCATCGTCAGACACGACAATCCGCGCGCGCGCCGGGTCGCCGTCGGTATGGAGAAGCACTCGACCGCCCTCGTCGACCCCAGCGACCGCATGGCGCAGCAAATGCTCGACCATCTCGCGCAATTTCTTGGCGTCGCCCTTCACGGAGCCGGTCGATGGCGCAACCTCGATTGCAAAGTCTATCATCTTGCGCTTGGCCGCGGGTGCGACGGCTTCGGCGGCGGTGTAGGCGATGCTTTCGAGATCGATGTCCCGGCGCTCGATCTTGCGCTCGCCTTCGGTCAAATCGAGCACGTCGTCCACCAATGCCGACAGTCGCGCAACCGACTCCAGAATGGCATCGACATAGCCGTCTGCTTGTTTAGACAGCTTTCCTGCGTAACCCTCGCCCATCATCTCGGCGAAGCCCTGAATCGACGTCAGCGGCGTGCGCAATTCGTAGCTCATATTGGCGACGAATGCCGTCTTGACGCGGTCCGCCGCCTCAAGCGCCTCATTACGGTCGCGCAAAGCCTGCTCGGCGCGGCGGCTGTCGGAAATGTCGAGCATCGTGAACAGCGCGTTGCCGTCGGGCAACGGTACGCCCGCGAACTCGAAATGCCGCCCGTCGGCGAACGCGACGCGGCCTGCGCGTTGTGTGCGCCCGACTGCCGCTGATCGCACTAGTTCGGCTATAACACCGGCGCGGCTGGGCTGGGCGAGTTTGTTCGATCCTTGCTCGACCAGGGCGTCGATGCGCGGATGCGTCGCCAGGAACGCTTCCTCAAACCCCCAAATCTGACGGAATTTGTCGTTCCAGATCTGCAGCCGCCCGTCACCGGCGAACACGCCTAGCGCCTCGAACAGATTGTCGAACGTCGCGGTCCGGACGCGCAATAGTGTATCGCGGGCGCTGGCGAGTTGGACCTGCTCCGTGCGATCCTCGAAGATCAACAGCAATCCGCCGTCGGGCAGCGGATGCCCGACCACGCGCAGATGCGTGCCGCCAGGCAATGTCCAGCTTTCCTCGATCGCGCCGGTTGCAGCGAGGAACCAGTCGCGACGCTCGGCCTTCCAGCCGGGAAAATCGCGCACTTCGGGCAAGCGATTGGACTCGCGCATGCGTTCGAGCACGCGGTCGAATTCGGGCCGGTCGGCAAGCCATTCGCCGCGCATCGCGAACATCCGCTGGAACGGCTGGTTGCAGAAGGTCAGCGACTTATCGGCAGCGAATTGCGCGACGCCAGCCGACAGCCGGTCGAGCATCACGCGTTGCGCATCGGCGAACCGCTTGATCCCACCGCGCGCCTGTTCGAGCTCATCGACGTCGATCGCGAATCCCGCCACGCCGCCGGGCGGGGTCGGCAGCGGCACGTCGTGCACGCGCAGCATCCGCCGCGCGCCATTGATCGTCGCCGGCAAGGTCGCGGTCGCAGGCCGGTCGCTGTCGCGCGCCTTGACCGCACTGGCGAGCGGCCCGCCCGCGCCCGATCCCTCGATCAATTCGACCCCGCGCGCCACGACATCGCGCGCGTCCTGCCCCTCGACCGCGCGGACATAGGCGGAGTTGACCATCGCCAGCCGCAAATCGGGGCCGCGATACCACATGGGCAACGGCGCGGCCTCGATCAGCCCTTTTAGCGCGGCAAAGGCGTCGGTCAGTTGCGCGGTTTCGCCGAGCAATTGCCCGATCTGCGCCTGGCTTTCGGTCGCATCGAAAAACCAGATGATCACGCCGCCGGGCGCGCCCATCTCTCGCGGCGCGCGCTGGCCCCGCGCGGTCAGCGTGCGGGCGGAGCCTTGCGAACGGATCGCCAGCACGAACGGTTCGCCTGCCTTCTGCGCCGCGGTCACCGCAGCGCTCAACATCGCGGCGTCCTCGCTGGTGAGCCCAGCACCGGGCGTCACCATGTCGTCGAGAAACCGCGGCGGTGGCACCAACCCGAGCCAGTCGGCCAACCGATCAGGTAATTCGAGCCGACCGTCGGCACGCACGACCATCGCCAAGGCTGGCCCGGAAGCGAGCAAGGACGACAGCTTATCGTTATCGACCGCGGTCGCGCCAGCCGCCGCCTTGGCACGCAGGCCGGCGT
Source organism: Sphingomonas bacterium (assembly GCF_028289855.1). GTDB lineage: Bacteria > Pseudomonadota > Alphaproteobacteria > Sphingomonadales > Sphingomonadaceae > Sphingomonas. The sequence goes on along the minus strand of NZ_JAQGKZ010000002.1, from coordinate 1,001 downwards.
ACAGCACCCAGCACGTGGCGACGATCGCCAGCGCGAGCGCTGCTCCAACCAACCCTAACGCGCCAGTGGACAGCGCCGCCTCCCTTGTCCGACCCTCAGTCGGATCAGCGGTAGCACACCTTCTTCACGGTGCTCACCACCTTGTCGGCGGAAATCAGCGCAAGTTTCTCCAGGTTCGCCGCATAAGGCAACGGCACGTCCTCGTCGGTGACGCGCAGCACTGGCGCGTCTAGGTCGTCGAACCCCTCCTCCATCACGAACGCCGCGACTTCGGCGGCGATCGAGCAGGTCGGCCAGCCTTCCTCGGCGACGACGATGCGATTGGTCTTGGCGAGGCTCTTGAGCACCGTCGCCTTGTCGAGCGGGCGCAGCGTGCGCAGGTCGATAACCTCGGCGTCGATCCCTTCCTCGGCCAGCTTATCGGCGGCTTCGAGCGATACCCCCACGCCGATCGAATAGCTCACGATCGTAACGTCCTTGCCCTCGCGCATGATCCGCGCCCTGCCGATCGGCAGGACGTAATCGTCGAGCGCGGGCACGTCGAAGCTGCGACCGTAGAGCAATTCGTTTTCGAGGAAGACGACCGGATCTTCGGTGCGGATCGCGGCCTTGAGCAGCCCCTTGGCGTCGGCCGCGTCGTAGGGCGCGATGACGATCAGGCCGGGGACGCTGGCGTACCACGGCCCATAGTTCTGCGAATGCTGTGCGCCGACGCGGCTCGCCGCGCCATTGGGGCCGCGAAACACGATCGGACAGCGCATCTGACCGCCCGACATGTAATTGGTCTTCGCCGCCGAATTGACGATATGGTCGATCGCCTGCATCGCGAAATTGAAGGTCATGAACTCGACGATCGGGCGAAGTCCGCCCATCGCCGCGCCCGCGCCCAATCCGGCAAAGCCATATTCGGTGATCGGCGTGTCCACGACGCGCTTGGCCCCGAACTCATCGAGCAGGCCCTGGGTGACCTTGTAGGCGCCCTGATACTCCGCGACTTCCTC